>JAJTYZ010000079.1 GCA_021463515.1 Chthoniobacterales bacterium | reverse complement strand
TATGTCCGCGTTGCGTATTGAACCTGCTGCCTTGGAAGATTTGCCGCTGATGGCGGAATTGTTGGCGGATTTATTTGCCCGAGGTTCCGATTTTCGTCCTGACCAGGCCAAGCAATTACGCGGGCTAAGATTGATTCTCGAAGAGCCTCATCGTGGCCGCATTTTCGTGCTTCGCAATAGCGACCGTATCATTGCGATGGTCAATTTGCTTTTTACCATCAGCACGGCAGAAGGGGGCTTTGTGCTCATTCTCGAAGACTTCGTGGTACACGCAGATCATCGCGGGCAAGGTTACGGAAGTAAGCTGCTGCAATACGTCATTGATTTTGCGCAAAAAAAACAATTCCTGCGCATTTCATTGATTGCGGATCGCGTTGAGCAGCGGGTTCCTGCTTTTTGGCGCAAGCATGGATTTGTGGAATCGGAAATGGTCACGATGCGCCTGCGGTTTGAGGCGCCGACGGGTGACATCTCGTGAAGGTTAGAACAGCTTTTGTTCTTTGCGCGGGGCGAGGCAATCGGCTACGTCCGCTCACGGATCAAGTTCCCAAGCCTTTGGTGCCGGTGTGTGGTGTCGCACTCGTGGAGTTCACTTTAGCGCGTGTCGCCGCGTTGGGTGTCGAGCGCATCGTGATCAACACGCATCATCTTGCCGAGGAATTTGTGCGGATTTTTCCCAATTATCCCAAGCAGTCCGAATATGCGGGAATTCCGGTTCTGTTTCGTCATGAAACCGTGCTGCTCGAAACAGGGGGTGGACTCAAAAATGTGGAGGATTTGCTTCTGCCCGGGCCGGTGTTGGTTCACAACGGTGATATTTTAACGACGTTGGATTTGGCGGCATTGTGTGCGGCGCATGAAAAAAGCGATGCCCTTAGTACCTTAGCCTTGCGTTCAACGGGCGGGCCCTTGCATGTAGGTTTTGATACCGCGACGGGATGTGTCACCGATATTCGCCAAACTCTCGGAAAAAATAATCCCGAGTTTCTTTACACGGGCGTCTGCGTGGTGGCATCGGAGCTTCTGACACGTATTCCGCCGCACATTCCAATTTCTTTTGTTCCGGTGTGGTTGGATGCTTTGCGGGGCGGAGAAAAAATAGGCGGACTCATTCTCAATCAGGGTCTGTGGCGCGACATTGGAACGATTGCGGAGTACTTGAAAATTCATACGGATTTAGCTTCGGGCGCGGTGATATTGAAGTCGCCGTTGCCAGGAGGAACTCCTTGGCCGCAGTGGAAAATGCGCGGAGCAGATATTGAGAAAAGCGCAACTTTGCACGGGTGGAATTGGCTTGGAATGGATTGTCATGTCGGCGCAGGCGTGGCTTTGGAAAACACCATTCTTTGGGCCGGTGCGAGGGTAGAGGCGCATGCCTCCTTGTCGGGATGTGTGGTGCGTGAAGGCATGATAGCCACCGGAAACTTGGAGAATGTGGCGGTATGATGCCGATTGTTTCTTGGGTGAATTCGGTGTGGCCGGTGGCGGAAGGAGGTACATGGGCGGCGATTGAGCGGGGAGGGTCGGACCGACAATTTTGGCGAGGCGCGGGTGCGGCAATGGGATTGGTTGTGATCCATTATGGAACGGAAAAGGTCGAAAATGCTCGCTATGCTGATTGCGCAAAATTTTTACAGGCACGAGGAGTGAACGTCCCGCAGGTATTAGCTCATGACGAGCAAGAACGCTTTTTGCTTTTTGAGGACGCAGGAGAACAAGACTTGTGGATGTTTCGTGAATCACCATGGGGCGTGCGAAGAAATCTTTACCGCAAGGCACTCACGCAACTCGCGGCTTTGCATGCGTGTGATTTATCGGAAGCGGAGACGGCCGGTGTGTTGCAGGTGCCTTTTGACGAAAAACTTTACATGTGGGAACAGGACTATTTTCGCCAACACTTTTTGCGAAGGCGCGAGTCGAAGGAATCGTCAGCATTGCTGACCGCACAGGCGATCGAGCTTGCTGCGGGGCCGCGCGTGCTCGTGCATCGTGATTTTCAATCGCAGAATGTCATGGTGCAGGAGGGCGTGGTTCGTCTCCTTGATTTCCAAGGTATGCGTGCCGGTCGTGGGGCTTACGATGTGGCCTCGTTGCTCTATGATCCGTATGTGAATTTGACGTCAGCCGAACGGAAGGAGCTTGGGAATTTCTATGCGGGTCTGACCGGACATCACGAGAATGCCACATGGCAAAAAGAGTTTCGTACCTGTGCTCGGCAACGTTTAATGCAGGCTTTGGGTGCCTACGGATTTTTGGGGCATGTGAAAGGACGGCGCAATTTTCTTTCTTATATTCCCATCGCCGCTGAACGATTTGCCGTGCTATGTGAGGAGGAACCGGCTTGGCGTCCGTTGGCGAGCGAAGTGCGTCAAGCTGCAAGCACCCACAGTTTATGAAAAAAACAGCCGTCGTGATTGAAAATGTTCAGCCGCTCGTGGATTGCGGACGTTACGCCGTCAAACGTGTTGCCGGTCAGACCATGCGAGTGACGGCGGATGTGTTTAAGGATGGGCATGATGTCATGGCTGTCATTGTCAAATGGCGTAAAGCGGGCACGAAATTGTGGAGTGAAGCACCTATGTTTCCCGAGGGGAATGATGTGTGGTCGGGAGTGTTTCCGCTCGACGAGGAGGCGGACTACGAGTTCACCGTGGAAGCATGGCCGGATGATTACGCCTCGTGGCGGGAAGATTTTTCGAAAAGATATGCCGGTGGACAGGAAAGTTTAACTTCCGAGATTCTGGAAGGCGTGCATCTTTTAGAGCGTGGTGCAAAACGTGCAGGGCGAAAGCCTGAGGCACGAAAATTGCGCGAAGCTGCACGGAATCTCGCGAAGGCATCGCGTGCGGACGCCGCAGCATTGGCTGCACGGGAGGATTTGGCGGCGGCGATGGTACTATTCCCGGATCGTTCGCTCGCGGTTTCCTTTCGCCCTCTAGGCCTCGTGATGGCGGAACGAGAACGCGCACTTTTTGCGGCATGGTATGAGTTTTTTCCGCGTTCCGCCGAGGGCCGTGGCGATCGTGGATCAACATTTCGGGATTGCTTAGCACGAATTGAGGATGCGCGAGCCATGGGTTTCGATGTCATTTATTTCCCGCCGATTCATCCCGTTGGCCTCACCAAACGCAAGGGGCGTAACAACTCGCTCCAATCACTTCCCACAGACCCCGGCGTTCCGTATGCCATTGGCAATCGGCATCAAGGTTGTCCACACGGCGGTGGCCACAGGGATGTCGCACCGGAGTTGGGAACGTTGGAGGATTTCGAGTGGTTGGTAGGTGAGGTGAAAAAGCGTGGGATGGAAATCGCGCTCGATTTTGCTCTCAACTGTTCGCCTGATCACCCGTATGTTACCGAGCACCCTGAGTGGTTTTTCCATCGTCCGGACGGCACGATTAAATACGCCGAGAATCCGCCAAAGAAATATGAGGATGTTTATCCGTTGGATTATCACAATGCCAATTGGCGGGAGTTGTGGGAGGAATTACGCGATGTGATTTTGTGGTGGGCCGAGCGGGGCGTACGCACTTTTCGAGTGGATAATCCGCATACGAAACCCGTGTCATTTTGGGAGTGGGTGATTGCGGAAACGCGAAAAAAATTCCCCGATCTTGTCTTTCTTAGCGAGGCTTTCACGCGCCCAAAAATGATGCGCGTTTTGGCGAAAGTTGGCTTTGCACAAAGTTACACGTATTTCACATGGCGAAATACCAAGCAGGAACTCACGGAGTATTTTACAGAATTAACCACGCATGAATCGGCGGAGTATTTGCGTCCGAATTTATTCCCGAACACGCCGGATATTTTGCCGTTTTATTTGCAGCAGGGAGGTCGTTCCGCGTTCATGATTCGCGCCATTTTAGCCGCAACGCTTTCGCCGCTCTATGGCATTTATAGCGGGTTTGAATTATGCGAAAATGCGGCTCTTCCCGAGCGTGAGGAATATGCCGATAGCGAAAAGTACCAATTCAAGCGGCGGGATTGGAATGCACAGGGGAACATCAAAGACCTCATCACGCGGCTAAACCACATTCGTCGTGAAAACCCGGCATTGCGTCGCCTTCGCAATTTGCGATTTCTCTATGCGGAGAATGACCAGATTTTATTTTATGCCAAGGCAACCGAGAGTTTGGACAATATCCTTCTCATGGCGGTGACGCTCGATGCTTGGCATCCGCAAACAGCTTGGGTTGATGTACCGCTCGAAGATTTTGGGTTTCCTGCGGAGGCGGATTATCAAGTGCATGATTTGCTCACGGACGAACGTTTTTCGTGGCATGGACGTCGCAATTTCATCGTTCTTGATCCCCTCACGCGACCGGCTCATATCTTTCGTTTGCGTCGCCGCGAGGCAGGAGGACAGCATTTCGATCACTACGCATGAGGGACGATGGTGCAAATCGAACGTTGATTTTCTCTCGCTTTGTCCTTATCCAACCCCTTCTCAACAATCAAAACAGCCATGGGTAAAATTTATCAAGATATCGTAGAAACTGTCGGGAAGACGCCGCTGGTGAAGCTCAATCGTGTGACCGAAGGTGTGGAGGCAACCGTTGCGCTTAAGTGTGAATTTTTCAATCCGCTTGGCAGCGTGAAAGATCGTATTGGCATGGCCATGATTGATGATGCCGAAAAAAAAGGACTACTTAAAAAAAGCACGGTCATCATTGAGCCTACGAGCGGCAACACGGGAATTGCGTTGGCATTTGTGGCCGCCGCTCGAGGCTATCAGCTCATTCTCACGATGCCCGAAACGATGAGTCTCGAACGACGCACCTTGCTGGCGATGCTTGGGGCGCGGTTGGTTTTGACACCAGGTGCGGAAGGCATGAAGGGTGCCATTGCTCGTGCGGAACAAATTTTGAAAGAAACACCCGATGGTTGGATGCCGCAGCAATTTCAAAATCCGGCCAATCCGGAAATCCATACGCAAACGACAGCGGAAGAAATTTGGAATGACACCGATGGCAAGGTGGACATCGTTGTTTCAGCAATCGGCACCGGCGGTACATGTACGGGCGTGGGAGAAGTTCTCAAAAAGCGGAAGCCCGAGGTTAAAATCGTCGCCGTGGAGCCTACGGATTCTCCCGTGATTACCCAGACCCGTGCAGGCGAACCCATCAAGCCCGGGCCGCACAAAATCCAGGGTGCAGGCGCAGGATTTATTCCCGAAAATCTTCACCTCGATATCGTGGATGATGTCGCGGTGGTAACGAATGATGAAGCCATTACGATGGCTCGACGGCTTGCTAAGGAGGAGGGTATTCTTGTGGGCATTAGTACGGGAGCCAATGTTCATGCGGCTCTCGAATTAGCACGGCGTCCGGAAAATAAGGGAAAGCTCATTGTGACATTTGCCTGCTCTACGGGGGAACGTTACCTAAGCACGGTGTTAGCCGAAGAAGCCCGTGTGACAGTTTCGGCCTAGGAGAAATATATGGGAGACAAACACACCTCAATGTTAAAACCAGCCATTGATCCAGCATTGGAAATGTCCGATAGCGATTTGTTCCTGCAGGAACATGGAAAAAAAATTATCTGGGGCCTTGTGGGCCTCGTCATGGCGATTCTCCTCGTAGGCGCATGGTTTTTTTACAAAGGTCACCAACGCAGCGCGGCAGAAGCCCTCTTTAGTACAGCCACAGGGCCCGATGGTTGGAATGCCGTGGTTGATCAATTTCCATTTACCATTCCGGCGGGAAATGCACGGCTGATGCTAGCGGCCTCGAAACGCGATGCGGGAGATTTGCAGGGCGCAATTTCCGAGTTGGATACATTTCTTGCGGAACATCCCAATCATCCCATGGCCGGAACAGCCTTACTTACTTTAGCCGAAATCCATCGCTTGAATGGAGACACAGGCTCGGCACTTGAAACGTATCGCTTGGCATCGTCAAAGTTCCGTCAATCCTTTGCCGCACCTCTCGCTTTGTTGGGAGAAGCCGAATTGTTGGCTCAGCAAGGGAAGGAGGGTGAGGCTAAAGCCGTTTTGGAATCCGTGGGTATTTCTTATCCGAACACGCCGGCTGCCATGATTGCTGCGAGGACATTGGCTCAAAGACAAGACGCCCCCATCCCTGCGACTCCGTAATTTTTGTTGGGATTATCGCGAAAACAGGTTGACTTACGAACGTTTAGTTGGGTCAATAACGGGATGATTTTCTCGTGGCGAACTTTGGGGGTTGTACTTCTTTTAGGGCAGATTGGCCTTTCCTCTGCGGCTTCCGGCGCAATCTTGGTTCGAGCAACCGGCTCCGCAACCGCAAAAGCTCCCCATGAAAAGCAAGTGGAGGCGGCAACCTTGGCGGGCACGGGATTGGCGCCGGGGACTTTTTTAACGACGGGAGAAGATGGAGAAATTGTCCTGGATTTGGCTCCGGGAATAACTGCCACTATGCGGCCTAAGACGCAGGTGACGATTGAGGCGACTCGTGAAAATGCGGCAACCGATGCCTTGGGCAATCCCATGCCGGAGCTGCATATTACGCTATCGGTAGGAACCGTTGTTTTAAATACCTCGGCGGAAGGTTTGGGGATCGAGGAGGGAGCGGCGGGAGGCTTGGAGGGGTATTCGAAAGATTCTGATAAAGGTGGCCCCCGCCGAGGCTCCGGCCTTGTGGTCAATACGCCGCGAGGAGGCATTAGTCCGGTGCTTCCGGGTGAATCCACCGTGACCGTCACCGGCCTCGATCCCGACATGGCCAGCGTCACCATTGATGCGATAGATGGCTCAATGATGGCGATTGATAATGAAGGCCGACAAATTCCCGTAGGCAGTGGGCTGGTGGTGATCTTGCGTCCGGATTTCAAATTTCCGCTCACGCCCATTCCGCAGGTCAATCAGCCCAGTTCGGCACCCACGCCGACACCGGCTCCTCCTCCGTCGGCCTCAGGTGGAGCAAAGCCTGCGCCCACGCCTGTCCCTACGCCTCCGCCCATTAGCCCTTAGCGTGGGTTAGAAATTTTTTGGCAGAGGGACAAAGGTGCGCTACTTCGCAATGGGCGCAGTCCGGTCGTCGTGCAAAGCATCGTCGTCGCCCATGCCAGATGAGCAGATGACTCCATTCGGTCCAAGCAGAGCGCGGAATGAGCTTCATAAGATCGCTTTCTATTTTTAAGGGGTCATGTTGCGAAGTTAGGCCGAGTCGCTGACTCACGCGTGCCACATGGGTATCCACCACGATGCCCTCGTCGAGTCCGAAGGCATTTCCAAGGACAACATTGGCGGTTTTACGTCCGACGCCTGGCAGTTGTACAAGTGCCTCCATCGTGCGCGGCACTTCGCCGCCGTGATGAGCCACAATCGCGATGGAGGCCCTACGAATATTTTTCGCCTTATTACGAAAGAATCCCGTCGAGTGGATCAATTTTTCGATGTCCATTTGGCGCGCTGTCGCCATTTGATGGGCATCCGGGTATTTTTGAAAAAGGTGAGGCGTTACCATATTGACACGCGCATCGGTGCATTGCGCCGAGAGAATTGTGGCAACCAATAATTGAAATGGACTGCTGTGCGTCAGCTCGCAATGTACCTCCGGATAGACCTTGCGAAGGATGTGGAGAATGCGGAGTGCTCGCTCTGGACGGGTCATTTTTTGCACGATGTCAAATCATACCTTGCTTTAAGCGCAAATACATCTTTGCGCTCTTCGAGAAATGAGTGTTGCGGAACGCTCGCAATTCTGCCAATGGAATAACTTGCTATGGCTACCAAAAAGAAACCCGCTAAAAAACCCGCAAAGAAAATCGTAAAAAAGCCCGTCAAAAAGGCTGTTAAAAAAGCCGCTAAAAAAGCTGCTCCCAAGGCCGCTAAAAAAGCTGCTCCCAAAAAAAAACGGAAATTAAATCCCGCATTGATGGTGCCCATCCAGCCGGATGAGTTGCTCTCTGTTATTGTTGGATCAAAGCCGCTTCCCCGCAGCCAGATGACCAAGAAATTGTGGGCATACATCAAAAAGAACGATCTGCAGGATAAGAAGGTAAGAACCATGATCATTGCAGATGCCAACTTGAAGCCGATCTTCGGTGGAAAGAAAACCGTCAGCATGTTTGAAATGACCAAGCTGGTTAACCAACACGTCAGCTAACTTCTAACCATTCAAAGAGCCGGCGACCTGATGATAGGTCGCCGGCTTTTTTCGTCTCCTTTAAGCAAGCACTTCGCGTGTTGTCTTGAAGTGGAGCTTAGCGACGCGGCGCAGAACATCAGGCCCGTGTATTTTGACGAGCGTACGTGCTGCATCGCGCACAGCAGGGGAGGCACCCTTGGGGAGGTTGACACCCCAGCGTTTTTTGGTGGCAGCAAGCCAGTCCACAAACTTCTCTCGAGCCAGAATGGAAGCCGCTGCTACGGCATAATCGCTTTCGGCTTTGGTTTGCTGACGCAGTGAAATAGTGCGCCCTTTTTCCATCAGTGCCTTTTCCAAAACACGGGGATTGGCAAATTGATCGCTAAGGGCTGTCGGGCAATTTGGCTGACGCTCGCAAAGATTTTCGATCGTGCGGGCATGGCCCCAAGCAAGGAGGCGATTGAGGTTGCCGATTTTCTCGTAGAGCGGATTGTATTTTTCCGGCAGCACGGTGACGATCTCGCTCACAAGTCCGGGCGTGTCGCGAATGACGTCTGCAAATTTTCGAATTTGCGAATCCGACCCGATGGATTTGCTATCCCGAATTCCAGCATCTAGTAAATGACGGGCGATGGCATGGTCGGCATAAACACCGGCGATGACAAGCGGCCCAAAAAAGTCGCCCTTGCCACTTTCATCAATTCCAAAATGCGGAGCAAAACGATCGGGATGGCGCATTTCTTCGTAGCCAAGATGTGCCTCGCCGAGAACGCGGGGCTCCAACGTGAATTCAATAAACTCTTGGACGTCCTTTCCTTGGATGACAGCTTTGGGGCCTTTTTCATAGACAGCAATCGTCAATCCCGGCTTCTGTGCGAAGTAGAGCGTGTAAGGACGTTCAGAAAATTTATAGACGGATTCTTCATGGAGAATGTCGCGCAATGTTTGCGCCTGTTCGGGTGTGAGGGCAACGGTGTGAGAACGGAGAGGCGGCGACATGAGGATGGAAGCAGCAAAGCGTACTACATTGAGGAAGTCCGTACAAAAACATCCATCTTGGGCTTTGTTCCTACGCCAAGGTTTGTTTTGATTTCGATGTGAGCACCTCGGCATTTCGGCAAAGTTTAAGTACGTGGTTCCGTCGAAATGCACGAGATTTGCCATGGCGTCGCACGCAGGATCCATATGCCATTTTGGTGAGCGAAATGATGCTGCAACAAACGACTGTGGCAACCGTGATTCCTTACTTTGAACGATGGATGAAAATTTTTCCCACGGCAGAAACTTTAGCGGGTTCCGAGGAATCCGCCGTATTGGCACTTTGGCAAGGCCTGGGCTATTACCGCCGCGCCCGTCATCTTCGCACCGCAGCTCAAGCTATTGTAAAATCAGGAGCACCTTTTCCTACGACTTACGAGGGGCTTCGCGCTTTGCCGGGTGTGGGAGATTACACGGCGCAAGCCGTGCGTGCATTTGCTTATGACGCCGCTGTGCCCGTGCTAGACGCCAATATCATTCGTGTCGTGGCTCGATTGTTTGATATTCGACACCCCGTAGATTCCGTACGGGGCCTTGCGGAGGTGCGAGAAAAATTAAACACACTGCTTCCTGTCAAGCGTGGGAGGCATTTTATTTCAGCCTTAATGGAACTCGGTGCACTTGTGTGCCGTGCGGGGCGACCGGGTTGTTTGATATGTCCTGTGCGACGTTTTTGTGCGGCAAAGAATCCGGAGGTGCTTCCCGTGAAGGCACCGAAAATGGCGATTAAAGCGCGGGTGGAACATGCGGCATGGGTTTGCGATGGGAAAACGCTTTTGCTGCAACAATCCCAAGGGCGACGTTGGGTGGGGTTGTGGCGATTGCCGCCCTTAAGCGTGAAACATCCCGTGGCTCCCGCCGTGTCGCAGATCACTTACAGCATCGTACGTGAGCGAGTGACGCTGGAGATTTTTCAAACCCACATCGCCGCATTGCCTCGCACGGACGAGATGCGGGAAAAATTTCCTCTCCGTGAACTTCGCGCCTTGCCCATTCCTTCCCCGCATCGGCGCATCCTTGATAAATTGCTCATGTAAATTATGGCTTTTTGTGAGAGTAAGGGGCAAATAGAGGAGCACTATGAAACATGATTTAATTCGTCTAGCGGTGGTGGGGCTTGGAAATATCGGTCATGCGGCGATTGAGGCTATTTATGCGGCACCGGATATGGAGCTGGCAGGAATTGTGCGGCGTAAAACTTCCGGTGCAGAGGGTACAAGTTACGGCGTTCCCGTGGTGAGCGATATCGCGAAGTTGAAGGATGTGGATGTAGCTTTGCTCTGCGGGCCGACGCGCACGATTCCAGAAACAGCACCGATTTATTTGCAGCAGGGAATTTCTACCGTGGATAGTTTTGATATTCACGGCGAGCCACTTTGGGAATTGCGCAGGAGCCTTCATGCGGAGGCAAAGGCGCATGCTTGCGTGGCGGTGGTGTCTGCAGGATGGGACCCAGGAACAGATTCTGTTCTACGAACTTTGTTTTTAGTGATGGCACCGCGTGGACTGACTCATACCAACTTTGGGCCCGGGATGAGCATGGGACATTCGGTGGCGGCAAAGTCTAAGGCAGGAGTAAAAGATGCGCTTTCCATGACCATTCCCCTTGGCTCCGGCGTTCATCGTCGCATGGTTTATGTCGCATTAGAAAAAGGTACCGATTTTGAAGCGATTAAAAAGGCGATTCTTGAGGATGCCTACTTTGCGAAGGACGAAACGCATGTTACGGAGGTGCCGAATGTGGAGGCACTCCAAGACATGGGGCACGGCGTTCGGATGGAACGGCGGGGGGTGAGCGGACAATCTCACAATCAGCATTTTGAGTTTACCATGCGCGTGAATAACCCCGCACTCACCGCGCAAGTGATGGTTGCGTGTGCGCGAGCGGCGGTGAAGCACCTGTTGCCCGGAGCCTACACCTTACCGGAAATTCCGCCGATGGACCTTCTACCCGGGAATCGTGGGGATTTAATCCGGTCGCTTATTTAAGCAACACTCCTCGCCCTGCATCGCCGCCAAAACATTCCATAATTGTTCAGGGGACGAAAGAAGGGCGTCGGGATTTTGTCCAGCAAGCGACTCGGTACTGCTATAGCCCCAGATGACAGCGGCAATTCGAATGCCAACTTTTTGGCACGCTTCGATGTCGCGTACTTCATCGCCGATATACAAAGCTTCATGTTTGGAAATACCTGCCTGACGTAGTGCCGAGCGGATCATACGTGCTTTCCCCAAGAGTTTGGAAGAGCACCGAATCAATTCAAACATCTCGATCTGGTGATTGCGTAGAAAAGCACGAACATTCTCCTCGGTGTTTGAGGTGATAATTCCAAGGCGATAGCCGCGCTGATGAAGTTCTGTGAGCAATTCCTTTAGTCCGCTAAACAATGCGATTTCGTGAATGCGTTTCCCTAATTCGCTGGAACCACGTTTGGCAATTTGTGGAATACGGGTTTTGGGTACTCCAAGAAATGAGAGGAATTCTCCTACACGCATTGCACGACTTCGGGGGATGTCTTCGACTTTGAGACGGTGAAACCCGAACTCATCGGCAAGCTGATTGAGGATTTCAAATCCCACTTGGAATGTGTCCCCAAGGGTTCCATCGAAATCGAATAAAAGCATCTTGGGAGCAGATGGCTGTTTACGCCGCCATTTGCTGATCCAGCGCGGGATCATAGCCGCGGGTCTCCCGAGGTTAGCATCCGATTTCTTCGGTGGAAATTCCGAGTGCTGCGGCTACACCTTTGCCATAGTCAGGATCGGCTTTGCAGCAGTTGGTGATGTGACGAATTTGTACTTCTTTCGTCGTGCCTTGCATCGCCCGAGCGGTGTTTTCAAAAAGCACCTTTTGCTGCGCCGCTGTCATGAGACGGAAAAGATTTCCCGGCTGGGAATAATAGTCGTCATCTTCGCGATGATTCCAATGGTCAGCGACCCCTTCGAGAGAAAGTGGAGGCTCACGAAAGTCAGGTTGTTCTTTCCATTGCCCATAACTATTGGGTTCATAGCCCAAGGTGCTTCCAAAATTTCCATCTACGCGCATGGCACCATCGCGGTGGTAGTAGTTGGCCGGACACCGTGGCGCGTTGACGGGAATTTGATGATGATTCACGCCGAGGCGATAGCGTTGCGCGTCACCATAGGAAAAAAGGCGTCCTTGAAGCATTTTATCCGGCGAGAAACCAATGCCTGGCACAACATTCGCAGGATTAAAAGCTGCCTGCTCGACATCAGCGAAATAGTTTTCCGGATTGCGATTGAGCTCGAGAACGCCGACTTCGTAGAGCGGGTAGTCGCCCTTGGGCCAAATTTTCGTCAGGTCAAAAGGATTGTACGGTACCTTCGAGGCATCCTTCTCCGGCATGATTTGCACAAACATTTTCCACTGCGGAAACTCCCCACGTTCGATGGCTTCGTAGAGATCGCGTTGATGACTTTCACGATCACGACCCGCGAGAGCCATCGCCTCGGCGTCGGTGAGATTTTTAATTCCTTGCAACGATTTCATGTGGAACTTGACCCAAAAACGTTCGTTATTTGCATTGAGCAAGCTGAATGTGTGAGAGCCGAATCCGTGCATGTGCCGGTAGGTTGCAGGAATGCCGCGGTCGGACATCACGATGGTCACTTGATGCAGTGCTTCGGGTAACGAAGTCCAAAAATCCCAGTTGTTTTGCGCCGAACGCATGTTGGTACGGGGATCACGTTTGACGGCATGATTGAGGTCGGGAAACTTCAATGGATCGCGCAAAAAGAAAACCGGCGTGTTATTTCCCGCGAGATCCCAATTGCCTTCTTCGGTATAAAATTTGACCGCAAATCCGCGAATGTCTCGCTCGGCATCAGCGGCACCCCGTTCACCGGCGACGGTGGAGAAGCGAATGAAGAGGTCCGTTTTTTTTCCAACTTTGGAAAAAATTTTCGCTCGTGTGTATTTTGTGATGTCACCCGTCACGGTGAACGTACCGAACGCACCCGAGCCTTTGGCGTGCATACGACGTTCGGGAATGACCTCGCGGTCGAAATGCGCGAGTTTTTCGAGGAACCACACATCTTGCAAAAGCATCGGACCACGAGGGCCCGCAGTCATGACGTTTTGGTTGTCGGGCACCGGGGCACCGACGGTCGTTGTTAGGGGTGTTTGCGTATTTTTTTTCATAAAATAGAAGGTCTCCAGTCGGAGGGTCCCCGCTATCGAACACCAAACGCGGAGCATGGCAAGAGCCTTTGCGGTTGGCGGAACTGAGAGCCTCCTCCATTTCTGCTATGGGAAGGCTTTGATTTTTGTCGGTAGAAGGCTAATTTGGCCATGCGTTACACAATGTACAAAGCCTTTCTATTTTCTCTTACTCTTATTTTAGCAGTCCTTCCCGTCACCGCTTCCGCTGCGGCGAGCTACATAATCGTGGATGATTACACCGGGCATGTCCTCGCCTCGGGAAATCAAAGCGTCAAACATCAGATCGCCAGCCTCACCAAAATTGCCACCGCAATTGTCGTCATGGATTGGGCGGATGCCACGCATAGTTCCTTGGCTTCCGAGGCCGTCGTTCCCCCGGGTATTGCGTCGGTGGGAGGTGTGAATCTTTGCGGTTTACAACCGGGTGATCGTGTGTCGCTGCGTGACTTGCTTTATGCGGCCATGATGGTGTCGGACAACCATGCGGCTTATACGTTGGCGTCGCATGTGGGAGCACAGATTGCGAACACGCAGGGTTTGGGTGCTGTGGATAATTTTACGGCGAACATGAATGCCCTCGCACGTAAATTGGAAATGCGACGAACGCTTTTTCTCAATCCGCATGGCATTGATAATTTGGAAACTCCGCCGTATTCCACGGCGGCGGATGTGGCTCGTCTGACACGTTATGCTTACTCTCACCCAGGTTTTAATTTTTATGTCTCACAGCCAACACGCGAGATTTCCATTACTGGAGCAGATGGTGTGACGCGGGGATTTGTTCTTCGAAATACGAATGAGCTTCTCGGACAGGATGGCATTGATGGCGTAAAAACAGGACGCACGGCGCGAGCCGGAGATTGCATTGTTCTGGCGTCAAAACGCGATGCGCAGACTGTGCCATCTACCACGGGGCAACCTGTAGCCATTCCTCGTCGTATCATCGTGGTGCTGCTTGCCTCCCCCGATCGCTTTGGTGAGGGATTACAAATGGTACGACGTGGCTGGGCCATCCATGACAAGTGGAGTGCCGAAGGGCGTCCAGTGTCGAAACGCACAACTCTCTAATTTTATGCCCCCTCCTCGCCTCGGAATTCTTACAGCAGGGGGAGACTGTGCCGGCCTTAATGCCGTCATTCGCGGCATCGTGTGCGCTGCGGCGAAGAGCAATATGGAGGTCATGGGATTCCCCGAGGGTTACGAAGGTCTGGTTAATCCTTCAGCGGCCCGTGTGCTTACTTTGGCTAACACGCAGGGAATTGAGGCGCAGGGCGGAACGATTCTTGGCTCTACAAACAAAGGGCGCTTTCAATTGCGTCGCAGTGCCGATGGAACGTTCACGCTTCCCGATTCGCTGTTGCGTGCGGCGCGTCAGGCTTTCGATCAAAACCGCGTGAGTGCGCTGGTGATTCTCGGGGGTGATGGCTCCCTACGCACGGCCTTGCAACTTTCACGTGCGGGATTGCGCATCATTGGCGTACCGAAGACGATTGATAACGATATCGAGTCCACCGATGTGACCTTTGGATTTGATACTGCCGTGGCGCGTGTGGCTGATGCGGCGGGAAATTTGCGAACGACGGCGGATAGTCATCGCCGAGTCCTCATTATCGAAGTGATGGGGCGTCATACAGGCTGGCTTGCCCTGCACGGCGGGATTGCAGGCGGCGCGGATATTATTTTATTGCCAGAAATTCCGTTTGATTCCGATCTCCTTGTGAAATTTTTAAAGGACGCCGAGCGGCGCGGTACACGTTCTCTGCTTGCGGTGGTGGCCGAAGGCGCACGAGCGCGGTCGGGGCGTCAAATTCGTCATCGCACATCCTCCGGCGATAGCCGTCTTGGGGGTATTGGCAATTTTGTAGAATCACTGATTGCAACGCGCATCGGGCGCGAGACGCGTTGTTGTTCATTGGGACATCTTCAACGCGGAGGTGCACCCACAGCGGCAGATCGAATCCTTGGGCAGCAATTTGGTGTACATGCCGTCGAGCTTGTTCGCGAAGGAATGTTCGGGCGCATGGTGAGTTTTCGCTTCGGTGCTGTCACCGATGTTTCTCTTGCCGATGCGGTCAATCGCCGACGCGCCGTGTTGCCCGAGAGTCAAATTTTGCGTCACGCCCGCTCGCTGGGTGTCTTTTTGGGAGATGGATGATCTGCGGTCATTAAGCGATTTTACTTCGTCGAAAGCGACTGGTTCCTTCGAACGAAGATTTTGTCAGGGCGCATTGGGCGTGGGGGAGAGTTGCACCGAACGATGGAGAAGTTTTTCTTCCCATCGTGCTTCGTAGTCAAATTGGTAAGGTTTCTGCAGGAGTGCTGCGGCGGTGCGCCAAGTTTGCGGCTCGTGTGGTAAAAATTTGGGAAGGGAAAGAGACAACGCAGTGTTAGTTTCCAGTGCATCCGCCCACGTGGAGACGAGAGTTGCCAAGGCGACGGTGGAAAATTGGACGCGCTGAACACTTTTTGTGCCACGTGAGGAAGTCGGCGCAGAGCCGAGAGTTTGTGTGACGTTTGTCGAGGTTCCCAAAACCCAACGTTGATTCTCAAGCGTGATGGCGAGGTTCAAATTTGAGGAAATCAAGGACGATGAAAACTCATAAGAAACACCGCCGCTGGTAAGTGCATTGGTGTGCATCACACTCCATGATGCAGGGGCAACCTCGTCCCAATTTGCAGTCAAAGCTTTGCGATCTTGAAGGCCCGCTGCGATGGCGAGAGTTGAAAAAAAAGCGGTTTGTGGCGTTATGCCTTCGGTGGCGACGACAAAAGCGCGGCGACGGTCAAAGGCTTGATCCCATGAGGTAGGTTCGAGATGAGCGAAACGTGCCGATGGTTCGCGCAGAATGTTTGTCATTTGTTCGGCCCACGCTAATTTTTTCGAATCAAGCATGAGGGGGCCAAGATCGTCAATCCACCGCATGGCAAACGTCGAAAGGTCTCCTGTAAATTGAAGCAAGTTTCCGGTGTATCCATCGCTCCATTGCTCTGTCCAAAGCAGTGCCAAGTTGGGGCTCATGTCTAGCAAGGGAGTTCCGTTCTCATGCGCCAATCTTGGTGCAAGCAATTCGCCAAAAATATCCGCACGCCAGCCGGATTTATCGTGTGCTATGACGCCGCATGTTGGTGCCACAAGAGGTTGAAAAAGGTCGTCCGCCTGACGTTCCAACGCGAGGCCCGAAGTAAGGAGAGGTTCCTTTTTTTCTGCAGGCGCAAATTCCATCACCGCTTCCAGTGCTGCCGTAATATATTTTTTTATGGGCGGCGGAGAAGCCGTGAGTCCTGTGACGAGAGAATCGGCGTAAAACATAGCGACCATGTCCGTGCCGCGTCGCGAAGCAAGGGGAGCCAAGGTAGGTAGGGCAGCTAACGATGTTTCAACGCTTTCGGCGAAGGCAGGAGGCGAATCATTGGGCCCAATCATCACGAGAAAATAACCAAAGGCTTCGCCGAAACTGAGGACGATGGGCTTAGAAATGAGAGATCGCATCAGGTCCGTCGCCGCGTAGGGATCGCCGATGGTTGCGGCGAGAATGTCCCGACCGTGCTTGGCCGAACCTTGCGGCAGAAGGTCCGCGAGTTGCAGATGAATTCG
>JAJTYZ010000078.1 GCA_021463515.1 Chthoniobacterales bacterium | reverse complement strand
CCTGCGGAGCGTTCGACGAGGACTTTGTGCCCGCGTTTGGTGAGTTGGTAGGCGGTGGCGGGGAGGAGGGCAACGCGGTTTTCCTGCTTTTTTATTTCACGTGGAATTCCAATTTTTATGAGGTAAGTCGTAGGGGGAATTATTTTTGGGGATGTTGGATTAACTCAATTTCATAGCCTTCTGGCGCATCGAGGAAGGCTATCACAGAACCCGTAGAGGTTGTGGTGGGTCCGTCGGAAAGCGGATAGCCATGGGCCGCCGCGTGTTTGGCGAATGCGTCGAGATTATCCACTTCAAACGCAAGGTGTGTTACATCCGGCCCGATAATCACGGGGCCGCTGGCCGGGTAATGGCATATTTCCACGAGTTCCGCACTTTGCGGTGCTTTAAGGAAAACCAATTCCGATCCGCGAGGTGATTTATGACGACGTGTTTCTTCGAGCCCGAGAACGTTCTTGTAAAAATTCACCGTCTTTTCGAGGTCAGCAACGCGGTAACGTGCATGGAGAAATTTCGTAACCATTGGGAATCTCTACCATGCGGGATTGGGCGTTGTCTGTTTCATTTATAAAAGTTTTGGAATTTTCAAGCTTGAGCAAATGATAAGCACGCAGGTAAAATTACCTGTGTTATTCGTCATTGCATCCGCTGTATCCATGCCGACCGAGCCAAATCCGTGGATGATTCTTCCATTCATCCTTCTCTTGCTGGCGATCGCACTCATGCCGTTTATTCATCAGGCTTGGTGGGAGCGTCATTATCCGAAAGTTGCCGTTGCGTTGGGATTGTTGACGGCGTCCTACTACGTGTTCGTGCTGGACGAAGTCGCCCACATGGGTGAAATAGCGCATGAATACATCAGTTTTATCGCCATCATCGGTGCGCTCTACATTGTGGCAGGCGGCATTTACATTCGCGTGCAAGGTGGGGCGACGCCGATGCGGAACGTCCTTTTTCTGGGGCTAGGCGCGTGTTTGGCAAACATCCTCGGGACAACGGGTGCCTCAGTGCTTCTCATTCGTCCGTGGATGCGGATGAATAAATACCGCATCACAGCATTCCATATCGTCTTTTTCATTTTTATCGTGGGTAACGTAGGAGGTGCTTTGACGCCTATTGGAGACCCTCCGCTTTTTCTTGGCTACCTCAAAGGCGTTCCATTTATTTGGACTGCAATTCATTTATGGGCTCCGTGGTTATTTTTGGTGGGGACATTGTTAGCCGTTTTTTACATGATGGATCGTCATAATTTTTTGCGGGCACCGGATGTTGTGCGTACGCTTGAAACCATTCATCGAAGATTTTGGATGAGGGGAAAGCGCAACTTTGTTTTTCTCGGGCTGATTCTTGGTGCCGTGTTTTTGCCAACGCCTTGGCGGGAGATTGTCATGGTGGGGGCAGTTGCTGGTTCGTTGTGGGCGACGCCTCGGTTGGTATATGCGAGAAACCGTTTTAGTTTTCATCCCATCGCCGAAGTTGCGTGGTTGTTTTTCGGAATTTTCGGAACGATGGCACCCGCGTTGGATTATTTGCAATTGCACTCGGGAGCCTTGGGAGTGGAAACTCCGGTGCAATTTTATGCGCTTACGGGCGTGTTATCGTCCATTCTCGATAATGCTCCTACCTACCTGACTTTCCTTGCGGCGGCACTGGGGCAGAAGGGTCTTTATCTAGACAATCCGGCGCATGTGGCGGTCTTTGCTTCCGATTTTGCGAGTTACCTTGTGGCCATTTCTTTGGGTGCCGTTTTTTTTGGAGCGGCAACTTACATCGGCAATGGTCCGAATTTTATGATCAAAGCCATTGCAACGCGTTCGCGTGTGAAAACGCCTTCGTTTTTCGGCTACATCCTGCGTTATAGCGCACCCATTTTGTTGCCCCTGCTTGTACTTACCGCATGGATTTTTTTGCGATAATAGCAACAATGTTTTCGCCGTGCAGATCACGGTATCGGGAGATATAAAACGGCTATGGCGGAGCCTATGATTTATCACGATCCTCATCGTAAGAAGATTTTATGGATGGGGATTGTTGTGGCAGTGGTGCTCCTAAGTTTCATTGTGGTGGCCACGCTTTTTACTTTTGAGAGCACCATGAGCAGCGGTGCATTTACGGGAAAAATCGTAGGCAAAGAGTTTACGCCGGAGCCGGCGCAGGAGATCACCATTGGGCGCGGGGGGCTGGCTAGTCAGCGGGTGGAGGGCGAGTATATGCTCAAAGTACAGACGCCTGATGGGTCGAAGATTTTCAATGTCTGGGTGGATAAAACTGAGTATGACGAGTTCAACATCGGCGATGATTATTACGTGGTGCCTTTGCGGTGAGTGATGGTGAGATGCTGGGAAAAATTGAACGTTTGCTGGACTCGGAATGTCTTTTTTAGGCGAGCCGAAAATTCGGCTTTTTTGAAAATTATTTTTTTATGAGTCAAACAACGCAGGAATTGAATGAAAAGGTACAGCAGCGCAGTCAGTGGGTACAGCCGCTGTTTTCGGAAGTTGGCAAGGTGGTGGTCGGACAAAAGGTGCTGGTGGAACGTCTCATCATGGGACTTCTCACCAATGGCCATGTTCTCCTAGAAGGCGTTCCCGGATTGGCCAAAACGCTCACCGTTCGCACGCTGGCGGCTTGTTTGCATACGGGTTTCCAGCGTTTGCAATTTACGCCAGACCTTCTGCCGGCGGACCTCATTGGTACCTTGATTTACAATCCGCGCAGTGGCGAATTCACCACAAAGCTCGGCCCGATTTTTTCAAATCTCATTTTGGCCGATGAAATCAATCGCGCTCCCGCAAAGGTGCAGAGTGCGTTGTTGGAAGCCATGCAGGAGCGTCAGGTGACCATCAGCGACAAAACTTACGCGTTACCTGATCCCTTCCTCGTGTTGGCCACGCAAAATCCTTTGGAGCAAGAAGGAACCTACCAGTTACCGGAGGCGCAGCTGGATCGCTTCATGTTTAAGGTCAATGTAGGTTACCCCACACGCACGGAGGAGCGTTCGATTCTCGATGCCATGTCAACGTCGGCACCGCATCTGGAAGTCAACGCTCTTGTAGGGGCGGAGGACATCATTGCTTCGCGGGCTTTGGTCAATGACATCTACGTGGACACTCGCGTGAAGGACTACATCGTGGATATTGTCTGGGCGAGCCGTCAGCCCGACGCCCATGGATTGAAAAATCTCAACGGCATGATTCGTTATGGTGCTTCACCGCGTGCTACGATTTACCTCACGCTTGGTGCCAAGGCTCATGCGTTTATCAATGGACGCGGTTATGTCACACCGCAAGATGTCAAGACCATCGGCCCTGATGTGCTTCGTCATCGTATTGCGGTGAGCTACGAGGCAGAGGCCGAGGAGATGACGAGTGAAATGATCATTGAACAAATTTTCGCCGGATTGCCGGTGCCGTAAGAGCGTTTTACGAGTCGCGGTCACAAACTTTGCTGCGGCTTAAATCATTCTCGTCTCATGCAAGAAGCGCACGAAATTCTCAAAAAAATCCGTCACTTGGAATTGCGAACCAATCGCTTGGTGGACTCGATGTTTGCAGGTTCCTATCATAGCGTGTTCAAGGGGCGCGGGATGAACTTTGAAGAAGTGCGCGAATATCATCCGGGAGATGAAATTCGAGCGATTGATTGGAATGTGACAGCCCGCATGAATACGCCCTTTGTGAAAAAATTCACCGAAGAACGCGAGCTTACGGTCATGCTGGTGGTGGATGTGAGTGCTTCGGGAGACTTTGGAAGCGTGGATTCGAGTAAGCGCGAATTAGCAGCGGAGGTTGCCGCGATCCTGGCTTTTAGTGCCATTCGCAATAACGACAAAGTCGGGTTGTTACTATTTACCGACGAGGTGGAGCTTTTTATTCATCCAAAAAAAGGTCGCCTGCACATTCTGCGGCTTATTCGCGAAATGTTATTTTTTAAGCCGCGTCATCGAGGGACAAATATTGCGGCAGCACTCGAGTACTTAAACAAAGTGGTAACGCGACGGGCGGTTGTTTTTCTAATCTCCGATTTCCTCGATGGGGATTATGCGCGTCCGCTTTCCGTTACCAGTCGTCGCCACGATCTCATTGCCATTCCTGTGGTGGACCCGGGTGAGGAAGATTTGCCGGATGTTGGGATTGTCACGTTAGAGGACCCGGAATCGGGGGAACAAATTGACGTGAACACCTCAAGCCGTGCGCTGCGTGGTGCGTACCTTGCGCTGGAAGAACGGCGAAAGAGGGCGATTGATCAGAGCTTTAATAAACTCGGAGTGGACATGATTCCCCTGCGTACCAATGAAGATTATTTACCCATGTTACGGGCCTTTTTTGACCGCCGTGAAAAGCGTCGTCTTGCTTCCTGAGTCATGCCACCTGCCACACCGCCAGAAGATTTGCTGCCGCACGAAATTGCCGGGCCGTTGAGTTATTGGGATATTCCTTTGCCCTATCTCATCGCGGGAGGCGTGGTTTTGTTGCTGCTGTTGATTGTGTTGATTTGGGTGCTTGTGGCTTGGATGCAGCGAAGGAAACGGCGTCCGCTTACGCCGCGTGAAATTGCTCTCCATGCGCTGCGGGCCGCGCACGAGCGGGCGCAGCAGGCCGTGCCCTATGAATTTATTATCGAAGTGTGTGATGTTTTGCGCACATTTTTATCCGCCGAGCATCTGCTTCCTGCCACCACGCAGACATCCTATGAATTTTTACAAACAGCGAAAGGGAGTGAGGTCTTTAATGCGGATCGTTTGACGCATCTCACGCGGTTTTTGGATAAGGCGGATGCCGTAAAATTTGCACGTGCGGAGGCATCGGCCTCGGATAATGAGGAGCTACTTAATTTGGCGGAGGAACTCGTAAAAGGAGGGAATGTTGATGTCGTGGCTTCCTGATTTTTCGAGTTTGAGTTTTTTGCAGCCAAAGTTTCTTTGGCTCCTTTTGCTCATTCCGCTGCTTTCTTGGTTAAAAGGAAAGTTTGGTGGAACACCGGGCGTTTTGTTTTCGACGACAAATACGGTGGCAAAAATTGGCGGGCGGCGTCGTTCGCGGGCGGGAGATTTTCTTACGGGGCTTCTTTATTTATCCTTGGGATTGCTTATTCTTGCATTGGCGCGTCCGCAGCTTGGTAAAACCATCACTCGTACGCAGGCAAGTGGGGTGGATATTATGTTGGCGATTGACGTTTCGCGCTCGATGCTTTCGGAGGATTTTACCATTGGCGGGCAGCGGGCGAACCGTTTGGAGGCCATTAAGCGTGTGACCGAGCAATTTATTCAGGAACGTCCCAACGACCGTATTGGCATCGTTGCCTTTGCCGGACGGCCCTACCTCGTAAGTCCACTGACTCTCGACCATGATTGGCTTATTGAGAATCTGGATCGCACCAAAATCGGGCTTGTTGAGGACGGCACTGCCATTGGCTCCGCCTTGGCGTCGGCGTCCAATCGGCTCAAGGACAAAGAGGCAAAATCGAAGCTCATTGTTTTGCTCACGGATGGTGACAACAATGCGGGGAGCGTGACACCGCTGACCGCAGCAGAAGCGGCCAAAGCTCTCGGAATTAAAGTCTATGCCATTGGTTCGGGCAGCAGAGGAACGGCGCCGTATCCGTTTGTGGATCAATTTGGGCGTACGATTTACCGGCAAATTCCGGTGGAGTTTAATGAGGAGGGCCTCAAAGACATTGCGAAGATGACAGGTGGCGCATACTTCCGGGCGACGGATACGCAGACGTTGCAGAATATTTTTTCGGAGATTGATAAGCTAGAAAAATCCAAAGTGGAGGTGCAGAAGGTGGCACAATATCGTGATTTATTTCCGTGGTTGGTGGCTGTTGGTGCCGTGCTTTTGACGACGGAGGTATTGCTTGGACAAACATTATGGAGACGTCTGCCTTAAGTTTTGCACGCCCCGCAGTGCTGGTCTTCCTATGGCTCTTGCCATTGGTTGCTGTGCTCTATTGGTGGGCGGAGCGGCGGCGTCATGCCATGATTGGGCGCATCGTGGCACCGAAATTGCGTGCTTTATTGGCAGGCAATATGAGCACTGCCAGACGCTGGTTTCGTAGCGGGTGTGTGTTGGTCGCCTTGGGTCTTTTGGTGGTTACTTTAGCAGGGCCGCAGGTGGGCTATGATACCTTGGAGATTCCGCATCGAGGGCGTGATGTGATTATTGCGATGGACGTTTCGCGTTCGATGTTGGCACCGGATGTTGCACCCTCGCGTTTGGAGCGGGCGAAACTTCTTACCGAGGATCTTGTACGGGAGCTTGGGGCAGATCGTGTCGGCTTGGTGGCGTTTGCAGGTTCCGCATTTTTGCAAGCACCCCTGACATTGGATTATAGCGCGGTGTTGGCGGCGGTGAATGAACTTGATACGCAGCTTATCCCGAAAGGCGGTACTAACATTGCGGCGGCGATCCAAACAGCGAGGGAGGCGTTTGGGAAAGCCGAAGGACTCTCGCGAGCGTTGATTATTATTTCGGATGGGGAGGAACTCGATGCCGATGGACTTGCGGCGGCAAAACAAGCCGCCGCCGAGGGCATTCGCATTTTTACCGTGGGTGTTGGATCGCCCGAAGGCTCTGAAATTCCGCTCGGCCCCGGCGAGTTTGTGCGTGATCCGTCCGGGAAGGTTGTTCGCACACGCCTTGATGCGGAGCGAATGACACAAATTGCGGAAATTACGGGAGGATTTTACACGCCGCTCGATGAGAATGCGGCGCATAAACTCATTACCGAGGGCATTGGAAAAATGGCGGAAGCGGATATTACTATGAATCTATCACGGCGTCCGATTGAGCGTTATCAGTGGCCACTGGCCGTGGCGATTGGATTGCTTATGTTGCAAGCCTTGGTCGGCGAACGTCGGCGGCGGGCGGCTGTGGTGGCGGCTTTGTGGCTGATGATGGGACCGACGACATGGGCACTTTCTCCTGCGCTTGAAGCTTATCAAGCCGGAGATTATGAGAAGGCACGTCAACTTTTTGAAAAGCGCCTGCATACCGAAATGCAGGTTCCTTTTGCTCAGACGGATGCTGCGGCATTGCAATTTAATGCGGGGGCCGCTGCTTATAAGCTCAAAAATTACGACAAAGCCGCAGAGTATTTTTCGCGAGCCACACTTTCGGAAAATCCTAAGATTCGCTCCGAAGCAGAATTTAATTTGGGCAATACCCTTTTTCGTCAGGGTGAGGGGCAGCAGGATAATGAAAAGAAAAAAATCGCATGGAAAGATGCCATTGCAAAATACGAAGCCGCGTTGAAGACACAGACGGATTACAAAGAAGCCAAAGAGAATAAAGAACGCGTTGAGCAATTACTTAAAGAATTAGAAAAAAAGCAAGAGCAGGAAAAACAACAACAGCAGAAGCAGGACCAGCAGCAGAAACAGGATCAACAGCAGAAGCAAGATCAGCAGCAGAAACAGGATCAACAGCAGAAGCAAGATCAGCAGCAGAAGCAGGATCAACAGCAGAAGCAGGATCAGCAGCAGAAACAGGACCAGCAGCAGAAACAGGACCAGCAGCAGCAAGCCGGTGGTGACAAGAAGGACGAATCGAAGCAGGAGGGACAAAAGGGAGAACAGGACAAAGGCAAAGAAGGCGAGCAGAAAAAGAACGAACAGGGCGAACAAAAGGAATCCGATAAGCAATCAGAGCAGAAAAAAGAGGACGCAAAGGGTGGAGAGAAAGACGAGAAAAAGGAGGAGCAAAAACCTGGATCGGAAGATAAGAAATCTGAATCTAAAAATGAAGGTCAGCCTGACGCAAATGCCAAAGATCAGACTGGCGAAGGACAGCAACAACAACCACAGACGCAAGGGAAGTCAGGGGAAGAAAAGCCCGCGCCCGTTCCTGAACCTTCGGGTGAGAAAAAAACGGGTGAAGTGCGTGGTGCGCAGCAGGGCAAGAAAGGTGAGGAAGGGAAACAGGAGCAGGCTGCTATCGCTGAGGAGGCAGAAGATGGCAAGATGAGTGAGGGGCAGGCCCGTGCTTTGCTGCGTGCGTTGCAAAATGAGGAAGAAAAAGTCAATTTACGCGAACGCCGAAATTTTCAAGATGTCTCAAAAGATTGGTAGTATGACAAAGTTTATGAATCGCCTTTTTCTGTCAGCGTGCATGGGCATTGCATTTGGTTTATTGACAACACTTGCGAGCGCCGATGTCGTGACGGTTCTTAGTTCGGATGTTGCGCAGGTGGGGCAGCCCGTGGTGTTGGTCTATCGTTTTGTGAATACCGGAATGCCGGAGGATATGCCGCGTCCATCCATCGCGGTTAATGGATTGGAAATCCGTTACAATGGCATGCAACAGCAGAGCCGCATGTCGTGGAATTTTGGGGGCGGAGGCAATCGCAGTAGCAATGAATCGGTGTATGAATTTCATTATGTGGTTGTGCCGAGTCAGCCCGGGGAATTCACCATTCCCAGCTTTGATGTTCGTGCGGAGGGGAAACTTATTCGTACAAAACCCGTGACCTTGCGGGTAGTGGGGGGTGGCGGTTATACGCCGCAGGTGCCTACGATTCCCAGTCCTCGGCAAATGATTCCTCCTGCGCCGCAGATGCCCAATGCGCCGCAGTCATCCTCAAGAAACAGGCAACCGTCCTCGGGAAAGAATGCCCCGTATTACGGCGAAATTGTGATGGGATCCAAAACGGCCTTTGTCGGTGAAGTGATTCCTGTCGAGCTACGCTTTTATTTTCGAGCGGACACGTCGTTTGATAACCTCCAACGTCCGAGCTTCGGCGGTGAGGGTTTCACTTCCATTCCGTTGAGTGAGCCGGAGCAAACGACGCAGGATATCAATGGTCAGCCTTACAATGTGGTGACGTTTCGCAGTGCTATTACGCCGGTGAAGGCGGGGGAAATGGAGATTCCCGCTGCTACGATGGAAGGACAAATGATTGTGCGTGGTCAGGCGACTGGACTGGACCCGTTTTTCGATCAATTTTTTAATGCCTTTGCGGGCATGGGTGGGTCTTCGGAACACATCGAAGCCCGCACAAATCGGCGAATGTTAGAAGTTCTCCCACTGCCTAAAGAAGGCCGACCGGAAAACTTCAGCGGTGCTGTGGGGCAATTTACACTTGATGCCCAAGCTACGCCGAAATCCGTAGGTGCCGGTGAGCCGGTGACTTTGCATGTGGCGGTCTCTGGCCGAGGGAATTTTGATGCCATTGCGGCACCTGAACTCACGGAAGCTGAGGGATGGCGAACTTACGCCCCGAAGTCCTCATTTGCCGCCGAAGATAGTCGAGGATTTGGAAATAGCAGTGGCACGAAGACATTCGATTTTAGCCTAATTGCCCGTCAAGATCAGACCGTAACTCCCGGTGCCAAGTTTTCATTTTTTGACCCTCGCGATAAAAAATATGTCACCCTCACTGCGGACCCGGTGGCGGTGAAGGCGAAGGGGACGACGTCCGATGCCACGACAAGCACGGCTGCAACAACAGCAGCGGCCTCCACGCCGACGGCACCGAATAAGGCGAATACTCCTGCGACTACCCCATCGGCGGATGATATTGCACCAGCGGCGAAAGGGCTCGCGTCTTATGCTCCGAGTTTTGAGGCGCATCTTAAGAGCCGATGGTTCCTTGCGCTGAATGTCATTTTGTTACTTGCCGTGTTAATTTCCATGCCATGGCTTGTATGGATGCGTCGGCGTGCCAACAAAAGTGCATTGACCTCGGAATTGGAAACGGCACTGCGGCAGGCCAAAGTTGCTTGTCAGGCTGCGAGTGAGAGAAATGCCTTTTACAATGCAGCGGCGCAGCACATTCTCACGCAGCTTGCCTTGTGGGATAACACCCCCATGACGCAGATTAACGCACAGGAAGCACTTTCTCGACGCGTGAACGAACTGTCCGTGCGGCGAGAATTG
>JAJTYZ010000077.1 GCA_021463515.1 Chthoniobacterales bacterium | reverse complement strand
TTGGCGACAATCATGCCCACACCCGCGCGAGCCGGTTGAAGTTGTCCATCTTTCGAGCGCGTTCCTTCGGGAAAAATGAGGGCGGCACCACCGCTGCGAATCACGCGAATGATGCCCATCAGCGCACTACGCTCGGCATTTTTGGGGTCCACGGGAATGACATTCCACTCCGGCATAAGCGGCCCCATGAGGGGCCAGTCGAGTAGCGATTTACGGGCGAGGAAATGAATGGCTCGCTGACACGCAATGCCCGCTAAGGGCGGATCGAGAAAGCTCGCATGATTGCAAGCAATGATCGCCGGGCCATCCTCGATCACATTCTCTCTACCGATCACGCGGTAATGAAAAAATGTCCGCGCAATAGCCTTACTCAGCGAGTAGCCAAGCAAATACCAAAAAGTCATTCGTTGCTGCATAAATAAAAGAAAAAATCAAGAGGCATAGGTCAGGGAGAAGGGCCCTAAGATAAGGCGTGGTTGGAAAGATTTCGATCGTCTCATTTCCGAAAAGGGTGAAAAGGGTACTACACCCGCCTCGGGTGTCGTGCCGTGCGCCCTCGCGCGGCACATAGATGAGTGACCTCACGACGATGCCTCCGGCGAGGGCGCCGGAGGCAACACCCGAGGCGGGTGTGGTACCCGCAAACGCAGAAAAGCAAAATTGGCAAATCATCTGTTAACTTCGTGAACCAGGGCAGCATAGATCAGGGGGCACAGGCGTCTCGCCTGTGTTTGTCCCATTCCACATCCTTCCAGCATTTCATAAAGCGCAGTGTTCCTATTTTCTCTCAATTTTCCAAAGATTTTTGATGGCACCGTCATTTTTATCTGTACGAAAAAAATAAAACCTTGAGGGTTGGCAAGTGGCAGTATGTGGGAAAAAATAAAAGCATCATGGAAAATTCCGAGGCCACGATGGTGCGCGTGTCCCCGCGACACGAAGTGTTACTTGCACTTGAATATGCGGAACTTATTGAACATCCGCCCGAGCATGATTTTGTCATGCGCACGATCACCCGCCGCGAAGCTCAGGGCTTGCCCCTTATGTCCGCCGAGATGGTCATCGCCGGCAAGGACACGAGACAGACATTTCCTCTAGCCGAAGAATATCCCATGCACTTTCGCAAATCTTATTTCCCCGGGCGACTCCACGGTGACCCCAAGCATGAATTCGACAATCAGCAACGCGCCTCGGAAATTGTGGGAACCCCGCCACCCATTGGATGGACAAAGAGCAGCTTTCGCTCATGTTTTGTCCCGGGAAAACCCTACTCCCGTCTGTCGCCCTTCGGTGCCGATCCGCCCGAGGGCAATGTTCCTGTAGCCGAAGAAATGGAGTTAGCCAAGGCCGTCGGGCTGTGGTGGCTTTGCGGGCAAGCCTTTGATCAGCTGAATCGCCTCCATGCTGCCGGAATAGCGCATGGAGATATGGAGCTCCACAACATCGCCGTAGCACCATCACCGGCGGAAGTCGTCTTGCTCGATTTTGAGCTGGCAAAAAATAAAAACGAAATGGAAACCGACGCATGGGAAAAATTAGTGCAGGCTGATTTTGCCGAATTGCTCAAAGAAGCGGTCTATTTGCAATGTGCGCTGGGGCGGCAGCCCGGTCTGATGGCCGACATGGCGATGGAGCGCATCGTTGAATTATTTACCTCCCCCGGGCGCTTCCAAAGACACATCCGCCGCCAAGCCGCCGTATAAAAGGCGTAAAACGAGTTTTCTAACTCGTTTCTCTCGCACAGAAGTACAGGTAAAAAGGCATTAAATCACGACATCACGCGCGGCGTTAATGCGATGCTTCGCGCTCTTTGTAAAAATCGTAACGCTTCCGCACGGTGTTGATATAGCCTCGCGTTCCGGGAAAATCCATGGCCTTGCTTAATTCCTCTGCCGTCATTAGCCCGCCGGCAGCCCAGCGTTTTACATGCTGACGCCCTGCATTGTATTCGCCGAGGGCAAAGGGAAGCGGGTCTGCTTGCGTTGCCCAATGCTTGAGTGCTCTCGCCAAATACCATGTGCCTACCTCAATATTTGTCCCGGCATCCAGTAAATCCTCGGGAACAAATGTCTCCATGTCTTCGGCCTTAGCCCAATCCTGCGCTGCAGGCTCGGTTACTTGCATTAGCCCACGTTCCCCACGGGTACCAAGCTTATCCGCATGAAAGCGACTCTCCTGCCAAATGACAGCCTTTACCAACAAGGGATCAATCCCATGCCGTGCCGCCGCCGATGCAATGATGTCATCATACTCATGGTATCGCCCAAGACCTAAAATTTCTCCAAAGCGATAGGCAGGATCATCAAATGAGAAAATGACAGCCGCTGCCGCCAAAGCAACGAGAACAACAAAGGCGGTAAGCGCGGCGAAATAATGACGTAGAGACACAGGTGTACTTTACCTCCTGCGCTCGCTCGGAGCCAGAGCTATGGCTGCCTTCCAAAAATGTGATAGTTATTCTCTCGTATGCCCACCTCCTCTCGTTTGCTTCTACGTGGCTGTTTCCTCGGCCTGCAGCTTGCCTTGGGAGGGCTTTTTATACTCGCGGGATTATCAAAGCTCGGGCAAACCCTCCAAACGTTGGCTGTCATTTATTCCTACCAAATTGTGCTGCCGGACGCATTGGCGCAGATGGTGGCTCACATTTTGCCGCCGGGAGAGATTCTTTTGGGTGTGATGGTCATAATTGGCTGGCGGCCCCGCGTAACGCTCACCCTTATGGCACTTTTGCTTAGTGCGTTTACGGTGCTGACAGCACAAGCTTGGTGGCGTGGATTATCCATGGATTGCGGATGTTTTGATTGGAACACCCTACATCCCTCGCTCGCCATTTTAAGTACCCCGGGGGGTGCTACGTTGCGAAATGTTATGTTGCTGGCCCTCGTTGGAACGCTTGCATGGCTCCAATGTCAGCTCCACAGCTCGGAATAACGTGCGGTGAACCTGCGCGTCGCCTCGGCGTCAGGAAGAACTTCCACAATCCTCGGTCCCTCACGCGAAACGAAATCCTGTGCCAAGCGCATCTCGGCATAAGACCATCCAAACATCTCCGCCCACCCGCGTAGGCGAAGTTGATGAGTATTAAAAAATGCAGGATGCCCATACAAGCGATCAAAGATTTTTCCTCCGCCATTGTTGATTACGGCGATGCAAATATCGCTCAAGGAAAGTTGCGCCACAGGCCACAGTCCGGCGAGATCGTAAAGTGCCGATAAGTCACCCAACACCGCAGCCAGAGGTCGTCCACCACCAGCCAGCCCAAGCGATGTTGAGACAAGGCCATCAATCCCATTCACCCCGCGGTTCGCAAAATACAAACGGTTTAGGCCCGTTCGTGGTGCCGCCAAATCCCACTCACGGAGAGGTAAGCTATTGCCCAAAAATATTCGGGCATTTTCCGAAAAACCTTTTGCCAATGCCCGAATCAATCCCGCTTCACTCAAGGGTTCCTCTGCGAGTAATTGCTCCAACTGTTGAACAATCGCCGCATCACGGCGGAATAATGCGGTGGAGCTGCCCCCCTGCGGACGGAAGTTGTCGGCGACTCGCAAAAAAAGCGGGAGTGGAACAACCGGTTCTCTCGTCGGCAATCCGGGAAAGTTGACCCGCGATATGTGCAACATGGGCCGTTTTTCATTTTCACATTCACGCCAAAATCGCGGCGTGGGGATTCCACCAATTCGCACAATTCCATCACATGCTTCGCGGCATTGAGGCGCGAGTAAAATTTTCTCTCCGGCACGAAGCGAGAACTTTTGTAAATCTGCACGCGTTCGCAGCTGTGATATTGCTTCAAGATAGAGCGGACACTCGAGTGCCTTAAGCCACGGAGCAAGAGCTTCCGCGTCGGCTTGATTCAACGATGACACCAAAACAAGGGGAGTTTTTACGGAGCGAAAAAAATCGTCACAGATTTTGAAAACGGCAGATTCGTCCATCCAAAATGCTGCATTTTCCCGGAGCTTCACCGCACCGAAATTCATGGGTGCCGAAGATTCGCCGGATCGAAATTCTTCAAAACTGATATTGAGATGCAGCGGTTCGTTTTGGAGCGACAAAGTCCCAATTTGCCCGAGGCCATCAATATCTCTCACCTCCGTCTGTGCTGCTGCAAACAGCGGAAGTTGATCAATCGTTTGCGGTGCACTAGTTCCGCGCAGCCGATGCGGACGGTCCGCCGTGATGGCGAGAAGTGGGAGTCCCGCGTGATAAGCTTCTAACATCGCCGGAAGTAAAGCCGCCGCTGCCGTTCCGGAAGTCGTAATGACAGCTACCGGC
>JAJTYZ010000076.1 GCA_021463515.1 Chthoniobacterales bacterium | reverse complement strand
GTTTCTCGCAGGAGAATGCACGGAGGAGAGTTACGATTGCGAACGGATTCGATAAACATGGCTATAAAATAGGCTATATCTATTGTGATGTCAGTAGGATAATTATTTAAATACATGGCTACATTTGGAAGCAAAACCAATTGTAAGCTCCATATTTATATATCTTTATAAATCGTCCTAGTAATCGAAGTTCAGTCTAGAATAGCGACTTGGTGTTCAATATCCCCAGCCTTTCAATCCGGCTCATTAGTTTTCCCCAGGCGTCCCCTTTTTCTGCATGAGGTCAGGATGTCTGACACTATCAATCGTTGATGTGATGATTGTTGCGATCAAGTTGAACAGAACAAACATCCAGAAAGCTTTGCGGCGAGCACGGCCTTCAAAATTGACGTAATTTTTCCAAGCATCAATGTAGTAGTTCATAAAATGTGTGGCTTAGGTTATGAGTAACACCATTTGATTTAGTAAGCCATGAAGGTTCTGCAACACGGTGGGGAGGCTTTGGAAGTAGTTATTGAGCAAAGTTATTAAAGGGCAGCATCCGAGCTTCCACTCCCCATCCATCGAGCAATCCAAATACAGGCTTCGTATAGCAGCACCATCGGCGCGCCCATGAGCAGTAAAGTAATGACATCGGTTGTTGGTGTAATAACTGCAGCAAGCAGAAAAATAATCACGATGGCATACGGACGCGTGACTTTCATTTGTTCGTAACGAAGCAACCCCACCTTCACCAAGGCGAGAACAACGACGGGAAGTTCAAAGGCCAATCCAAACGCAAGAATGAATTGCGTGGTGAAGCTATAATACTCCCCGACGGTCCATGTCGGACGCCATTGCATCGCCTTGGCATCCTCAAAGAAAAATTCCAGCGTCGCAGGTAAAACTGCAAAAAATGCAAAGGCCGCACCGGTCAAAAAAAGCCCAAACCCCACCGCAGACGCCGCAAGAACGACTTTGCGTTCGCGTCCGGTGAGAGCCGGTAAAATAAAAGCCGCCAAAAAGTACAGCAATACGGGAAAGGACAAAATTAATCCGGCATAAAATGCCAACTTAAACGAAATGGTCATTGAATCGGCGACACCAAGTGATTGCAAATTGTCGGCACGTGAGGGGTCCACGGCGAGAAGTGGTGCCTGCACAAAGCTTGCAATTTCGGAGCGAAAAACAAATCCGAGTGTCATGGCCACTCCCAAGGCAATGGCCATACGCACAATCATCATTCGCAAATCTTCAAGGTGATCAAGAAAAGGCTTCGGCGTGTCACGTCCGTCGCGAAACTCAAGAAATCGCCGCAAACTCACGAAATCCAACCTCCTGCGACAAGCCGCGCATAAAGCGATAAAGTACTACCATCTTCAATCACGCCACTTACAATCATCTCACGCAAATCCTTCACCGAAAATGCACGGCTTTCGAGGATATACTCCCCGGCATCTAACGCGATATTGGCCGGATTCCATTGCACATCTTTCGCTAAAAATTGATGGGTGCATTCATTGGTAAAACCCGGTGAGGTAAAAAATTTTCCCAAGTATTTCAATCCTCCCCTCACCTCGCATCCCGCTTCTTCTCTCAACTCACGCTGCGCTGCTGCTTCGATACTTTTCGGCGTGATTTCGTCATCTATCTGACCTGCGGGAAATTGCCAAAAATCCCGACGTGCCGGAACCCGCTCCTCACGAATCATCACAAAATCCCCATTCGGCAACTGCGGGGCCATCGTCACGCCGGGTTTGCGTACGGACTTTGTCCACTCGCGGCCTTGCGGACACGAAGGCGTTCGCACCACTTCGCGAATGACGTGAACATACGGAGCATCGAGCAAAATCTCTTCGCGCAAAATTTCCCAATCGCCTGGCATCACATTGTCTCCGCTTCCGTCAAATGCTTGTGCCACCAATGCAATCGCTCGGTCACGCGCTCGGGTGAGGGTGCGCCCTCGGCTTGTCGTACGGCTAACGAACGACGTGCATCCAGCATAGCCAATGCACCCGTTTCAAAAAGCGGACTCGCCGCTTGCATGGCCTCATCGCTTAACTCGCGCAAGGTGACTCCTTGGGCGGCACTCAAGGCCACGAGTTTTCCGACGACTGCATGGGCATCGCGGAAAGGCAGACCTTTAAGCACGAGATAATCCGCAAGGTCCGTCGCCACAAGCAATGCATCGTTCGCCGCAGCTTCCATTCGTGCAGAATCCCACTGCGCAGCAGAATACATTTCTGCCAAAATCTCCAACGAGGTACCGAGGGTATCGGCAGAATCAAAGACCGGCTCTTTGTCCTCTTGCATATCACGATTGTAAGCAAGCGGCAGACCTTTAAGCGTTGTCAGCAATGACAGCAAATTGCCGTAAAGCCGTCCGGTTTTCCCTCGAGCCAACTCGGCAATGTCGGGATTTTTTTTTGCGGCATTAAGCTGGAACCCGTCGTATGCGCATCGCTTAAACGCAGAAATCCAAATTCGGAGGAGGCCCACAGGACAGTATCCTCGCACAGACGCGAGAGGTGCATTCCGGCAATCGCGCAGGTGGATAAAAACTCGCACGCAAAGTCGCGGTCGGCCACGGCATCCATACTATTTTGCGAAACGGCGGGGAACCCCAGCTCCTTCGCAATCTCGACGCGATCCAACACAATCGTAGAACCTGCAATTGCCCCCGATCCAAGCGGCATCACATTGGCACGCTGAGCTGCATCCGTAAGACGCCCAGCATCGCGCTCCAACATTTCAATGTAAGCCAACACATGATGTGCTGCCGGCACAGGTTGGGCGCGTTGCAAATGGGTGTAACCCGGCATAATGGCACCCTCCGCTCGCTCGGCGAGGCCCAATAATGCCAATTGCAAACGGCGCACGGAAACAAGTAACCCAGCCACTTCCTCACGTAGCCACAAACGCAAATCGAGAGCCACTTGGTCATTGCGTGACCGCGCGGTGTGGAGCTTGGCACCGGCAGCACCAATCCGTTCGGTAAGGGCGGACTCAATGTTCATGTGAACATCCTCCAGCTCCTCCCGCCATACGAAGTGCCCCTCGCGAATATCCTGCGCAACGCCATCTAAGCCGGATACGATGGCCGCAAATTCAGCGTCATTTAAAATGCCCGCTCGCCGCAAACCCCGTGCGTGAGCTTTCGATCCCGTGATATCCGCCAACGCCAGGCGTTGATCGAAAGAAACTGATTCGCCATAAGCGCGAAGTCGCGCTGAAGGATCTTGGGAAAACCGCCCGTGCCACATAATTAAACTTCCGTCGTCACCTCGCGTCCGCCCTTTTTACACACACCTCGCAGACGCAATTCATCGCAATGGGCCTCGATGCGCACCTGCTTGTTAGCCGGCGTAAATCCCATCCGCGTCGCCATGCAATTTCCTAAAAGTTCCATATTGAGGTCTTCAAATTCCAAAATGACCTGACAATCCAAGCAGATGAGGTGGTTGTGATGCGGGTGGTCTAAAAAATTCGGATCATAAACTTTGCGACCTTTGCCAAGTTCTAATTCCCGCAACAATCCGCTTTGCACCAAAATGCCTAGTGTACGATAGACCGTGGCGCGGCTGACGGTTTTTTCAATCGCCCGCGCCATGGTAAGAAGTTCCTCTACCGAATAATGCTGATCGGTGCTGAAAGCTGCGGAGATGATGGCGTCACGTTGTACGGTCTTGCGCAGTCCCTTGCTGGCAAGGAACCCGCGGATTTGTTCGCGTACAGAATCTTCCATCGTCAGTCGGGTCGGCGGTGCCCTCGCACCTCGGCGAATACTCCGCTCCCCTCCCGCCGAGGTCAAGGCTGAGAGCATCCGACGGAAAAGTTCTCCCGTCCCGCACGGAACATGGCACAATGCCGTCATGTCCGCATCCGACCAAAACGCTCTTAAACGCCTCGCCGCGATTTACGCTGTGCAATTTATTAAGCCCGGCATGACCGTTGGCCTTGGCACCGGTTCCACCGCCGTTCATGCCGTTCACGAAATCGCCCGCCTGCACACGGCGGGACAACTCCCCAACATACAAGCCTTCGCCACGTCGTCGGAAATCGCCCGCATCGCCGCATCGGTAGGACTTCCGCTCATCAACGCCGAGGGACCACAAACCATTGATGTGACCATTGACGGTGCCGATGAAGTGGACCCTCAGCTTAATCTCATCAAGGGTGGTGGCGGAGCGTTGCTTCATGAAAAAATTGTCGCGCAAGCCACACAGCGAGAAATCATCGTCGTGGATGCCTCCAAAATGTCGTCCTGCCTTGGCACGCTCCACCAACTTCCCGTGGAAGTAATTCCTTTTGGTCGTGGCGGGCAACGCACATTTCTTGAAACCCTCGGAGGCAAACCCATCCTGCGTGTTGGTGCCGGAGGTATTCCGTTTGTCACCGACGAGGGCAATTACATTTACGATTGCGCCTTTGGTCCTATCCGCGATGTAGAAGAACTCGCCGCCGAACTTCGTTCTCGCTCCGGCATTGTCGAAAACGGACTTTTTCTTGGCATGACGCACGATCTCATCATCGGTACGGTCAACGGAATTCGTCACCTACAACGTAATCCTATCACCGGGGGCATCACCGAGATTTCAGTGGAGGTATAATGTCTGCGGAAGCGGACTTTTGCTGACGGCGAAACTCCATCGGTGACAGTCCGGTGACTTGATGGAACTGGCGCGAAAAATAAAAGACGTTCTCGTAATTAAGGCTCAGCGCGATTTCGCTGACATTGAGAGCCGAACCAATAAGCAATTTTTTTGCGCGATCAATGCGTACTTCGATAAAAATTTGCCCCGGTGTTTTTCCATGTGTCTGATAAAAAATTCTTCGAAAGTGCCTTTGGCTATATCCAAATTTTTTCGCGAGCTCGGCTGCAGAAATACGAACTTCGGGATGCAAATAGATCCATGACAGTGCAGCTTCCGCTTTTTGCTGATGATGTTTTTCAATCCCCGCCAAAGGCATCTCGGCAAAAATTTTTTGCGCAAAATCATAATCACGCAAAAGCCCCTTGAGGAGGTAGCCCGCGAGCTGCCGACTTGCCTGCGCCTCCGAAGGTCGCGGGTTGTATTGAAGAAACATAATACGGCGCATCGTGGCTTCAAAAAAATAGCTATCTTGCACGTACCCTACCGTAGGCGGAAGAGTCAGGCGGGAGATGGGGGCAACGCGTCCCTGTGCATCTACGAGGTCAAAATGGATAAAAGCATTGGTGTACGGCTCGTCGCCAACCACACGCAATTCGAAGTCTTCTCCCGGACGCAGCAAAACCACAGCCCCGCGTGTCAGCACCCGCACCTTTCCCTGCGAATCATGCAGATCAATGCGCCCGCTGCAAACCAGCCAGATATCTAAGTCCGTAAATGCCTGCGAAAACCAACTTCGCGGAATCACGTGGCCCGGCAATGCCGAACTGACTGCGGCACCACGCACCACAGGCAATGTATCCTGCCATGAAACCCGCCGCGCCTTACGTTTCTGACAAGGGGCTAAAGTTGCCATATTTTCCACGCTGACGTAAAGAGAGCATGGCCGTAAAGTATAAAAGTCTATCCGTTTTCGTAATGTTCAAAAGGGCCGGAAATTGCTAGTGTTTGCGTCAGATTTTTTAACCTATGAAAACACTACGCATCGGCATGGCTGGGCTGGACACCTCACATGTTCCGGCATTTGCACGACTTCTTCATGATGAATCCGATCCCCATCACCTCCCAGGTGCTCACATCACCGCAGCCTTTGCGGGAGGATCGCCGGATTTTGATCTCAGCATCAATCGTGTCGAAGGATTTACCAACGAACTGCGAGATAATTTTGGCGTGGAAATTGTCAACTCGCTGGGCGATCTCCGTGGCAAATGCGATGCCGTCATGTTGGAAAGCATTGATGGGCGCGTTCACCTCGATCAGGTTCGTGAAGTCTCCACATGGGGCGTTCCTGTTTTCATTGACAAGCCCCTGACAGTTTCCAGCGCGGATGCCAAAGAAATTGCGCGTCTAGCGGAAGAGACGGGAACCCGCATCACCAGTGCCTCGGCCTTGCGTTTTGCCGATGCCTTCGTGCAGGCACTTGCCGGGGGGCCAGTGCAAGGGGCGGATGTATATGGGCCCATGGCACTCCTCGAAAAATGCCCGGGCTATTTTTGGTACGGTATTCATAGTGCTGAAATGCTTTTTGCGGCGATGGGTTCGGGATGTCGTGAGGTTCTCGCCATTCGCGAGGGTGATCATGATGTTGTCGTCGGGCGTTGGACCGATGGGCGGCTAGGAACCATGCGGGGCAATCGTGGTGGAAATCCAACTTTCGGAGGAATTTTACATCGCGCCAAATCCAGCGATTTTTTTGATGTCTCCAAAGCTACCAAGCCTTTCTATGCCTCACTTCTCGAAGAGGTCATCCCTTTTTTCCATGGAGAAAAATCGAAGGTTGCTTTGCTTGATGAAACCGTGGAAATCATTCGCTTCCTCGAGGCAGCCAATGAAAGTGCTGACAATGGGCAGTGGGTAACGCTCTACTAACACCGCGTCTTTCAACACACACCTTAAAAAGTTTATGAAAATCAACACGCCGTTAACACCACCCCTCACCGTTGGCATTGTCGGTCTTGGCCGTGCCGGTTGGAGCCTTCATCTTGAACCCATCGTCAAATTAACAGAGTTCAAAATTGTCGCCGTCGCGGATCCGCTGCCCGAGCGACGTAAGGAGGCATCCGATTTAACGGGATGTACGGAGTTCACAACGATTGACGAATTGCTGGCGGGCTCTGACGCTCAATTGGTGGTCGTGGCCACGCCTTCGGCGACGCACAATGAAGACGTCCATAAGGTGCTCGATGCCGGACGCCATTGCATTGCGGAAAAACCGCTCGCATTTTCTGCTAAAGACGCCAATGCACTCGTGGAGAAAGCGAAATCCCGAGGACTCGGACTTTTCGTACACCATGTGCACCTGCATCGTCCGGAATTTTATTTTCTCAAAGGAATCATCGAAAGCGGCGACCTTGGAGAGCTTTTTTCCCTTCGTGCATTTTGGGGATTTTATGGACGTCGTTGGGATTGGCAGACGCTGAAAAAAAACAATGGCGGACAGTTAAATAATACCTGCCCACACGTCCTCTCTATCGTACTGCCGCTCCTAGGCAGTCCGGTCAAAGACGTGTTCTCCGACCTGCGCAACATCAAAGACGCGGGCGATGCAGAAGATCATGTTCATGGTGTTTTGCGCACGGAATCCGGTGTTACCGCCGACATCGTGGTTTCTTCCGTGATGGCGCAAGCTGCCCCGCGCTGGCTTGTCTGCGGTTCACGCGGCACCCTTTTGGCAGATGATAAAGGAGGCAAAATTCGTTTTTACGATGGGAATGCCGTCGAACCGCTCACCGTCTTAGACGCGGCAGCTCCCGGGCGTCAGTATCTTTCTGAAACACTGCCATGGCAGGAACGTGACGTGAGCGTCGGCAAGGAAGCACCGGTGCCCGCTTTCCATCAAAACGTTCTCGATGTTCTCACCGGCAAAGCTGAGCCCGTCATCACGCCCGAGAGTGCGGCAGAAGTTGTGCGTGTCACCGAAATGCTTCACAAGGCGGCAAAGTAAGTCGTATGGCTCCACGCGTTGCGATTGCGGGCATTGGTGGATTCGGTGCTGCTCATCATGAAGTCTTCAAGAAATTAGAAGCTGAAGGGCGAGTTAAAGTCACTGCAACCTGTGATCCCGCTTTAGTACGGCTGGGGGAAATTTGTCAGAAATACCACTTCTCCGAGCGTGGCGTACAAACGTACACGTCCTTCGAGAAAATGTTGGAGCATCATGGCAACGCCTTGGAGCTGGGTGTGATTGCAGCACCGCCCAATGTTCATGCTCCTATGCACGAAGCCTTCGTGAATCGAGGCGTCACATGCTACCTCGAAAAGCCGCCCACCCTGGATTTGGAGGAGCTTCATCGGATGATTGCTACCGATCAACATGCTGCGAAATGCACGAATGTCGGCTTTCGTTTCATTCATGATGCGTCGCGGTTGGAATTAAAAAAGCGGATGCAACAAGGAGAATTCGGCGCGTTGCGGGAAACTCGACTCCTTGCGCTTTCGCATCGCACGCCTGCCTATTTTCAACGCAGCAACTGGGCCGGGCGACTTATGCTCGATAATCGGCTACTCTTAGATTCGTGCCTCGGTAATGCGCTGGCGCACTTTGTGAATTCGGTGCTGTTTTTTGCCGACCTCACCCAAGCTCATGCATGGGCGCGTCCGCGAACCATGGCCAGCGAACTTTACCGTGCCAATCCGATTGAAGGTACGGACACTATTTTTGCCTCGGGACAATTAGAAAACGGCGTGAATTATCGTATCGCCGCCACTCACGCCTGCGACATCACTGCCGATGTCATAGAAGAAATCTTAATTTTCGAGAAGGCCACGGTCACTCTTCGCAACATCACCGAAGGCAGCATTGAACGCTTGGGGCATCCACCGGAGCAATTGACTCTCGCACAGCCCACACTCGAAAATTGCGTGCGAGATTATATGCAATTTTTTGAGGGCAACGCTCCCATGCCGCCTCAAACCCTTGCGGATAGTCTCGGGTTTGTGGAAACAAATGCTTTGTTTTATTTGGCGGCAGGTGGGCGCATTCATGAGATGGCGCAGGACGCGTTGGGCACCGACCTTAAAACATCAGCTATTGTGATTTCTGATATTGCCGATGTGGCGACACATTTTGTGGCGAACGCCGAATTTCCCTCACACAATAAGCAATGTGCGTGGGGAAGATGTGGGGGGGATGCAACGGCAGGAGAATTGGAAGCATTGCCGCAGGTAATACGGTATCTTCGCGGTTAACGCGAAAAACTTTTAGCGGTAATCTAACCTCATAAGCAGCCACGAGCCGATGCTGATAAAAAGGACATTGGGAATCCAAATCAGCAAATATGGGTAGGCGTTGACATTTCCCCGAAGCATTTCGGCAAGGACGACGAAAAAGAAGTAGGTAAAGGCCAAGGCAAGGCTGATTCCAAAACCTACGGAGGTTTCTTTTCGTTGCGCGGTGATTCCGAGAGGTATGGCGATGAGGGCAAATGCCAGCGAGGCCAGCGACATGGAAAAGCGCTTGCTAATTTCACTCATCACCGCAACTTTTTCCACGAGGTCTTTAGCCGTGGGTAATTGGAGCCACAACTCTCCCAGCGTGTAGGAACGTAAGGGACGTCCGCGCAGATGGTCTGCCACGAGGTCTTCGAGTGGAATGTGAATCGTTACTTCCTGCACCGAAATACCATGCCGAATCGCTCCATAATCCCACACGGCTTTTTCGTCACGCTGCTCAAATTTTGCGTCACGCAAAGTCAGCATCAATTCACCACTCGCTTGATCCGACTCAATGAATCCCTTGTGTGCATAGATAATCCGCACAGGCGACCCATTATCATTTTCTTCAATGAGCGTAACCTCCGAGAGCTCGTCACCATTTTTACTGCCCACGTAAATTTTTTTGCCCTGAAATTGATCCACGATTTCATCAGGAATAAACAAGGCCGCAGGATTTGTTCGCGCCATGGTGGCGATGGAATCACGCATGGCCATTTCGGCTAAAGGTGCAATTTTGGCATTGATCCAAAAGGTGAAAACACAAAGCGCGGCACCGACGAGAAGTACGGGAATGCAAACGCGCCGCAGACTGACACCACAGGCACGAAGGGCGATTAATTCATTATCCGCCGACATGCGTCCAAAGATCAGCAGCACCGCTGTAAGAAATCCCCACGGGAGAGTAAATGTGAGGGAAAAGGGGAGCACATAGAGAATAAAAAGGAGAACGTAATGCAGGGGAATGTCACGGTTGATGAGCAAATCAAGTAGCTCTTTGAAAACATTGCCCAGCACCAACACAAAGCTGAGCACAAAAACGCCGTAGAGAGCGGTGATAAAAACACCACGTCCGACATAGCGATCAATGAGATTCATAAAAAGTAACGTGCCCCGAGGTGGCGAAAAACTAAGGTATCCAAGCGTAGCGGGATGCAGGGCATTTGCAAAGTACAGCGAAGAGTCATGTGCTTTCTCGTTGAGCGCATTCCATAGGAACCGCACAATTCACCCATGATATCCGAATCCGTCGTTGGGTCATGGCCGCCCGAAGCTGCGGGAATGACGCTGGATAAAAATGGCGTCATTCATGCAGCACGCGAGCAGGGCTTTGCCGCCTGTGGATTTGCGCGTGCCGGAAATGCGCCCCATGCCGAAGCACTTGTGCAATGGCTCGACGACGGAAATCACGCCACGATGGAATGGATGCGCCGAACTTTGGCAGAACGCTCGGATCCCTCGCTGCTGTTGCCGGATGTTCGGACGGTGATTGTTTTAGCGACAAATTATCTCACGGCGGAAGCACCTGCGGAAAATTCCGATAACAAAGCTCGCGGTATTATCACTCGCTATGCGTGGAGTGATGATTACCACCTTTGGTTGCCCCCGCGTCTGCAAGCTGTCGCTGCTGTGTTAGAAAATGCAGGCGGAAAGCAACGATGTTTTATAGACGGGGGGCCGGTTCTTGAGCGCGACTGGGCCGCCGCCTCCGGGCTGGCATGGCATGGGAAAAGCACGATGGGAATTAACCCGCAGTTAGGAACATGGTTTTTTTTATCCGTCATTCTCACCACATTAGGCTTTGCGCCTGACCCGCCTCTCTCCGATCGCTGCGGAAGCTGTGTTCGTTGCATCGAAGCTTGTCCGACTCAAGCCATCACTGCACCCCTGCATGTGGATGCACGGCGTTGTATTTCCTTTCTCACCATCGAAAACAAAGGTGCCATTCCCATGGAGTTTCGAAAGGCTATGGGCGCACGCATTTTTGGATGTGATGCATGTCTTGATGTGTGTCCATGGAATCGCTTTGCTCGCGCTTCGCGTGATGCCAAACTTCAGCGGCGCGAAGGACTTGATCGTCCGTTATGCGAATATTTGGAACTCGACAATAAAAGCTTTAAGGAACTGTTTCGCGATTCCCCCATTTTACGAGCAAAGCGACGGGGATTTTTACGGAATGTGTGCGTGGCTTTAGGAAACGTTGGAACGGCAGAAGACTTGCCGCCCTTAGAACGTGCGCTTCAAGATACAGAGGAGTTGGTTCGCGAACATGCGGCATGGGCGATTGAGCAAATCAACGAGAGAAACGCATAGATAGAGTCAAGCCACCGAAAATAACTCAGGGATCACAAGCGAGATATCCTCCATGATATTTTTTAGATGTACTCGTAAAAAGTATTTTCTAAAAATTATAATTGTTGATAATCAATGTCTTGCAACATAGGGCTCGCCAGATTTTCGATTTTTGCGCTCGTGCCTACCAAGGCTTTTGTGCGGGCAGCTACAGCGGAAAAAATCCTTACCAAGATTGAAAAATGCCGCAAACGACTCGAAGAAATTAACCCTGATTACACAACACGAAAAAGAAAGAATGTTGCATAATTGCATAGTTATTTATACGGCAAGACACTAGTCACGCCTTATAAATTTGACGAGCCTCTTGTTCTGCTCCTCGCGAAACTGACAGCAAGGGCCTCCCAGCCTGCCTTCCCTGTGCGCTGCCCCCTTTCACCCCGGAGAGCCTCGCCGTTGCTTGCGAGGTTGTATTAGCGGTGCTGACACACCGAACATGCGAAGTTTCCGGAGAACGATACGTGCCACACGCTTCCAATCTGCCATGTCCATCCATCGAGATAGATTCCACCCTAATTTTTGCGCAAGTAAGGATGATCTACCAGCCTCACGATGCGGTTTTGAAGCTGGCGACGATGGCTTGTAATGTCGTTTTGGCATCGCCAAAAATCATTCGCGTATTTTCATGAAAGAAAAGCGGATTATCCACGCCGCTAAAACCGGATGCCATGGAGCGTTTGAGGACAAAAACAGTTCGGGCCTGATCCACATTGATGATGGGCATGCCGTAAATGGGGCTTTCTTTTATTTCTCGCGCTGCGGGATTCACCACGTCATTCGCTCCAATGACGATGGCAACATCCACCATAGGCATGAGGGGATTGATGGCATCCATGTCGAGCAGTTGCTCGTAAGGAACATCGGCTTCCGCCAACAGAACATTCATGTGTCCGGGCATGCGTCCAGCGACGGGATGAATACCGTAACGCACGTCGCATCCATTGGCTTCCAGAATATCCGCCAACTCACGCACTGCATGTTGCGCTTGGGCCACCGCCATGCCATAACCCGGAACAAATGCCACCGAATTCGCCGCCTCCAAAATATAGTAAGCATCCTCGGGAGTAAGTGCCTTGGCTTCGCCCTTAAAAATCTTCGTCGCTCCAGCCGCCGTTGCTGCCCCAAAGCCCCCAAACAAGACGCTGGCCAAGGAGCGATTCATGGCTTTGCACATGATGTTCGTCAAAATAATCCCGCTCGCTCCCACCAAGCATCCGGCCACGATGAGCACATTGTTCATGATGACAAATCCCGCGGCACTCGCCGCCAAACCGGAATAGCTATTGAGGAGCGAAATCACCACGGGCATATCCGCACCCCCAATGGGAATCACCGCCATCACTCCCAACACGAGGGAAAGCACGATGAGAATGTAAAGAGCGGGAGCTTGGGATTGCGGATCACGACAAAAAATGACAAGGGCGGCAACGGTGGCGATAACAAGCAGGGCATTGACGATTTGTTGTCCGCGAAAAAGGGGAGGGCGTGTCGGCATGCGTTCATCGAGCTTCGCCCACGCAATCATGCTTCCGGTGAACGTGATGCCACCGATGAGAATAGCCAGCCCCACGGCCACAGCTGTAAACAGCGGGAGGGCGGGTGATTTTTGATATTCCCACCACCCAACCAGAAGACTCGCCAAGCCTCCAAAGCCGTTGAAGAGGCCGACCATTTGTGGCATCGCCGTCATGCGCACCGCCAGTGCCGCAAAGGTGCCGATCAATGTCCCAAGGAGGAGGCCCACGACAATCCACGTCCAGTCATAGCCGCCTTGCGCGAGAACGGCGACCACGGCCACCAACATGCCAACGGCAGAAACGAAGTTTCCTTTTCGTGCCGTATGCTGTTTGCCGAGCATTTTGAGGCCGAGGATGAACAGCACGGATGCCGCAATGTAAGCCCAGTTGGCTGTGGTTTCGGAAATGGCCAAGCCCGCCGCCATCATTTTTTACCCTTCCGCTTAAACATCCTCAACATGCGATCTGTCACGACATAGCCACCCACCACATTGATGGTTGCCAGCACGAGCGCCACAACGCCGAGAACCGTCCCCCACGTCGAATGATTCGCCGCACCCGCAGCCACCAACGCCCCAACAATCGTAATGCCGGAAATCGCATTGGAGCCGGACATCAAGGGCGTGTGCAATTGCGAGGGAACTTTGGAGATCAATTCCACCCCGAGAAAAATCGCGAGGACAAAGACAAAAAATAGCAAGGTGAGTTCCATAATTTTATTTTTCGTAATTTTTCAATACCGTTTCATGAACGATGCGGCCACCACGTGTGATGAGGCAGGAGCGCACAATGTCATCATTCTCATCGAGGCGAAAAATTTTGACCTCCTTGTCCCAAAGATGCTCTAGGAAACTCAGGTAATTATGGGCGAGCATTTGACTCGCATGAAAAGCCACGCGGTTGGCAAGGTCGGAGGCACCAAGGACAATCGCTCCACCCACGTGAACTTCGCGCCCCTGTTCGGAACCCTCCACATTGCCGCCAGTGGAAGAAGCCATATCCACAACGACGCTGCCCGGACGCATCATTCGCAGCATTTCTTTCGTAACGATACGAGGGGCGGGGCGACCAAAAACCTGGGCTGTTGTAATCACCACATCAGCTTGTGCCACATGTTTTGCCATCACTTCGCGTTGTTTGGTCAGTTGTTCCTCCGTGAGAGCTTGCGCATAACCTTGTGACGTCTGCCCCGTTTCGCCGAGGTCCACCTTAACGAATTTTGCGCCGAGGCTTTGCACCTGTTCTTCGACAGCAGGGCGTGTGTCAAACGCCTCCACCCGCGCTCCGAGTCGCCGAGCTGTGGCAATCGCTTGCAAACCGGCCACCCCCGCACCAATCACGAATACACGCGAGGGAGAAATTGTACCCGAAGGCGTCATCATCATGGGGAAAACCCGATTTAATTTCTCCGCCGCCAGAACCACCGCCGCATAACCTGCAAGACTTGCCTGCGAGCTGAGGACATCCATTTTCTGCGCGACAGTCGAACGCGGGATCATATCCATGCTCAACGCCGTAATTTCCGCACTCGCCATGGCCTCTACCAAGGAACGTTCGCGAAAAGGATCAAGGCTGCTCACATGCAAAACATCGGCTGGAAGTTTTTCGAGGTCGCCAGCTGGCGTTGGATGGATTCGCCCAACGACATCCGCTTGCCCCAAGAGCGCTGCAGAATCTGTCACAACATGCGCACCCGCCTCCTCATAAGCTGCATCCGTAAAGCCCGCCGTCACGCCTGCTCCCGATTCCATCCGCACTTCAAAACCCAGCTGCAAAAGCTTGCTTGCCGTATCCGGCGTCACCACCACCCTTTTTTCGTTTGGAAAATTTTCTTTTGGAAAACAAAGGATCATGTCAGCCACACAAGCCCACCCTACTCTTGGTTATCCTCGCGCGATTCCTCTGTCTCGGCAGGAGAAGCCGCCTTGGAAGATTCTTCGCCTGTTTTCGCTGCACGACTAACTCCTACTCCATGACGATAAACAAGCTGTCCGCCTAAATGGCCCGTTTGAATGACCGCATAAGTACCCGCAATCGCAAGAAGTGCTGTCATGACCGATAATCCACGCCCTGCGAAACGCACCTTGGCAGCACCCGCTGCAGCCAAAGCAACTAAGGCGGCTACCATCGCAATGTTTCGCGCCACCTCGCCCCATTCCTCATGTTCATCTAAGAGGTCTTCGGCTTTTTCGGAAATTCCTCCGACACGACTCGCTTCGTCATTTCCCGTTCCAACTGCAACCACCGAGCCAAAGGCCGCTGCGGCGAGTACCGCAAAGGCTATCCATGGTAAACTGCAACGCCGCCAAAAAACAGCGACCAGCGCCAGCACCGTCCCTGCGACAAGAAATGCAATAGGGAAATGTACCACGACGGGGTGGAGAGGATCAGGAATGGGAATCATAAAGCTCTATTTTAACAACTTGTATGACGCTCTGATTTTCGACTTCAAGCAAGTCAATTTTGACCATCGCCTATGCCTGCCCAATAGGCCGCCCTTCCGGTGCCTGACGCGGGAGAGGTTGCTGACGTGCAAGATTCCATGCAAATAATTTCATAACTAAAAGATGAGCCGGTGCCTGAGTGAGACGGTAAAACCACCACGGTAATGACGGACGGTAGCTAAAAACTGCTGCCAGTACACTGCGGCGATCAGGGCTTTCTCGAAACTCCAAACGGGCAGGGGCACGTCCACCGGAAATATCCGAGGGACCAGCCAAAAGCCCTCCGGTGATGTAATAAAGCGGACGATCTGCCGATGACCGATCATGCGAATAACTGAGTTCCAGCAGGGGAGACTTTAGACCTGCCAATCGAAAGGCAAGATTGAGTCTGTCATCCACGGTTACCCTCAGCACAAATTTGAAAAAGGATGGCAACCATCGTGCATATTCACGAGCAACCCAAATGGCATCACGCCCGGGAGGGAGTGGGAGACGTTGGATGGAGCAAACATTGCGCCCTTGATTTTTGGGGCGCGATGCCCCGCGACCGGAATAACTCCGCCGCGTACCTCCCGCCGCCAAAGCGTCATCAAGAGCCTCG
>JAJTYZ010000075.1 GCA_021463515.1 Chthoniobacterales bacterium | reverse complement strand
GCAGCAAGCGTAACGGTCATGGAAATTACCGGTGCCACCAATTCGCGAGCGCCACGCAAGGCGGCATTGAACGGTGAGAGTCCGTTGGCGAGATGCCGTTCGACATTTTCCACAATGACAATGGCATCATCCACGACCAATCCCACACACAGCACAATTGCCAGCAAGGTGAGAAGATTGATCGAAAATCCGGCTACCTGCATGAGAAAGATCGCACCAAGAATAGACAGCGGAATGGCCACCACCGGCACCAACACGGCGCGCAACGAACCGAGAAAAAGGAAAATCACCAACACAACGATGAAGAGCGTCTCCGTCAGCGTTTTAAGCACTTCATTAATGGCGTCGGTGATGTATTCCGTCGCGTCAAAAGCTACTCCCCCGGTGAGGCCCGTGGGCAGATCGGCCTTAATGTTTTCCATCTCCGCACGAACAGCCGCCATCACGTCGAGTGAGTTGGCGTTGGGCAAAACCCAAATGCCCATAAACACCGCTTGTTCACTGGAAAAACGAACGGCAGAATCATAGTCCTCCGCTCCCAAGACCACATCTGCGACATCTTTGAGCCTCACCACCGCGCCGCCACTTTCGCGCAGTACCAATTGCTCGAACTCCTTCACTGAGCGCAAGTCCGTGTTGGCGGTGAGATTGACCGTAATGAGGGCTCCTTTGGTCTGGCCGACGGCAGCGAGGTAATTGTTGCCCGCGAGAGCTTCGCGGATTTGTTTAGGGCTGATATTGAGAGCCGCCATGCGGTCGGGTTTAAGCCAAATTCGCATGGCAAAAACGCGGCCACCCAAAATATCCGCCCGCTGCACCCCCGGAATGGCCGTCAATCGCGGCTGTACGACCCGCGCAAGATAATCGGTGATTTCATTGGGCTGCAGAATTGTCGAAACAAAGCGCAAATAGGCTGCGGCCTGTTCCGAATCGGCGTTTTCGATATTGATGATGGGAACTTCCGATTCCGGCGGCAAATCTCCCCGCACTTGGTCCACCTTGGAACTAATTTCAGCAAGTGCTTTCGTCGGGTCGTAATTCAATTTCAACCGCGCCGTAATTTTCGACATTCCCTGCGAACTTTGCGATTCGAGGTAATCAATGCCATCCGCCGCCGCAATCGCCCGCTCCAAAGGCGTCGTGATAAATCCCCGAACCAAATCGGCATTCGCTCCCACATAAACCGTCGTCACCGTGACGGACGCATTGTCACTGCGCGGGTATTGGCGGACGGTGAGCGTCCATATCGCCTGAATCCCCGCCACGAGGATCAGCAACGCGACCACGATCGCCAGCACAGGGCGGCGAATGAAGAGATCGGTTAAAGCGTGGTGCTCGCTGTTTACGTTGAGATCGTTCATGTATCCGCTGGATGCGGGTTAGCTTGGGGCTGCGGGGCGAGGGCGTTGTTGATGTTCACGGTGGCACCATTGCGCAGCTTAAAGACACCGGCGGAGACAACAATATCGCCGGGTTGCAGCCCCGTAATAATTGAAACAAAGTCCCCTTGCGTTCGTCCTGTGCGCACGAAACGTTGTTCGACCACCTGCGATTTTTCGCCGGCTTCATTCGTTTTTTCCACCACCACAAAGACCGAATCCCCATACGGCTCCTGCAATACAGCCGTGGAAGGAATACGAATCACGTCCTCCGCTTCACCAAGCGTCAAAATCACCCGCGCAAACATTCCAGGCCGCAGCACACCCTCGGCATTGGCCAAGGTGGCCTGCAAATGAATGTTGCGCGTGATGGGGTCAACCTCCGGATTCAAAGCCGTAAGTTTTCCCTCAAAAATACGATCGGGATAAACATCCGTGATCACCCGCACGCGTTCACCAGCGCGAATCCCGGCGATCAATTGCTGCGGCAAAAGGAAGTCCACGAAAATGGGATCGAGGGATTGCAAGGAAACGATTTTGTCGCCGTGCTCGATGAATTGCCCCAAATTGACTTCCCGAATACCAAGGCGCCCGGAAAAAGGCGCAACGAGTTGTTTCTTATTGATGGTAGCTTTGAGCTGCTCGACGAGGGCTGTCATTTTGCGCAGCTGGGATTCCGCAGCATCGAGTTCGGATTGCGGCACGGTATTGTTGAGGCGCAGCTTACGAGTACGCTCATATACTGTACGTGCGAGGTCCGCTTCCGCTTCCGCCGAACGAAGATTGGCTGCCTCCGTTTCAAAATCCAATTCCAGCAACAAATCGCCTTTTTTGACTTCCTGGCCATTATCAAAAAGAATTTTGGCAATCACGCCGGGGGCTTCCGTTGCGAGATCGGTTCCTTGCACGGCACGAAGAGAGCCCACCGATTCTATGGTGCGCTCCCATTTTTCGGCGACCACGGGGGCGGTGCTCACCGTCGAGGCGGGGGGGCTCTTTTGACCGGCAGAGGCCATCAATTTACGAATTTGCAAAACTTTGGGAATCGCCACAGCGGCGAGAACAGCGAGGATGATGATGGCTGCGAAAAGAAAAGGTTTAAGCTTCATGCAAGGCAGATTCCCACAAAATAGTGGGCGCACTGTTTTACACGCTGAGACTCAGTGGCAAAGGCAATTTATGAAGTTTGCAACTCACGAACGTTGACCTTGAGGCGGTGATTTGGCTATGCTGGAGGCCTATGAGCGAAGGAATTCTAGCTGGGAAAGTCGGCGTTGTTTTTGGCGTGGCCAATAAGCGGAGCATTGCATGGGCCATTGCACGAGCGTGGAAAGAAGCGGGTGCAAAGTTAATTTTCAACTACCAAGGCTAGCGACTTAAAGACAATGTTGAAGAGCTTGTGAAAGAATTCGGTGCCGACACCGCATTGTATCCCTGCGATGTATCGAAGGACGAAGACATCGCGGCTTTTTTTGAACAAGTGAGAGGGCACACGGATCGCCTCGACTTGCTACTCCACTCCGTCGCATTTGCTCCCAAGGAAGCACTGGAAGGCGATTTCGTTTCAACCTCACGGGCGGCTTTTTCAACAGCAATGGATATCAACGCGTATTCGCTGGTGGCACTTTCCCGGGCGGCGGAGCCGCTGATGACGCAGGGAGGCAGCATCGTCGCGATGAGCTATCTGGGCAGCATGAAAGTTGTACCTCATTACAATGTGATGGGCGTCGCCAAAGCCGCGCTTGAATCTTCAACACGCTACCTTGCTTACGATCTCGGTGCTAAAAAAATCCGCGTCAATTGCATCAGTGCTGGTCCCGTCCAAACCCTCGCCGCACGCGGTATTTCCGGGTTTTCCTCCATGCTTAAACACTATGAAGCGCATGCGCCGTTGAAACGAAGCTGCGAGACATCCGAACTTGGAGCCACCGGTGTTTTCCTTGCCAGCGAAGGTGCCGCTTCCATCACCGGCCAAGTGCTCTATGTGGACGGCGGCTACGAAATTATGGGGATGTAGGCCGCCATGGAGGCGCGAATCATTCATGCCTTACGCGATATTGCGGGAACGGAAGCCGTTCACGCCGATGACGAGTCGCGTGAAGCTGCAGCGGGGGACAAATGGTTTGCCCGCACCGTGCCGGATGTGGTGATTTTTCCGGACTCAACATCCGTGGTTTCGGAGGTGATGAAAATTGCCTCGCGTGAAAATATTCCGGTAACGGCGCGAGGAGCGGGGCATGGTTATGTAGGCGGCTGCGTTCCGGCGAAACGCGGAATTGTGCTGCGCACAGAGCGCATGAATCGCCTTAAAGAAATCAATGAAGGCGACTTTGTGGCGGTGGTGGAACCCGGCGTTATCACGGGCAAACTCCAAGACGCAGCACGAGAAATGGGGCTATTTTATCCGCCGGATCCCGCCAGCTTGAAAGACTGTTTCATCGGCGGAAATATCGCCACCAATGCCGGTGGCCCACGGTGTCTTAAATATGGCGTGACGCGCAATTATGTCCTCGGGCTTGAAGTCGTACTCGCCGACGGTACGATCGCACGTGTCGGTGGACGGACGCACAAAAACAAAGTCGGATTTGATTTTTGCGGATTATTCACGGGTTCGGAAGGGCTGCTTGGCATCGTGACAGAAGCCACCTTGCGATTGCTTCCGCTGCCGCCTTCACGAGCGGTACTTTCCGCCGGATTTTCCGATATGGCCGCAGCCGCCGCCGCTGTACAAGCCGTATTTGCGCACGGATTTTTACCAAGTGCTTTAGAAATTGCCGACCGCTTTACGCTCGATGCGGCGCGAGCTTATGGCGGGGGGAAAATTGCCATTCCACCTGGTGAAGCCCATGTACTTGTGGAAACAGATGGTCAAGAAGGTGCGGTAAACGCAGATGCCGGAGCCTTGGCCACGCTGCTTAAAAATGCAGAAGCACTCTCCATCGAGAGCGCGATGACCAACGAAGGTTGTGAAAATCTCTGGGAGCTACGCCGAACATTTTCTGCATCGCTCAAAGCCACCGGCCTTAAAAAACTCAACGAAGACATTGTGGTTCCGCGTGGCAAATTGGTAGAGCTTGTCGAATTTGGGGCAGAGCTTGGTCAGCGGTACTCCGTCGTTGTGGCCTGTTTCGGACATGCGGGCGACGGCAATATCCACGTGAATCTCATGGTCGAAAATCCGGATGATCCAGCCGTTCAAGAACGTATGAGCGAAGCACTCGACGCCCTTTTTGCCAGCGTTCTACGCATGGGCGGAGCCATCACCGGCGAACACGGCGTAGGCCTTGCAAAAAAGCGTTGGTGGCCGCAGGCCGTGGATGCAGGGTCTCATGAACTTCACCGCCGAATCAAAGCCGCCCTTGATCCTAAGGGGATTCTAAATCCAGGGAAATTTCTGTAAGGGCGTTATGGATTTTGCGTACTCTTCGACATGGCGTCAAGGGGTTGGAGATTGAGGGATTTAAGAGCAGAGCTTAATTGCGCGGATTCGATATTACGGCCCTCGACTTCTACGAGAAATCGGTTGTTCACCATAATCGTGGCCGTGCCGGATTTTGTGGCGTTGCTATATTTTTCTCTCCCCTTGTGGCCTTGGTATTGCCCCGTGCGCTCATAACCTTCATCGCCCTCACTTTCAATTTCGGAGGACATTAATCCCAAATTTGTCACGGCACCGAATGGACCGAGTGCGGCGAGATCGGTGATTTTTACCTCAAACTGCGAGCCGCCTTCCGTGCCATAAATCCCTCGGGCAAACACGACATGGGCACCGAGCAGTCCGGATTTTTCACCTTTGCTGGATGTGCGACGTAAGCCCGCTAGTTCTGCGGGAAGCAGTGCCATAAGCTCTCGTGGTTGCGCTGGTTTTCCTAGCACGGCCAAGGGCTGATTGGTGCTACCGCCCATGAGATTTTTCAACGCTTCCACAGCGGCACCCAATCCTTGCTCTTGCGACGGCGTTTGGGCGGGGAGGCTGATTCCCTGACTTGGTACAGGCTGTTGCGGGGGAGTTTGCGCCAAAAGAAAACTTCCGTAAAGAAATCCAACGACGCTAAAAATCAAGTATGACTTCATCGCTTTATCAAATCGCTCGCCAAGTTTATGCACAAGCTTATCATGGCAATTCGCTTTGCCGCGAAGCATGAGACAGATAATTTGGCTCTCCCGCGTCAGACGCGGTGTCTTCGGATATGGTTAATTTTATAATTAGAAAAATCATCGGCTCGAAAAATCAGCGGGAGATCAAACGCATGATGCCCGTGGTGCGCCGCATCAATGAACTCGAGCAACAATATCAGTCACTCCCCGATGACGAATTGCGTCGCATGACGGCAGAGTGGAAGGCTCGCATTTCGGCTATTGAGGATTATGACGAGCGGCAAAAGGCACTGGACGAGATTTTGCCCGAGGCGTTTGCGGTGGTGAAAAACACGGCGCGTCGTTTGTGCGGACAAATGATCACCGTGGTAGATCATCCCATCGAATGGCAGATGGTGCATTTCGATGTCCAGCTCATTGGAGGTATGGTGCTGCACAGCGGACGCATTGCGGAAATGGCCACGGGTGAGGGTAAAACTTTGGTCGCCACGCTGCCGCTATTTCTCAATGCGTTGGCGGGGCGCGGGGCGCATCTCATCACGGTGAATGACTACCTCGCTCGACGTGACGCGGAATGGGTGGGCGAAATTTATCGGTTTTTGGGCCTGACGGTAGGCATTATTCAACACGATCAGCCCCCCGATGTTCGCCGTGCGCAATATGCCTGCGATATTAGCTATGGCACCAACAGTGAGTTTGGCTTCGATTATCTGCGCGACAATGGCATGGCAACGTCTCGCGAGCAGCAGGTGCAGCGCGGACACGCTTTTGCCATCGTGGACGAAGTGGATTCCATCCTCATTGATGAAGCACGTACACCGCTCATCATTAGCGGGCCGGCGACCGTTTCTACGCATCAGTATGACCGCTTTAAGCCTCTCATTGAGCAGCTCGTTCGCAAACAAAGCATGCTCTGCACACGACTCATTACCGAGGTGAAGGAACATTTGGATAAGGGCAATACCGAACTTGCCGGACGTGCTTTGTTTAAGGTCAAACTCGGCGAACCGCGCAACAAAGGGCTGCTGCGATTGATGGAAGAACCCGAGATGCGCAAACTGATTGATAAATCGGAATTGTCCTTTTATCAGGACACGCAGAAAGAGGCACTTGTCGCGCTTAAGGAAGAGCTTTTTTACACCATCGAAGAACGTCAGCACGAAGCCGATCTCACCGAGCGCGGACGCGCGTACATGAATCCCGATGACCCCGATGCCTTCGTGCTGCCTGACCTTATCAACGAGTTCACCGACATTGACCTCGATGCCTCGCTTTCCGATCAAGACAAAGTAGAAGCAAAGTCAAAACGGCAAGAGTTTTTCGACCGTCAGGCCGAGCGTATCCACAACATATCGCAGCTTCTAAAAGCCTACTGCCTCTACGAAAAAGACGTCGAATATGTTGTCGAGGAAAACAAAGTCATCATCGTGGATCAGTACACCGGGCGCAAAATGCCAGGGCGTCGTTGGAGTGATGGATTGCATCAGGCGGTGGAAGCCAAAGAGGGCGTGCAAATTGATCGTGAAACGCAGACGCTCGCCACGATTACGATTCAGAATTATTTTCGTCTCTACGACAAGCTCTCGGGAATGACCGGAACGGCGGAGACCGAGGCCAATGAGTTCCACGATATTTACGCGCTCGACGTGGTGGTGATTCCGACCAATCGACCCGTGGCTCGTAAGGATGCCAACGATCGCATCTACAAAACGCGACGCGAAAAATATAATGCCGTTATTGCAGAAATTCAGCGACGCCATGCAACGAAGCAACCGGTGCTGGTCGGTACCGCGAGCGTGGAATCCTCGGAACTGCTGAGCCGTATGCTTAAGCGAGATAAAATTCCGCATAATGTTCTCAATGCCAAATTCCATCTCCAGGAAGCAGAAATTGTGGCGCGGGCCGGACAACCGGGAACCGTCACGATTTCCACCAACATGGCAGGGCGCGGCACCGATATTAAGCTCGGCCTGGGAGTGCAGGAACTTGGCGGACTGCACGTCATTGGCACGGAACGGCACGAATCTCGGCGCATTGACCGGCAGTTGCGCGGACGTTGTGCACGTCAGGGCGACGCCGGAAGCTCGCAATTTTTTGTCAGCTTCGAAGATGATCTCATGCGCAATTTCGGTGCCGCCGATCGCATGACGAAAATCATGGAACGCTTTGGTATGGCCGAGGGCGAGGAGCTGGAACATCCGTGGCTCAACAAGAGCGTGGAAACCGCGCAGAAACGCGTGGAACAGCGCAATTATATGGTGCGCAAACGCACCTTGGAGTTTGACGACGTGATGAATCAGCAACGCGGTGTCATTTACGGACTCCGCAACGAGGCGATTGAAACCGAGAATCCTCGCGCCATGATTTACGAAATCGTGGATGAGGCCGTTCCACGAAAAGTTGCGGATTTGCTTTCGCCCAATGAAGACAATGTCGTGGACTACGATGGGCTTTTGCAGTGGGTGAATATGACATTTCCGCTGGGGTTAAAAAAAGAGAGCGCAGGATTGGAGACGCGAGACGAGGAAGAAAACGCCAAGTTTCTCGTCGAAAAAATTAAAACTGCCTACGAAATGAAGGCCGGTCACGAGCAGGGCGACGCGCTGAAAATGTTGGAGCGTTACATTATGCTCAATGCGATTGACCGCCTGTGGCAAGAGCATCTCTACGCGATGGATGGCCTGCGGGAAGGCGTTTATTTGCGGGCTTATGGGCAAAAAGACCCCTTGGTGGAATACAAAGCCGAGGCCTACAAAATGTTTGTCGAGCTGATGGATCACATCCGAGGCGAAGTACTCACCAATCTTTTCCGCAGCACGACCAACCTTGCATCCTTTGAGTCCTTCCTTAGCTCGCTCCAGCAGCGGTTTTCCGATGGTCAAGCCACCGATGACAGTACTGCCAGCGCAGACGCAGCCTCCTTAACGGACGGAAATACCGAAGAATTAAAAATGGAACTCCCCTTACGTCGAGAAGCACCCAAAGTTGGCCGCAACGATCCGTGTCCGTGCGGGAGCGGTAAAAAATACAAATCCTGCTGCGGGCGAATGGCGTGATGTCGGAAATTTCCAAAGCTTATGATCCCGGCGCGGTGGAAGAACGTCGGTATGCCGACTGGATTCAACGCGGCTGTTTTTCTGCGAAT
>JAJTYZ010000074.1 GCA_021463515.1 Chthoniobacterales bacterium | reverse complement strand
TTAGGGCACATGAATCCCAAAACTTTTGCAAGGGAGCTCAAGCCCTCCGCCTTTCACTACCGCAACATCATCCGCCAAGGCGGTGTACAAACCATTCCTCAAGCCGTCCTCAACGCCCGAAGAAATCTCAACCCCTAAGGGCTTTCACATGCGCCATGGCTGCAACGGCAAGGCCGTCGGGATTGTAGCCGCCTTCCAATACCGAGACGATACGGCCTTGGCACCATTGTTGCGCGAGAGCAACACTCCGCCTTGTCATTTCAGCAAAGGTTTTATCCGCCCAACGTAACCCACCCACAGGATCATTTTGACGCGCATCAAATCCCGCAGAAATGAGCATAAATTCAGGGCGAAAATTTTTCACGACTGCCGTAATTCGTTCATCCCACACACGCAGTGCCACATCACCATTGGAACCTTTAGGTAGGGGAAGATTCAATGTGGCGCCCTTCCCCGCACCGGCACCCTGTTCCTCCGCACTTCCGGTAAAAGGATAAATACCCGCTTCATGCAACGAGATATACAAAACGTCTGCATCCTCGTGAAAAATGGCTTCTGTTCCATTTCCATGATGCACATCCCAATCAATGATCGCGAGGCGTTTAAGGCCGTGCGTTACCTGTAAATAGCGTGCGGCAATGGCGACGTGATTAAAAATACAAAAGCCCATGCCGCGGTCTGCCGTCGCATGATGCCCTGGTGGTCGCACTGCACAAAAAGCTGAATCCAATTCTCCCTGCATCACGAAATCTACGGCGTTGAGCACGGCTCCAGTTGCGGCTCTGGCCACATCACCACTCTCGGAACAAATTGCCGTATCGCCTGTGCGAAGTTGATCGGCAAAGTTCTCCGTGTCCTGGCGAACAATATCGAGATACCACGGAGCATGAACCAACAACACTTCCTGCTCCGTAGCCACACGCCCGGGAATTTTCACAAAAGTCTTAGGCAAATCTTCCAAAGCCGCAGAGAGTGCCCGATAACGTGCGGCAGATTCTGGGTGCCACGGGCCGGTATCATGTCGTTTGTAGCAGCGATCAAAGTGAATCCCAACTTTGCGTTTTATTTTCTCACTCATACCGTGCCGGTGATTCCCTTGCGCCGTAAAAATTGAGGGCGCGATCGCAGAATTCCGGCCAACGGAATACGAAATCCTTCCTCGCCATCCTCCACGGATTCCTGACTTCCGCCCACGGCGAGAAAAAGTTTTTTCATCGCGTGATTCTCGGGTAAAACGCTGGCCCAAAAATGGCTCACCCCGCGTTCCTTAGCAATCAGAGCAAGTTTTCCGAGAAGAAATCCTGCCATACCGAGCTGACGCGAGTTTTCATGAACCACAAACGCCACCTCCGCACCCTTCCCATCCGCATCCAAATAATACCGCCCAATCGCCCGCAATTCTTCCTGCTCCCGCGCCTCGCCAAAAAGGCCAAACGCCAAGTCGCGCCGCTGATCTACGGCGGCCAATTTGTAAGCGGACTCTCCCGTCATACGATGCCGTTGGTAGCCATAACGCAGGCGGATCGTTTCTTCATCATGCGAATAAAAAAACTCCTGAATTGTTCGCATATCGCTGGCATAAAGCGGGCGCAAAAGAAAACGACGACGTCCGAAATTGACCCAAGTACTTTCCACACCATCGGGGGAAAAAGTCGGGGCGGAGGGCGGCATGGTAAAAAACTTAGGCAACCATCCGCGTTCTCGTGCGCCTGCGAGTAATTTTTCACGGTGTTGCGGATGCGCCACTTCTACCAACCGCGCCACACGCTCGCGAATCGAACGCCCATGCAAACTCGCCACGCCAAATTCCGTGACCACATAATGAACATCTCCACGCCCCGTGCAGACGCCACTGCCGGCTTCGAGTTCCGCCACGATGCGCGAATGTCCGTCCTCATCGCATGTTGAGGTGAGGGCAATGATTGACCGCCCGCCCTTACTCCGCCCGGCACCCCGCACAAAATCCTGCAACGCCCCAATGCCGCCATAAAAACGATGGCCGCTGGAATCTCGAACAACTTGCCCCGTGAGATCAATTTCCCGCGCTCCATTAATGGAAACCATACGGTGATTACGAGCGATGCGGGCCGGATCATAAACCCATTCGCTTGGATGAAGTTCAATGTCGCTGTTGCCATCTACAAAGCGGTAAAGCTTGCGACTTCCCACCACGAGGCTGGCGATAATTTTTCCCACACGAAATGATTTCTGCGATCCATCTGCTGCCCCGCATTTCACCAGCTCCATCAGCGCATCATTAAACAACCCGCTGTGGATTCCCAAATGACGATGCTTTCGCAAAGCCCGTGCCACTGCCGTCGGCGTATTACCCAGCCCCAGCTGGATCGTCGCTCCATCATCAATCAACTGCGCCGCATAACCTCCAATGCGAGCATGACGCTCATCAAGCACCGGTTTTTTGGCCTCCGGCAATTCCGCCGTATGCTCCAAAGCATAGGCAATTTTGCGAATGGAAATTTTTGAATCTCCGCCTGTGCGCGGCATCTTAGAATTGATCTGTGCTACAACCACCCGAGCGCATTCCAAAGCCGAGCGCACCACATCCACACTCACACCCAAGGAACAAAATCCCTCCGCATCGGGCGGACTCACTTGAATGAGTGCAACATCTAAAGTCAGCGGTCCCTGACGGAACAACGACGCCACTTCGGAAAGCGGACACGGCGTATAATCCGCCTGCCCTCGTTCCACAGCTTCCCGCAAAGTACGCGTGAGAAAAAAAGAATTAGTGCGGATCACTTCGCTGTACTTGGGATCAATCCAAGGCGATTCACCCAGCCCGTAAATATGCACGAGCTCGACATCTTTGAATCCATCGGACGCCGCCAGAAAAGATTCCACCAAGGCAAAAGGCACCGAGGCCCCGCCGCCGATGAACACCCGACACCCCGGGCGAACGATGCGAGGCCAATCATGGGGAGAAAGTAATTTCATGGCTGGTAAAAAGCTTACTCCAAACGTGCCGTATTTGCAGTCATTGAAGAAGTTTTTAGCATTGCGCTAGGCGAGTGCGAATAACGTGATGTCCTCGTAAAAACGCGTCCGCCTCCATACGCTTTCCTCCCGCTGCTTGAATTTCTAAAACGCGCACCAAACCATCTCCGCAGCCCACGAGAAATCCTTCGAGAATTTCTCCGCACGTCGCCGCACCATCCGCAGCCTGAGCTTTGTGAATTTTTACTACCATAACCCGTCCGTCCGCTAACTCCAGCTCCGTGGAACTTCCCGGCCACGGATGAAATGCCCTCACGCGCCTTACAATCTGCGCTGCATCTAAAGTCCAATCAATCCGCCCCGAATAACGGTGCAATTTCGGCGCATAGGTGGCGTCCTTTTCATTCTGTTTTTGGCGCGGAGCCTGACCGGATTTTATCAGGGCAAGTGACTCGTTTAAAATTTCCGGTGCCTGCGCTGCCAGCCTGTCGTGCAGACTTCCTGCGGTTTCATTGGGAGCAATTTCAAAACGGCGTTGGAGTAAAATATCTCCCGTATCAAGACCTTCATCCATCCACATTGCCGTGACACCCGTGTACAAATCCCCCGTAAGCAGTGCCGCTTGAATGGGTGCAGCGCCCCGATGCTTCGGAAGCAACGACGCATGCAAATTGAGCGCTCCCAAGCGCGGAATTTCGAGAATTTCGCGCGGTAAAATTTGCCCGTAGGCCATGACCACTAACAAATCGGGTTGCAAGGAGGCGATGTGAGCCACGGCTTGTTCGTCGCGAATTTTGACAGGTTGAAACACCGGCACATGGGATGACAGGGCAAGCTGTTTGATGGGAGAATCGTGAATTTCAAGATGACGTCCCGAAGGACGATCGGGTTGCGTGATTACCACACACACTTCCACATGGGGCGCGTCGAGCAACCAGCGCAAAGAAGGAACTCCAATGTCACCACTTCCCAAATAGACGACTCTCACCGCGCGCGCCTCCCGTGTCCACGTCTCTGCATGGCACGATGCTGCAACAACTCACCGGCACTCACCTCTCGCTGCCCCAACGAATCCGCACAGCCGGTACATAGATAGTCGTAAATTTCTTTGTCCGGCAAAATCAGGAGCAATCTTTCCCGCACCGGCATCGCCTTACCACAGCGGCGACAATACAAACTACTTGCTCGCAGACTTTCGAACGACTCCCTCATTTCTGCACCGTAAAGCCATCTTCGAGGGAAAGCGCGGCACGGTCTTCCACCAACAAAGCCGTAATTTGTGACAACACCACAATCGCCGGCTGCGTGGCATCAAAGCGCGTGACAAGGTTCGAGCCGTAATGCGTTAAAACCGGAAGCGATTCTTTATCGTACGTCTCCAAACGATGCGTAATCACCGACTCATTGGCATCATCAAAACGATTGTCGCGCAGTGCCCGTTTTTTAAGGCGATGCGCCAATTTCGAGCGATCGGGGCAAGAGAGATGGATCACCCGCCGCACTCGAATCGTGTCTTCCAACATGATTGCCTGTGCCACATTGCGCGGAATACCATCGAGAATCAGGCAATGACACTGCGGATCAAACGTGTGTGCCTCCACAAGGAGATCAATGCGAATTTTCCAAAGTTGCACCGTAATTTCATCGGGCACCAATTCGCCTCGGCTGGAATACTCGAGAAATTTTTGTCCGAGCGGTGTTCGTAAATCCAGCGAGCGAAAGACATCGCCGCAGGCAAAATGGTAGTAACCGGGAATGGTTCCGATGGCACGTCCTTGCGTTCCCTTGCCGCTGCCGGGAGCACCGAAAATAAGGTAAGTCTGATATTTGCCCATTGGGGAGGTGTTAAAGAATGAATATGTAGCACGCCGGTGACTAAATGACAACGCACGAGAATACCTCGCATTGCGCCGGCGAAGCCGATGTAAAGAATTGAATGTGATAGAATGGTTTCATAAAAACAATATCGAATTTGGCGGAGAGGTATGAGAAAGAAAACGAGAAAGGTTTTGGATTGTTTCGATCGGTTGGTGGTAACCTGGACGCTGACGGAGGTTGCGTATCCTGAAACCATGGTGGCCGTGTTGTATGGAGTGCTCTTGGCGTGGCTTCAACATCTTCATCGAGGAAGATCATACTGTGCTACTGACCATCTTGCGTGGCGAGTTTACCATCAACGGGCTGAACAACAAACGCCTTCGGGCTCTACTGCCAAATAAAACTAGCGGACAAATTGCTCGCATCCTCCGACGCATGCGACTTCACCACCTTATGTCTAAAATTTTGCGCTTTTTGCGCAGGATTTGAACGGTAAGAGACTAATGCGAAGGCTTTTCCAAAATTTTTAACCTTGGCACGAATTGCTGCGACAACAATCAGCTCTGACGCTTGAATAAGCCTCTTCAATTAACGCAGAGGGAGCCTGTGCCACTCTAACGAACAGGTTTGCCAAAAGGAACGAGTTCTTCCATGTTCGAGTGCATACTTTTACTTTCCATGAAACCCAAGGTTAGTCGCCCGAATCCCAAAAATATCAAAGCAATTCTTAAAGAGATGACGGCATTTTTAGGGAAAGAATTTATTACAATTTGAAAAATGCATTTGTAAGAAACATGCTAACTTGCTAAACGTGTACCTACCATGCCTGCTCCAACAAAACCACCTTACCGCCCTCCCGTAACCGTCGGATGCCTATTCGCCGCAATCGGCGGTTTTGCGCGTGGTTTTGTCGAGTGTGGCGCAGCCGTTCTGTGGGCAAACGAAAAGGACAACTTCGCTAGTGCGACCTTCAAAGAAAACTTGAAAGATATGAGCCACTTTCACAAACCAGTGGAAAAACTCAGCGTTGCCGGAGACCAGCTTGAACCCGTTGACGTACTGACCGCAGGTTTTCCTTGTCAGCCGTTTTCCATAGCGGGTGAAAAGCGTGGATTTAAAGATGAGCGGGGCTTGCTGTTTATGGAGATCATTCGGATCATCAAGGAGTTCGGTAAAGATAAGCCAAAATTTCTACTCCTTGAGAATGTGAAGAATTTGCGAAGCCACGATGGGGGGCGGACTTTTAAGAAGATTCAGTGTGAGATACAGCGTGCAGGCTATTGGTTTTCAGACGCCGATGCCAAAGTGCTCAACAGCTCTGATTTTGGTATTCCGCAAAATCGCGAGCGAATCTTCATGGTTGCCGCCAGCCAGTTGCATTTTTCAAACAATCCATTCGTTTTTCCTGAGATTGATGCCAGTTTTGAAGGACTAAAAGTGCGTAAACTACTCAATTTGGGACACAAACCCGACGACTGCTTTTACTTCAAACCTGGATCGCGGTATTATGGCCTTTTCAAAGAGGCTATTGAGAGTGGCGGGAATGCGGAAGTTTATCAGCTTCGCCGAAACTACGTAAGGAAGAATATGTCATCCATGTGCTTCACCCTTATGGCAAATATGGGAGAAGGTGGGCATAACACACCGGTCATTAAGGATCGCTGGGGAATTCGCAAATTAACTCCGAGAGAGTGTGCACGACTTCAAGGGTATCAAGATGATTGGCTCAAATTTCCGCTCGGCATGTCCAATTCTCAACTTTATAAGCAAATCGGCAACTCGGTGACGGTTCCTGTAATAATGAAACTAGCCACTGGCATTATCGCGATTCTCCGCCCAAGCCAATTAAAAGTCGCCGCATAAAACACTATGTCGTCGATCATTTGGAGATTTGGACGAGATGACGGTGGCCAAGATGCAGGCTTCCATGATCCCGGCGTTGAAACCTTTCGAGGCGATTTCAATCGTTATTTGGCAAGGGAGTTAATCCAAAACAGCCTTGATGCGGTTGCCGATCCGCACAAACCGGTTAAGGTGTGTTTCCGCCTTGAACGATTGTCGCGCAAAACGATCCCCGATATTGACAGTTTATGTGCATCATTTAATCGTTGCGCGGAATACTGGCATGGACAGAAGAAGGCTAATGCGTTTTTCCAAGAAGCGGCACGGCTTGCCGGTGAATCGGAAATCACCTCTTTGAGGATCAGCGACTATAATACAAAAGGCGTGCGAGGCGACGACAACGACCGCGAAAAAAGCTGGTATAATTTGGTGCGTTCCAGTGGATCCACGGACAAAGCGGCTGGTGAGGGTGGCTCGTTTGGAATAGGAAAGAATGCTCCTTTTGCTGCCAGTGCGCTTCGGACGGTTATTTATTCCACCCATTACGACGAACGGAAATACGCATTTCAAGGCGTTGCCAAGCTGGTTACGCATCTGGCTGGCTCAGGCGAAAAGTGCCTGCCCGTCGGCTATCTTGGCGATAATGGAAACTCAGTTAGAGACCCTGCTTTAATTCCTCAAGAGTTTCGCCGCAAGTCGCAAGGTGCCGACATTCTTATCCTTGGATTCAAAGCATCAGATTCAGCATGGCAGGATGATTTGTTCCATTCCGTGTTGTCGAATTTTTGGCCCGCGATTTATTTTGGACGCCTTGAGGTGGAAATTGGGGCGCACAATGTTGGGAAGGAAAATCTCGAAGATATGCTGGGTCTGTTTTCCGAACTAGAGGGATTTACTGCTCATCTCTACCATCACGCCTTTGCACACCCAACACTACAAAAGACCGACACACTTCGGCATCTCAAGGAAGCCAGCATTTATCTGCTCACGTCGGACAATGAGGACATGCCAAAACGAGTCATAATGGTTCGCAAGACCGGAATGACTATTTACTCAAGGCGATTTAATTCTCTTGTACCGTTTTGCGGTGTTTTTCTATGTACAAACGACATTGGGAATGAAATTTTGCGTTCAATGGAGCCTCCGAAACATGATCAATGGGATTCTGATTTGCCTGAGCGTGGCGCAAGCAAGAAATATGAACGTGAATACGTGAAATTTATCCGTGAGGCCATTGTATCGCTCGCGCCAGTGGATAACAGCGACCATATCGAGATCGAAGGTCTAAACCGTTTTCTTCCCGATGATGGCGCGGAAAACGAGAATCCATTTGAAACGCCGAAAGGCGAAGAAGCATCACAAGAGGTGGCGGTCGAACCGCCGAACTTTACTGTTTTGCCCCGAAAGGCTCCTTCGCCTCGCCCTACGCCGAATCCTGCTTCCGTTGAACTGACCGATACGCCAGCCGGACCAGACGAAGAATTTGAGGCGGACGATGGCGATGACCTTAAGCCTTCTCCGAAATCGAAACCTCATCCAAGACCGCAGCCCGACACGTCAAACCCGCTCAAGCCAAATGGTGTAAGCGTTCCAATCGGATTCCGTGCGTTCTGCGCAGACCCGGCATTTGGTCGCTATCGGATATTGGTTATCCCTCTTGAGCGTGACGCCAACTTGATTCTCTCCTTGGTGGCCGTGGGCGACGATCAGACAGTGCCTATTCCCGTGGCATCGGCGCGCCTCGCTGATGGCTCTTCTCCTGTAGCCGTCAATGCTCATGGCCAAATTGGACCGATTTTCTGCGAAAGGGGAACAAAGAAGTTGTTCGATGTCGTATTGAAAGAATCGGTACGTTACTCCGTGGAACTTTTAGCGCATGAAGTTGCTCAATAGGTCATACCCGCATCCGGTAGTTGGAAATATCGTCAATGGCAGCCCCGATGTTCCCGGTGCTCAATTTCAGGCTCCCATCTCGCAGTCGGCGGATAGGCAGCAAATTTATTTGGAGATTACTCCTGTGTGCAGCAGTGCAGTCCTGTGCGAAATGATGGAAAATGAAACGGCTAAAATGGTGCTGCATGTAGAATGCAGCAATACTGTTTATCGGAAGGCATTTACGTTCTCATCTCTCCAAGAACAAAATTTTGGCATTCGCGCCGATTTGTTAAACGGCGCAGTCGAAGTCAATGTGTTCATTGTCGCAGCGAAAGACCTGTACGGCTATCAAGTAGATGGAGCTAGCGATGACTACGGGAATGCTGCTTTTGCCTTAAAAAAAGGCGATGTGCTGGCTGTCTCCCCCCCCTTTCATTTTGAGGTAATTCCGGGGCAGGATGCACTGAAGAATGTGGGGGCGATTATGCAGATTCATGCATCGCAGTCCGAAGGCGACTTGCCGATGCAAATCCAATATGGACGCGACAAAATTATCGTAGTTTTGTCAAAACCGGACTTCCGCAATTTTCGGCTGCTTCAACGATCTGACATTGCAAAGGGCCTACTTGCCGCGACCGTTACCCTCCCTGCCCTCATGCACGCCCTTTATTATCTTCAAGAAAACTCTTCTGAATATGAGGAAGACAATCCTCCTCTGTGGGTGCGAGTTCTTCGCCGCAGGATTGAATATCTTGGGTTAAGCTTAGAGATGGACAAGCTTGAAATCGCCCAAAAAATTTTGGAATTGCCCGTGCGCCGTGCGCTTGTTGATTCTCACAAAGCTCTCGTAAATACAGACCTCTCCGACGAATGAACCTGATAATTTTCAGAGATCGATATGCTGAGCAATTGCTAGTCAGCACACCGCGAAATGCTCATAAATATATGCTTGATGCTCCTTGGGCACGGGCGGAAGCACCGGGTGACGCATTTCTTCCAACCAAACTTGTTATTAAGGGTGATGTTGTTCTGGCTCTTCCCGACAATGAAGGGCTGAAGGATATCGAAAATTCCATTCGTATTTATAAGATGCTGCCTGACCTGACGCCAGTGCAAGCACGCGATCCTCGACTATGGACACGGCTTTGCCATGAAGAATTCTGGGGATACATGCGCTTGCGATGGGACGCGGGCAAACACGCTAACGACCTTGGCAGACAGGTGCGGTACATCCAATCTCACTATTTTATAGCCCAGTCCCAAAGCCGCGCACTACTTCGTAACGGCATTGCCCGGCTTTGGTGGTATGCCCATTTGACGCACGATGAGTCTCGAGAAAATCCTTTTGAGCTTACGGAAACTTTACTTTCAACTTTGGATATTACTCAACAGGTGCTTGAGCGCAGCTTGGGCCGTTCTCGCAACATTCTCTTTGGTTTTCTTGAGTTTCTCTTTCAATGTCGCGAAAACGGAATTTCTCTCAAGCGCGAACAGATTCGAGAAATAGCTAAGAAGCTGAATATGACGGGAGGCGTAACGCTGCTAGATACATTAACAGCAATGGAAATTTCATTGCTGCTCCGCGAAGGTTTTTAGCACTTTTCACGTAGTCGTTAAGAAAGTCGATCACACTGCGATCAAAGTTTCGGTAGTTTTTAATGTAGGAGAAGAAGCAAAGTACGAATTCCTAGGGCTCGCACAACTTGACCACCTTTCATGAGAATCACCTTTATGCCAATCTTGCTTGGCTTCCAATGGAAGTTCTGATCAAGTCCACGCTCTAACGGAAGCGGAGTGCGTTACGGATCGGCATGGTTGATTAACATTCCCCATAATCATCTTGGCCTGTCACTCGTTGAAATTTGACCTGACCGCCTGTTCACGAATTTTGGAGAATATGGGGCAGTTTCTTGACACACCGGTGTTGGAACCGTAAGCAATAGGTTCCTTTTATTTTTCTCCCTGCGTGTATACCGACGATCAAGTTCTCGAAACCCTGCTGGATCAATTCCGCGTCACCAAACAACAGGTGATTGATGCGCGGGAAAAACACCCGGGTGCTTCCGTTCTCGATGCGCTGCTCGAAGATGGTGCGCTGCAACCACGCGACATTCATGAAACGGTCGCGCATATCCACGGGCTCAATTTCACCGACCTTGCCGACGAAAATATCGTGGCGCAAATCCGTGCACTTCGCGACGTCCTCCCGGGTGAAGTCGCTCGCCGTTACCGCATCCTTCCCCTGCAACGCACCGACTACGGACTCCAAGTTGCCATCGGGGACCCCATGAACTTTGAAGCCTTCGACACGGTTCCGTTTACGCTCAAAGTCGAAGTGGAGTTTTGCTACGCCGATCCGGAATTGGTGGATGCATTATTAGCCGATATTTACCCGCGTCAGGAAGGTCTCGTCGCTGCGGGTACCGAGGAGGAAAAAGCCGGTGCTGCCGGAAGTGAAGATGATGCGGCCATCATTACCTTGGTGCAGGATTTTCTCGAAAAAGCGCAGGAGATGCGAGCGAGTGACATCCATCTTGAACCCGTAAGCGAGGGCTTTCGCGTGCGCTTCCGCATTGATGGTGAGTTAGAACTTTTCAAGATGCTGCCGCAAACTTTGCACGGTGCCATCATCAGCCGTCTGAAAATTATGACGGAAACGATGAGCATTGATGAAAAGCGCATGCCGCAAGACGGGCGCATTCAATGCCACATTCGTGGGAAACCCCTCGACCTCCGCGTTTCCACCATCCCCACATCGCAAGGCGAATCTATCGTCATGCGTCTGCTCGACCAATCTACCCTCTCCATCACACTGCCTGATCTCGGCTTCATGAGTGAAGATCAGGAGTATTTTCGCGGCCTCATTAAAATGGCCGACGGTATTATTCTCGTCACTGGCCCCACGGGTTCAGGAAAAACAACCACCCTCTACGCGTGTTTGCAGGAAATCAACAACGAGACCCGCAAAATTGTCACCGTGGAAGATCCCATTGAATATGTGATGCCGGGCGTCAATCAGGTGCATGTGAAGGCTGATATTGGCATGACCTTTGCCCGTGCGCTGCGCTCCATTTTGCGTCAGGCACCGAACGTCATCATGATCGGGGAAATTCGTGACCTCGAAACAGCCGGCATTGCCATCAATGCCTCGCTCACGGGACACTTGGTTCTTTCCACCCTCCACACCAACGATGCGCCCAGTGCCATTGCGCGAATGATAGACATTGGCGTTAAACCCTTTCTCGTTTCCAGTGCCGTGCGTGCCGTTATGGCCCAACGACTCTGCCGCCGTCTTTGCAAATGTAAGGAACCGGCAACGCTCAACGAAGGTGAAATCACGGCATTAGGCCTCGATCCCATAGCGTTGGAAAATGCGACATTTTTTAAACCCAAAGGCTGCGAACGCTGCCGGTTCACCGGCTACCGCGGACGCTTGGGCATTTTTGAAATTTTTAAAATAGATGACGAGATGCGTCAGATGATCAATAAAATGGGCGGCGGAGAAGATCGCTCGGAGCAAGTTAGTACCGTGCAACTTCGCAAACGTGCTCGCGAGCAAGGGATGCGCACCCTGCGGGAGGACGGCTTTCAAAAGGTTTTTGCCGGCCTCACCACGTTTGATGAAGTGCTTGCCGTAACCATGGGGGATGTGGATTAACATGAACCCCAACCTCGTCATCACCACGCTTGTAGAGCAAGGCGTCCTTCCACGGGATCACGCACAGGAATTGCTGCAAGCTCTGCAGGAAAGCGGACGTGCTCCGGAAGATTTTCTCATCAACGAAGGTCATGTGGATGAGCAGACATTTTACCAGGCCATCGCCAACTCGATTGGGGCAAACGTCGTGGATTTAAGCGACTTTGAATTGGAAAACCGCCTACGCGATAAAATTCCCGTGGGGCTTGCCCGCTTGCATCGTGTGTTGCCTATCGCCGAGGTGGATGGAACGCTCTACGTGACGTTAAGCGATCCCCTCGATGTTGAAAAACTTGCGGAACTCCGATTTGCGCTCAATCAAAACATTCAGATCAGCGTTGCTTCCATTCCGCGCATCGAAGAGCTCATCACGCAGTATTACGAATCGGTGGATTATGCGGCGGAAGGATTTTCTACCCTCACGCAGAAAGAACTTCAGGCAAAACTCAGCGAACTTTCCGTTCGCGCCGCCGGTAATTTATCCGATGATGAAAAGGCGCAATATGTCACGGAGATCATTGATAATCTCATTGATATCGGCATTAAAGCCAAGGCAAGTGACATCCATTTTGAGCCATTTGAGACGTACATGGATGTTCGGATGCGCGTGGATGGCACCCTGCGTTCGCTTTTAACCAAAGCCGATCGCAAAGCCTACAATTCGATTGCACGGGAGCTTACCTCGCGTCTCAAAGTTATCTCCGGCTTAAACATCGCGGAAAGCCGCCTTCCACAAGATGGACGTATTCAGCGCACCGTCCTCCGCGAGGGCAAACCCTATTCCGTGGACCTGCGCGTTTCTACCCTCCCCACGCAATTTGGCGAAAGCGTCGTGCTTCGTATTCTCGATCGTTCTGCCGTTCAACTGGACCTCGATAAACTCGGCGTCCCCGAACGCGTCAAAGCTCTCCTGCGTGACATGATCAAAATTCCCAACGGAATCATCATCGTCACCGGTCCCACCGGCTCAGGAAAAACAACCACGCTCTATGCTTGTTTGCGTGAAATCAATGAGCCTAATTCCAAATTACTCACGGTCGAAGACCCGGTGGAATACGATATTGATGGCATTATGCAGGTGCCGGTCAATGATCACATTGGCCTCGATTTTGCCCGCTGTCTGCGTGCGTTCTTGCGTCAGGACCCCGACCGCATTCTCGTGGGTGAAACGCGCGATCTTGAAACCGCACAGATTGCCATTCAAGCCTCTCTCACGGGTCACCTTGTTTTCACATCGCTGCACACCAATGACTCCACCGGTGCCGTCACGCGCCTCATTGACATGGGTGTCGAACCCTTTCTCATTTCAGCCTCGCTCGAGCTCGTCGTCGCCCAGCGTCTCGTGCGGCGCATTTGCCCGAATTGCATTGAGCCTTACGAGCCGACAGATGATGAAATTCTTCTCCTCGGACTTTCCGCTCACGAAATTGGCGATAAGAAATTTTCCAAAGGTCGCGGGTGCGATGAATGTGGGGAAACTGGCTACCGTGGACGAAAGGGAATTTTTGAAACTCTCCGTATCGGTGACACTCTGCGTGAAATGATTAACCAACGCGCCCCGGGCGTGGTATTGCGACAAAAAGCTATTGAGCTAGGAATGCGCACGCTGCGTGATGAAGGTTTGCAAGCGATTTTCGATGGAGAAACCTCGGTGGAGGAAATTCTCAAATACACCTGACTTGCACCCAAGCATCTGCCAAGGTAGAAACCTTGCGAGTCAATTGCACGGAATGTGCAAACGACTTACCGTGCCACTCCGTGCGATGGCACACCGATCAAAAACATACTGCCCTGTGGTGTAACGGTAACACAGCGGCCTTTGGAGCCGTTATTCATGGTTCGAATCCATGCGGGGCAGCAGTTTTTTAAGATCGCACTTGCTCCTTCGGATTTTCGATCTCCTCTTCGTCACCCAGTAAAAACCGAAAATCATCGAGCGAGAGTGCCTTGGCAAAACTTTCTTCTCCGAGAATATCCTGCGCGAGGGCACCTTTTTTCCTTTGAAGAAGCCGAATTTTTTCTTCGATAGTTCCTTTAATGAGGAGACGATAGGCGAAGACAGTATTTTTTTGACCTATGCGATGGGTGCGATCAATGGCTTGGGCCTCAACAGCCGGATTCCACCACGGATCAAAAAGAATAACGTAACTGGCTGCCGTAAGATTAAGTCCGCTCCCACCGGCTTTAAGGCTAATGAGAAAAACGGCTTCGCCCTTATGCTTCTGGAATGAGTCCACCAGTGGCCCGCGGTCTTCCGTTTCACCCGTGAGCTTAAATTGAGTCCACTTACGCGCCTTAATTTCTTTTTCGATGATCTCCAGCATTCCGACAAACTGCGAAAACACGAGAACCTTATGGCCATCTTCCATCAGCGGTTCGAGCGTTTCCAACAAAGCCGAAACTTTGGCACTGGTACCTTCTTTCAAGGATGCCCCCTCCTTACGTGGAGTCTTCGGTTTCTTGGTTTTTGACTTTTCGCTGTATCCAATGAGCTGCGGATGACAGCAAATTTGCCGCAGGCGCAGCAAACTCGTAAGGATGTTGAAGCGAAGTTTGTCGAGCTGACGATTGGTCGCCACATTCAGAAGCATGGCGCGAGCGCGTTTGAGTTCCGCTTGGTAAAGTGCCGCTTGCACGCCATCAAATTCTATCATGAGGTCTTCTTCAATGCGTTCGGGCAAATCTTTCTCCACTTCCTTTTTCGTGCGTCGAAGTAAAAACGGGCGCGTGCGTGCTGCGAGGCGTCTGCGAGCTAAAGGATCGTTCTGACGATCAAAGTGCTTGGAAAACGACGTGCGATTTCCAAGGACGCCGGGCATGGCAAAAGCAAAAATAGACCATAAATCCATCAGGCGGTTTTCGATGGGCGTTCCTGTGAGCGCGAGGCGATGGGGTGCCACCAAATTACGTGCCGCACGCGAGCTTTGGGACGTGGGATTTTTTATCGCCTGTGCTTCATCCAAAATCACCGCCCCCCAACGACGTGAGGCGAGAAGTTCTTCCTGACTGCGAAGCTGCGCGTAATGAATGACTAAAAGGTCTGCGGTGCCATCATGCCCCGCTTTCCCGGCGGTCTCTCGAGTCCAGACCTCGACTTTTAACTTCGGAAAAAACTTCACACATTCTGAACGCCAATTGTCCTGCACCGACTTTGGGCAAATCACCAACACAGGCTCGGCAAGTTCCTTTTGCTCACGCAACCATGCAATCCATGTCAACGCCTGCAAGGTTTTACCCAACCCCATATCATCGGCCAACACGCCGCCGAAATTGTTTTCTGTGAGGTACGATAAAAAGTGAAATCCCTCGACTTGATAAGGGCGCATGTGCGCCGTGATGGCTGGTGGGATGGGAGGGGTAACGCGGGTTTGAATTTCTGCAATACGACGACGCACTTGTGCGACGCGCTCTGCACCGAGAAGATTACCTCCATTTTTTGCTGCCGCACCAAGTTGCAAGGCATGAAGTCTTTGTTTTTCCTCGCTAAAATCGTGCGCTGCCAATCCCAGTGCCGCCAGCTCCGCTCGCTGTTCATCGCTAATCTCCAGCTCCAATTTGCGCCAACCTTTGCCCTGCAACCGCACCCAACGCCCTTGCGCTTTCAACAAGAGATTGATTTCCTCCTGCGTCAGCTCGGTATCCACGACTTCCAAGCCCACATGCAAATCAAACCAATCAATTCCATGGGGCGACTCTTCAATATCCAAACGTACCGTACCCGCGACCTTTCCATTCGCTAGCGATGCAAGTTCGCCCTGCAACTCGACCTTGCACCCCTCGGGACGCCGTTCAAGCCAGTC
>JAJTYZ010000073.1 GCA_021463515.1 Chthoniobacterales bacterium | reverse complement strand
GATAGTTCCAGCGATTCTCGATTTCCCTCTCAAAATAGCCCGCCGGATACCGGCGATCCTTCAGCTTGTGTGAGCGTATTTTCATTATGAATTTCAATCGGCAAGTCCCCATCATCTTCCAATTTTTCAAAACCGCAAGATATTTATTCCATTTTATAATCTATCTTCTACTGTTGACTTATGGTGATGATTCAGGGTTGTTTGAGTAAATTTATGAAACGAACACCTGATGATTTGTCACTTGGGGAGCGGACAGTTTTGGGGTTGGTGCAGAGCCGTCGGGCGACGAGTCAGATACAGATTGCACGTCATTTGGGTGTTTCGACGGTGACGGTACACAATATGATTCAGCGTTTGCTTGAGCAAAAAATTCTCGAACAATCGGTGGTGAGTCGTGGGAAGCGTGGGCGTCCGCTCTTGCATTATCGAGTGTGCCTTCCTGCGCCAATTCTCGCTATTCAGTGGCTAGGGACAACGTGGCATGGCGGGGGGATTCATCCTGACGAGCGGAAAGATTTTATGATTCCGTGGGACACGACAGACATTCCGGGGCAGGAACACGCCATTAAAATATTCTCCGAAAAAGTCGGTGAGCTTTTGTCGGGGTCGGGGTTACGGCGAAAGGATGTGTTGGGCTGTGTGATTTCCATCAATGCGGCGCGGGTTCGTTCGAGCGGGAAGCTATCAAGTTCGGTGATGCCGTGGGTGCCAGAACTTCAAGCGAAGGAGGTTGGAAAAGCATTGGGATGCCGGGTTTGGATCTTTGCGGTTTCAATGGCGGCGGAGACCGAGCTGGCTTTGCGTGCTCGCGAGGGGGTTCATAGTTTATGCGTGTTGAACGTGGCAGATGGAGTGAGTGCCCATGCTTGCGTGTATAGTGATGCCGGTTCGAGCATTGAGGCTTTCTCCGGAGAGATTGGCCATATTATTGTCGAACGGGATGGCCTCATTTGCGGATGCGGTCACCGAGGTTGTTTGGAAACCGTGCTTTCCGGATCGGCCCTGCAAAGGCGGGCACGCGAAGATGTCGAGCGAGGTATCCGCACAGGCCTTGAGAGTGTGCTTCAACAAACTCCCAAAACTTTCTTTGACGCGCTCGAAAGGCTGCATACCGAGCGTACGGATTCTTATGCGGTCACCTTGGCCGAAGAATTTCTGGAACGCTGCGCGTGGGCACTTTCCGTGATTTATAACATTTATGATCCGGATGTGGTTGTTCTGACCGGTTATGGGTTGGCCGGTCGCGAGTCTTGGAAAAAGCGTCTGGTTGCGCTGGCACCTTCCAAAATTTTGCACGGCGAACAAACAACCTTGCGGCTCGAGTATTCGCGCAGCGACCCGCGCGAGCACCTTCGGAGGCTCGCCGAAATGGCCGCCCTCAATCAAGACACGACACCTCTATGAAAGAACTGCTCTTCAACCTGCAAATAGACTGCGAATCCACCCAATTTGCACTGCAAAATCCTGACCTTGGTGAGCGTGCCATTCGTGGTCTCGGCGAAATTTTCGAAGCTACCGGAACCAAAGGGACATTTCTGGTAATCCCCGGCGACATTGCTGTTCATGCTTCCATATATCAGGATCTGGAAAACGCCGGTCATGAGATAGGTCTGCATTATCATCCATGGATAAAAGGTCGCAGTGAATTTTTGGGAACAGAGGGGCCGGACGAACAACGGAGTCTTCTAAAGGAGGCCATGGATCGCTTCGCACAGGTTATGGGGCGAAACCCGCTCGCGTTTTGTCCCGGCTACGCATCGGCCAATGACCACACTTATGGCATCCTCGAGGAGTTGGGGTTGACACATGGATTGGTCAGCTTTCCAACGCGCAATCTGCCTCAGTGCGCTTGCGTCTGGGGCGACAGCCCACTCGATCCCCATTACCCGCATCGTCATTTCCGATCCTTGGTTGGAGATGTCAACTTCGTGGATTTGCCGTTAACTCTCGATCCGCAGACCCGAATGTGGGGAGGGGCCAGTCCGCTTGATTTGCGCGTCGAAATGGTGGACGCCAAAAATCATTTTTATACCATCGAAAAATCTGTTCGCCGTCAATTGACCGAGCAAACTCCGCTGCTGCAAATCCGCGCCTTGACTCACAATATTTTCGAGTATGGTGATCCGCAGAATTTTCGCCGAGAGACCTACGAAGGAATTGTCGAGGGAGCACGCCGCATCGCCGAACAAGAGGGGCTTGTTTTTAGTGCGGTGACTGCTGCGGAGATTGCTGTACATTATCGAGAATCCGTTCCGCATAAAAATGCTCAATCTGCGTCTCCGGCACTTGATTTGAGAGGTCGCCAGTTTAGTCAAAGCTGATATAGGGCACGGGATTCATTGCCATCCCATAGCTTTGGCATAGCCGCTCCAAGACCTTGATTTTACCTAGGTCGGACTTGCTAATTTCGTTGGTGGCGATTGCGAGTTTTTCGAAGCGATTAGCCCGTAACGGCAGAGCTTTTCTTTCATGGTTGCAATTTGGCCGTCGCTCCAAGTCAGCACGCCGGCTGACACACCTACACTTGGGAAGTTGGTGGCGATTTGACCGAAGTAAGCTGGGAAGAACTCAAAGAGTGGTTTGGATTCTTGGAGCCGGACGCCGAAAAGGAAGCCTCTTCAAAACCGGTGGGCAAAATTAAATCTCCGAAGCCATGGTGGGCCAAATTCAAAGGAGAATTAAGCACTCTTGATCTCAAGGCACTCCTAGCCGACAACCTTGGCCGTTGCCTCGATCCCGACAAACACCAATGGAGCGTGCGTTGTCCGTGGTGCCAAGAACACGCCGATCAAGGCCGCGATTGGGCGCCCAATAGCACCGATACCGTCGTCTTCAATCCCCCTAATCAAGTTCCCGGCTTCAAGTGTCTTCATGCCCACTGCGACGGGCGGAATATTGCCGCCCTGCTCGATCATTTGGAACTTAACAATCCAGGCTGCGTTGATGCTGCCTGCGGGCAAATGCGAATTTGGGAGCAGGGACAGGCGGATAAAAATGGCCGTCACCGCACGATTTTGCCCGGTCTTGATCGCCCCAGTTCTGCCTTCGCAATCGAAGTTGGCGACGTTCTCGCTCCAACAAAGGAGTGGTTTCTTAAGAACGACAATGTGGTCGTGGTCGGCTCTCGTGGCGTAGGAAACGGTGCCCAGACTTTGGCCTTTCACACCATGCAGCCCGCCACGGCTATCACCAGCATTGAGAATCACATTGATACGGGCATTTTGCAAAAAGAGCAACAATCCGAGGACACCGTCTTTCGCAGCCTTTCCATGAGCCGCGAAACAGCCAGCACCTTGCTTGCCTCACCGCAGTTTAAACATCGCCTCCCTCGAATCGGACGCATCCTTGATTTGCCCATCCCTATTCGCACCAACTCCGGCGACATCGAATACCCCAAGATCGGCTACGACGAACGCTTCCACACCTACTGCGATCCAAGCAGCCCCCTCATCAAACCTATGAGCGTAGAGGCTGCCCGTCACCTCATCCTACGCATCCATCGCGATTTCTGCTTCCGCGACTCTCAAAGTATTACGCACGCTTTGGCCCGCCTCATCACGCCTTATTGCCGTGGACTCATGGGCTGGTCGGCTCGCTTCCCCCTTTGGATATTCACGGCCAATCGCCCTCGTGCGGGTAAAGACTATCTGGCCGGAATTACTTCCATTGTCTATGAGGGCCTCGCCTGCGAAGACGCTCCCCTAGGAAATGACGGCGAGGAAACTCGCAAGCGCATCACGGCAGCAATGGCATCCGGCCGCCGTCTCATGCACCTAGCTAACTGCCAAGGCCATATTGATGACGCTGTGCTTATCGGTGCCATCACTTCGAGCGTCTTTTCCGCCCGCAATCTTGGAAGCACCGATAGCAGTGCCGACTTACGCATTGCCAACGAAATCGAGTTTAGCCTTTCGGCCAACGTGGGCCTCACATACCGAGAGGATGTCGAGCCACGCAGTCGGAAAATCACCCTGCTTCTTGAGCAGGAGGACGCCAACGCCCGCATCTTCGCCATTCGTTTCCTTCACGAATACGTGGCCAAGCACCGCTCCGACATCCTCAGTGCCATCGCCACCTTAGTTCACACATGGATCGAGGCAGGCTGTCCAGAGGGCACCACGCCTTTTACGAGCTTCCCTGAATGGGCTCGTGTGGTCGGCGGCATTATGACCTTTCACGGTTTAGGCGATCCTTGCCTACCTCACATTGAGGACGGTTCAGAAATTGGTGGCGACCGATGTGACCGGGCCATGCGGACTCTCTACACCATGGCCTTTGAAGAGTATCCCGACCAATGGATCGACAAACAGACGCTCTTTAAATTACTGGCTCAAGCTGAGGACGATGATGATTTGGCGTTCTTTGGCAGCTTCGGCGAGCAGGACGCCCGCAAGACAAAAACACGCATCGGTCTATTTTTGCGGAAATATGACCGCCGAATTTTGAACGGCGTCCGGCTGGAAGTGGATCGAGCGACCAAAAAAGTGGCTGCACAAAAAATCCGTTTCGTCGGCACAGGAAGTCAACCGCCCGATGATAAATCGAAAATTTGGGCAAAATTTGGCGATTTTGGCTCAAAATCGGCATCCTTGGCATCCTTTGAAAACCCCAAAAACTCAAAGGATGCCGACGTAAGTAGTTCATTTTCCAACGCCGAAGGGATCGTTGGCATCGTTGGCAACCTTTTCCATTCCTATGAAAGGGTTGAGGGGGGTACCGAAGAAAAAAATAAAAAAAATAAAATAAAAGTACGTGTACCCCGTACGTATTTAGCGAGGGGGAAGGATGCCAAGGATGCCAAGGATGCCGAATCTCGTCCCCACCACCTCATCACCGATCCGCAGCAACTTAGCGAAGTGGCGGCACATCTTTCGGCTGAAACCCATATTGCGCTAGACATAGAAACTTTCGGTTTTTGCAAGGGCGATGGACTTAATCCTTGGAAGGGCGAAATCCGGCTCCTGCAGCTCACAGGGGAGGCCACGTCAACTTACATGCTCGATTTGCAGGCTTTGGGCTACAACCTCGGCCCGATTGCCGACTTGCTATCCACCCGAACCATCATTGCCCACAACGCCCGCTTCGATGCTCTGTGGCTTCAGCTAAAGTGTGGCATCCGCCCGGCAGCCATTTACTGCACTCTCACCGCTGCCCGTCTTCTTTCTGCCGGTACCAAACCCGGCAACAACCTCAATCTTTGCCTAGAGCGCTATTTGGGCATTGCTTCTACCCAGGACTGCGCCACCTCGGACTGGGGAGCCATGATGTTGACCGACGGACAAATTGCCTACGCTGCTCGGGATGTGGCCTATTTGCACCAACTTCGGGCCAAGCTTGATGAGGAATTAAAAACGGTGGCCCTTGATTCCGCCTTTGCCCTCGAATCGCGTCTTCTGCCCGTGGTTATCGAAATGGAAATCGCGGGCATGGCCGTTAATGTTCTTCGCCTTCGCCAAATTGAGGAAACCTGCCGAGCACAGGCCGAAGAAGTGGCGGTTGAGGTGAGAGAAAAATTAGGGACGCCTGATCTCAAGCTCAATAGCCCCAAGCAACTTTTGGCCACTCTCAATACTCACAATATCCCGCTTACTTCCACCAACGAAGAAGCTCTGCAAAATTGCGATGAAAGCGAAATCATCCCTCTCATCCTCGAACACCGCTCTTTAGAAAAACAAGCCCAGCAAGCCGCCAGTCTCCTCGAATCGGTGAGTTCCGACGGACGCATCCACGGGCAGTTTGATCCATTAGGCACGGCCACCGGGCGGTTTTCTTCTCGCAGCCCCAACATGCAAAACATTGGCCGAGGCGAACTGCGCCATTGCTTCATTGCTCCATCTGGCCGCGCTTTGGTCATTGCCGATTATTCCCAAATCGAACTGCGTGTGGCCGCCGTCATTGCCGGAGAAACCAAGATGATCGAGGCTTACCAACGCGGTGACGATCTCCATCGCATCACCGCCGCCAGCGTGCTTGGACGTCCCTTGGATGCCATTTCCAAGGACGATCGGCAGATGGCCAAGTCGGTAAATTTCGGACTCCTCTACGGCCAATATCCTCGCGGACTCGTCCGTTTCGCCAAGGCTTCCTACGACGTGGAATTATCCGAATCCACCGCTTATACCATCCGGCAAAAATTCTTATCCACCTACGGCAACCTGCGGCAATGGCACGGAGAAAGTCACAACAAGGCGGAAAAGGGCGTGGATGAGGTGCGCACTGTGCTAGGTCGTCGTCGCTTAATCGAAGACTCGGCAAGCCCGTGGAACCGCTTCACGGCCTTGGTCAACACCCCGGTGCAGGGCGGTTGTGCGGAGGGATTAAAGGGTGCCCTCATCCATCTTCCAGAGCACCTGCCTCCATCGTCCCGCCTCATCAGCACCGTGCATGACGAAATCATCGTGGAGTGCGATGAAGGCGATGCAGATTCCGTGAGCCAAATCCTCCGCACCACCATGCAAGAACAAATGGCCGCTCTTTTCCCCGCTGTCCCCATCGAGGTGGAAGTCGGCGTGTGCAGAACGTGGGGGGAAAAGCCATGACGCCGCCAACCTCTCCCAATTCCCGCAACACCCGCTACGTACGCGACTACGAGGCGTGGGTGGAAAGTTTGGAGCCGAAAGAACGGGCTGAATTGAAGGCTCTCAATCTCGACAAACCACTTCCCGACGATCACCGCGCCAATGGCACCGGGCTTTCCGAGGACATAGCCAATTCTCCGCTGGCCTCCTACGAGCCGGACATGGCGGAATTGCTGGATTCCGACGCCTCTGATTTTTCTCAATCAGCCGACGAAGCACCGAGCAACGAATCTGCCGCCGACATCAGCACAACCGCAGCACCCGATCCCGACCTCATTTGGGATGTCATGCGCCGACTCATCGGCGAAATCCTCGATGCTCCCAATCGCTCTCTCACCACCGAATGTCTCGCCGCCGTTTCCGGCATGTCCTACATGGGCGATTCTCTCACGAGCATTGCCAAACGTCACCGCGTTTCCCGCGCTGCTGTGAGCAAACGTTGCGTCGAACTATCCGAAAAGCTCGCCCTTCTTCCATCCCGTGCCATGCGCACGTTGACAGCCCGCAATTCGTATCGTCATGCCCAACTCAACATCCGCCAGTCTTATGAAAATTGAGCCTATCACCACGCCCAATTCCAGCATCGAAATCACGCCTCTCGGCCTCGCTTTCCATGGCACGCCCGATTTTGAGCAATGGCAAACCATTGGCCCGAAAATCAGCCAAGCCATACGCTCGATGGAATTTGTCATCGGCGATTGGCTTGCCTACGGACAAACCCACTTCGCTCGCCCCGGCCCCGGTCGCCCTACCAATTGCAACTACGAGGCTGCCATCCGCGCCACCGGCATAGACTACGCCATCCTGCGCAACTACGCCTATGTCAGCCGCAAGGTGGATTTGTCATTACGGAATGACAAATTATCTTGGAACCATCACCGCATCGTGGCCCGGCTCAAACCGGAAATGCAGCAGCACTGGATCAACCTTGCCGCAACTTCCCAAGAGCGTATCACCGTGCGTCGCCTACGAGCCTCCATCAACGCCGAGCGTCTTGTTTCCGTGGAAGAACTCATCACGCCTCCCGCCGATCATGGCATCCTCACCCACATCCCCTCCATCAATCGCCTCTGCCTGTGGTGGCGTGAATCCGGCGGGCGCGACTGGTTGCGTTCTCGTTCCAAGGAACAACTGCGCAACATGCTTGCCGACTTCAAGCCCCTTCTCGACATCCTCCAAGTCATCAAATCCGAAGCCGAACTCCGCTCATGAATCCCGAACAATCCCAAGCTCATCAAACCGCCGCTCTCGCCGCTCTCCAAAGCCTCCTCGAAGCTCATTTCGACGAAGCCGAACATTCCGCCGATGACGAGGGCAAATTTTCCATTTCTTTCCGCGTCACCTTCGACCGCTCCCATCCTCAAACTCATCTCAAAGTCACCTCGCGCATCAACACGAGCATTACCGATGAAATAGAAACCCACGTCGGCGATCCGCGTCAGCCGGAGTTGGAACTTGAGGGGAGGGGATCAACATTATGAATCTTCAACTCCTCCTCTTCCCACTCCTCTTTGCCCGCATCGACTGCATCGGCGAGCTGTGAGAATTTCTCGGAAGTTGTCCTCTGCGACCGTGCAACCGTAAGCGAGATACCCCCTACCAAAGTAGGGTGTGTGAATCTCGTTTTTTGCATGAAGTTTTCCAAATCCAAGCGATATTTTGCCTGGTGATTTCTCGAACTCTTAAACTCGCTCTTATCGTTCCGTGGATGACATTTCACATGTTTTCGTCAGCTTCTCATGCCATCGAAATTGCAGATGGATTTACTTACGATGGAACCAACGGTTTTGCCGCAAGTCGCGCTCTTGCTACGGATTTTGTGAATTATCCTGTGTTCGCAGCAGTGGGTGGAATCTACACCTACTTCGGAACGAATACGGGTATGGGTTCTGCGACCTTACTTAATAACGAATGGTTACTCACGGCGGCCCATAATTGGGATGTAAGTGTCATTACGAACATGGTTTTCGTTTGGGGTGGCGTTCAACATGCAGTGGAAATGTCTTCCCTTATTCAGCATCCCCTGTGGACCAATGCACCGTCGCCCCTGTATGATGCTACAGTTTCTGAATCACAAGGCTGGGATATTGCGTTGTTTCGCCTCGAAAGTCCCATCACCAACAACATCACTTTTCCTAAGCTCTATACGAAATCTGATGAATTTGGCAAAGTCGGCATAACCCTTGGTGCTGGGCAAGTCGGGACAGGAACCACGCCTTGGTATTTTCAAACCAACGATCCTGAGTTTGTTTATGCGGCAGCTAATGTGATAGACCGAACGACGATTCAGACAAACTCCGGTTATGGAGGGGGATTCTTAGTGACCGATTTTGATTCGGGAATTGCTGATGACCAAAATACTTTGGATCAGAGCTACCATCCCGGAGAAGACCCATGGACATGGGCGGTGAGTGGAAGCAATACCACTACGGTGCTTAATCCGGCGGGTGATATCGTAGGAACTAATAGTGCTTTTGCGCAGATAACATTCGGAACCAATATCGTGGAAGGAGCGACAGCACCGGGAGACAGCGGAGGGCCAACTTTTATTGAAGATGAGGGTGAATGGAAGCTGGCGGGCATTACGTCTTGGGGGATTAATCCTTGGGATAAGCTTTCCAATGGTGAGGGCTTTCGTGGCCTCTATGGCGATGTCAATTACTACACCCGCGTTTCTGAACACACCGAGTGGATTTATAGTGTGATTCCCGAGCCGTTCACCTATGCCCTACTGACTCTTGGTGTTTTCTTGCCCGCCTTTGTCTTTCTGCGGAATAAAAGAAACCACGTCTGAAATGCCAATTTTTCTTTTTATTTTGTTCGCGCTCTTCGGTGCGATTCCAGCTCACGCAATCATTATTGCGGACGATTTTACCTATGCGGGAACCAATAGCCTTGCCGCCAGCCATGCGCTGGCCACGGACTACCAGAATTTCCCCGTATTCGCAGCAGTCGGAACCGTGGTCACTTCCTGGCAGGATAGCAGCTCGTTTGGCACTGCTACCCTGCTTAACAACGAGTGGGTACTGACAGCCGCGCACAATTGGGATATCCGCACCATGGTGGAGTTGGAATTCTTTCACCAAGGCACTCACTACTTTGCGGACATGAGCACCTTGACTCAGCATCCGCTGTGGATCAATCCCCCGCCGCCGTTCACGGTGGATCAAAAGGGTGGCCCTTCCATGGGCTGGGACATTGCCCTTTTTAAGCTTACCACCTCCGTCACCAATGCCGTTGCCTTCCCGGAGCTTTATACGAAGTCCGACGAGTTTGGAAAACCTCTCGTCACCCTCGGCACGGGGGTTGTTGGCACGGGAACAACACCATGGAACTGGCAAACCAACAACCCCGCCCTTGTCCACGCGGCCTTCAACATCGTGGATCGCGTGACAAGTCAGACATGGATCACCAACGGCACCAACTATGGTGGTGGGTTTCTCGTTGCAGACTTTGATGGGAGTACCAACCTCGCACAAAACACTCTTTCGTCGCTCTACAGTACCAACGCAGATCCCTGGGTGTGGAATCCGCCAACCAATGTGGTGACCGTCCTTGATCCCACGGGAACCATCACCGGACGAGACAGTTCCTCAGTACCCTTCACCCTCGACGGCAACATCCTTGAAGGCTCAACCGTCCCTGGCGACAGCGGAGGGCCTGCGTTTATTCAGGATGAAGACGGAAAATGGAAACTGGCCGGCGTCATCTCGTGGGGAGGCAATCCTTGGGATGTCTTAAATAACACCAATCTTGATGTTGGAAGGCGCGGCCTCTACGGCGATGTGGAATACCTCACTCGCGTCTCCGAAACCACCGACTGGATTTATAGCGTCATCCCCGAGCCACCAACCAATGCTCTGCTGGCCCTCGGCGTATTCCTATCCGTCATTGTCCTCCGATGGAAAAAATATCCGCGTCAGTAAATCATTAGCATTTTTTACCGAGAAAGTGTTTCACATTCGGACGGCTTGTTGCTCACGTCGCAAAATTTCCTTCGCCGCCGTCACGTGTTTCGAATCGAGTCAGCCAAGGTTCAGGGCGCGATGTTGGAACGTCATCCAGTTCATCACCTCGCCTTTAGAAAATCGCACCATCCCACCCATTCTAATCGTAGGAAAACCTCGCTTCCGCAACCGCGCTATCTGCCGTGTAGAGCATCGCAAGAAAGTCGCCATTTCCCTCGTGTTCATGAGCGTTCCTTGCTCCAACATCTCCATTTCTCCTCGTGTCTTGCTGTCATTTCTTGTCATTTTATGTCCTTGATTTTCATACTATGTCAACGAATGGCTTAACATGTCATTCCCTGTCCACAGGGACGTGTAAAGCAAACGGCCTACTTTACACCTAAACGGGGGTTTT
>JAJTYZ010000072.1 GCA_021463515.1 Chthoniobacterales bacterium | reverse complement strand
TCGGTATTTTCGAGCACGGCATAGCCCGTCCCGCGTAGAGAGGGGTCCACTGCAAGTACACGTTCCGTTGGCATGACCAAATAGATTTGGCGCGAAGAAGCCCAAGCGCAATCTTGATTTCATGCGGCAATACGCTTTGATGATGTCATGGTGAAAGTGTGGCTCGGACTAATGATGGCTTTTTGCATTGTGGTGGTTCATGCAGAAGATGCGGGAAAGGCGAAAAATTTAGCGAAACTTCGTGAGCTTCCTTCGCGTGTGACGGCGGTACGGCAGTCTTTGGAATCCGGCTTTTCGAGCGCAAACACGACAGATATGCAGGAGGCAATGCAAAAGTACAACGAAGCACTCAAGAGTATTATTCTCGATTTAGGGAAGGCGTACTACGCAAAGCCTATGACGAAAGCGGATGTTCAAAAATTGGAAATCGCATTAGTGACGCGAGCGCAGTTTGAGCAAAATGCGGGGAATCCGAGTGGCGAGACTTTGGGAACGATCGCTTCGTTGGACACGGCATCCGCTGTGGCCAGTGGTCTTGAATCGGTGATTGTGGTGATGGCAAAATCTCTGCTTGATGGAAAATCGAACCCTCCCTTTGCGGAATGGAAAAAAAATTGGGATAAGGCAACGTCCGAAAATTAGCAGGGTTGTCATGAATCGTAAAAAACTGATTTTGTTCGATATTGATGGAACCCTTTTGCTCACCGGCCACGCAGGGGAATATGCGTTGCGGCTGGGGCTTAAAGAGCGATTTGGGGTGGATGATGATTTAACATGGCTTTCTTTTGCAGGTTCTACGGATTCTGCGATTGCGCACCAGATTTTGAGTGCGCATAATATTTTATCCACGCCGGAAAACATCGCGGATTTGTTTGATAGCTACGTCTATCATCTCGCCCGAGAGCTGCCGCAACGTGAGGGCTGTGTGTTGCCCGGAATCGTTTCGCTCTTGGAAGCTCTGCATGCGCGAACGGATTGCGTGCTCGGCCTGCTTACGGGCAATATCGAGAAGGGCGCAGAGATCAAACTTTCGCATTATGGCGTGTGGCACTTTTTTGAATTTGGAGCCTATGCCGATGATCACGTGGACCGAAATAAACTTGGTCC
>JAJTYZ010000071.1 GCA_021463515.1 Chthoniobacterales bacterium | reverse complement strand
TTTGTAATAGCTCGTGAACACTTTGTTCATATCCACGATGCCGACTTTCACGTCGGCGGAGGCGGTGGTGGCACCAAGGAATGAGATACCAATGACGATGGTTAGAAACGGGAGCAGTTTTTTCATAAATGATGGAATGTGTATAGTTGGTTGTTTGATGGGCTTGTGTAAAGCCTTTTGGTGAGACGCTTCTGCGGCGATTTCGTTCAAAATTGGTAGCCGATATTAAATTGGATACGCCCCTGACTGCCGTTGTATCCATCGGTTGCAAAGGGAATACCGTAGTCCACGCGGATCGGGCCAATGGGAAGGTCCAAGCGAATACCAAAGCCATAGTCCGCATTGTAGCCGGAGCTGTTGAAATCCCAGGGATTCACATTCACATAGCCCCAGTCGGTGAAGAGCGCGCCACGCACGCGGCTGATGATAGGAAATGTCGTTTCCAATGTCATGTAGCCGAGTGATCCGCCGCCGTAGTAATCACCATCCACATTGGGGCCAACTTCACGGAAATTAAAGCCGCGTAAGTTGTTGGCACCACCAAGCCACAGACGGTCAAAAAGCGGTACGTTATCGGAGCTGCCCCATGTATCCACGCTGGCAAGTTGGCCGCGGAAGAGGAAAATAATATCCCATGGCAGCAACACGTGTTGGGAGCCATCGAGGGAGATGCCGTAATCTTGTACATCGCCACCGAGCCCACCGCCCGTTACAAAGCCATTGAGTGAGAGATAGGTTCCGCGACGCGTCAGAAAGAGGTTGTCACGTGAGTCAAAGGTCAGGCCACCGCTCACCGCGCTGCGTGTGTAAAGCCCTGCCTCCGTCCAAATTTGCGGCGGCGAATCGTAATCCACATCGTAGATATCAATCCCTTCGAGTTTGTATTCCGCATTGGCCGATAGAAATTGACCAAAGGGTTTGCGTAGCTGCACCGCGCCACCGTAGTTGGCTTGATTATAGAGCGGACTTAAAAAGGTTGCCTGACGATAAAACAGCTCCGTACCAAGTGAGAGTTGTTGGCCGAGAAACCATGGCTCGGTGAACGAAATCACCGCATCCGCACGCTCGATGCCGTATTGCCCGCGAATGCGGAAGCGTTGACCGCCGCCGACGAAGTTTGGCCATCCGAAAAGATCGAAGTTGGTTTGTTGCAATTCCGCAAAGCCCACCAAGCTGTCAATGGTACTAAATCCTGCACCGAAGTTAAATGACCCCGTACGTTTTTCCTCAACGATCACATTGAGGTCTTTGCGCCCGGGGATCATCGTGTCGGTCGGCATCGTCTGAACCTGCGAAAAGTAATTGAGATTTTCGAGGCGTTGACGACTCACATCGACCAACACGGTGTCAAACACATCGCCCGGCGCAACAGCCAGCTCACGGCGAATCACGCGGTCTTTTGTGCGGGTGTTTCCTTGGATATTGATGAGATTCACAAATGACTGCGCACCTTCATCAATACGGTAATTCACATTAACTTGCCCGGGCCCCGCCGGGGAAATTTCCGGTACAATGTTGGCATCAATATATCCCTGCGTACCGTAGTAATCGCGAATCGCTTTGAGGTCTTTCGTGAGGCCGTCCGGCGTGTAAAGCGAGCCATCGGTCATGACCAGCTTCGCCTTAACTTCGTCGGGATTGGTGACATAAATCCCCGAAAGATTGAGAGCTTTTACGCTGTATTGTGTTCCTTCGGAAATCGTGAAAATTAATTCCACGCCATCGCCTTTGAGCGGCGACACTTGAACATCGGTTACTTGCGCATCGGCATAGCCGCGATTTTGATAAACGCCGCGAATGGCATCGCGATCATCCTGTAATTGCGAAGGAACAAGGCGTCCGCTTTTATTGAAAATCGAAAGTAAATTGCGCGTTTTCGTCTTCATCGCTTTGCGCAAATCTTTGGCCAAGACAGAATCATTGCCCACGAATTCAATGCGCTTAATGACCTGCTTTGTCCCTTCGTTGACCGTGTAAATCACACGCGAATGTCCGGTGCGCTCGTCGGTCTGAACTTTGGTCGTAATTTCAACCCCGCCGAAATTGCGGTCTTGATAATTTTCCAGCATTTTTTGCCGCGAACGCTCGACAAGTTCTTCGTTGAGGCGGTCGCCAACTTTGAATGACAGGTCTTTTCGCAGCCGCTCTACAGGAATCGCCGAGGCACCCTCAATGAGAATTTCATCCACGGTGGCTCGCCCTTGCAGCAACACAGTCACCCCAACGCCATCGCCTTCCGGCTGGGCAAAAATACGCACGTTGCCGACATCACCGGTTGCAAAAAGTGCCCGCACATCATCCTCGGCAAGTCGCTCCGAATAAGGATCGCCGACTTTGGTTTTGAGGTTAGCCAACACCCGCTCGCGGCTGATGGATTCCGCGCCAACGTATTCAATGGAAATGGATTTAACGATGGGGCCCGCAGGGGTGCCCGTGAGTTGGGCCCAAGCAGGACATACGGTAATTAGCAATGCCGACCAAATCGGCAAAAAAAAGCGAAGTCTCATAATGGTAGGTTTGCGGTGCGGCACCAAGCGCACAGAACCGTGCATTTCAACGGGTGCAAGCCCTGAAGGTCAAGTCGGAAACCAAGCCAAAAAGAGCGCGCGACTATCCGCAAGACGGAGGCAAAAGTCCGATGGCGGAAAGAATCGCTTCCGTCGCTGCTCGTGCATCCTTGCCCATGACGCCCTTTCCTTTGAGGAGACAGGCAAAGGTGAAAGTCTTTCCCTCCGACTCAACCCAACCAACAAACCACCCCATGTTATACGCCCCATTTTCATCCACACCCGTGCCGGTTTTCCCGTGAAATTTTCCGCCCGATGCCGTCGTGAGCGTCGAAATATCATCGAGAACTTTCAGTGTTTTTTTTGAAACCGGCAACTTCCCTTCCATGAGCTTGGCAAGCATCTGCGCTTGTTCCACCGGACTGATGAGAAGGGTCTTTCGCTTGGGGGGACTTGGCAGCCAAAACACGTCAATCCCTGCAGAAATATCCCGATCGCCCAATTGGAAAGCGTCGAGCCATTTTTGCATGTCTTTCGCGCCGATATTTCGTGCCAACTCCTGAAAGGCAGGAACGCAAGATGATGAAAACGCCGTGCGTAAGGTCTGGTCTTTGTTCCACTCCTCCAGCACACGCTTTTTCCCATCCCATTTCCAAAACAACGCGTCCGGGTACTTGATTTTTCCCATCTCCAATCCAATGACAGAGTTCCAGACTTTGAATGTTGAGCAGGGTGCAAGCTTTTCCGCGCCCGCTTTTGCATCGGACACCAGCGTTTCCCCCGTCGCTGCATCCACAAGAACAAAAACACCGTCACGTCCGGCAAACGCCTCTTGCTTTGCGTGTTTAGGAATAGATATTGCCCCGGGCCATGCCTCCGCCTCAAAAATGAAAACCATCATTAACAATGAAAGCACATAGGTCATAACTCCACATTTTGAAAACACCCCATCATTGTCAAGTTCCAGAAAGAATGGGGTCAGAAGAATGGGGTCAGTGTGCATTTTCTTGCACCTCCCGAATAATTTTAGCAATCGCCCCCTCGGCTTTTTGGAAGGATGACTCTCTTTCGATGGAAAATCGAAATATTGCAATATGATGCACACTGGTACCTTTTCAACGGGTAGAGTAGGGAGATGCAGGCCGAACGAGTCGGCCAGCACCTTTCCCCTCATCGAACCGGACGTGCGGATTTCTCGCATCCGGCTCTCGGAGTACCGTTCTTCGGTTTGCTTTATGAGTTTTACCATTTGGTGTACATGGGAAAGTTGATCAGGCTATAGTGGTTGTGGAGGCGTTCATTGCTTTAGGCTTTCCCGTAGTGCGCTTGGCTCTTGGCGTGTTTCTTCCACAACTATCGCCTGATGCGCGCCCGGATTTGCCATTGCATCTTGCTGAACACTTTGCCGCTGTTGGTGTAATGAAAGTAGCCGATCCCCCCCTCACCCGTTGATTTACGCGGGCAATGACTTCCTCGGGTTTCTTCCATTGGGTGCTCCGGGTGGTCTCTTCCCGGATCGCCTTCCGCAGTTTGCCACAGCTTTTCGCGCTGGGTTCACAGTGCGGGTAGCTTTTGCCACTTCGCGCTTTCCTCCACGCCAGCCGGAAGCCCCAAAACTCGATGCTCTCATTCTCGAAGTCCATGATGCGGGTCTTCTTCTCGTTGAGCTTGAGTCATCTTCTCTCCAGCCAGCTTTTGAGCCGATGATGCATCTCTTTGCCCTGCCCTTTACGGCAGAGGACAACGAAGTCGTCGGCGTATCTCACCATCACCGCCTTCATTTGGCTTCCCCCGTTGACCGCTTTATCCAAGCCGTCGAGGTACAGGTTAGCCAGCAGCGGCGAGATGACGTCGCCCTGTGGTGTTCCGCACCGATTCTTCCTCATGTGTTTCACCCTCGTTTCGGGGTCTTCTTTCATCAGCGCAATACGACCCTTTTGACATTTTCTATTTCTTTGCGACAGATGAATAATCCTCGCACTCACTTCGGGTGTCGCCTTGAGCTACCTCGCTGGGATTTTTTCGTGTGGTACTCAATCTATGTGTCGTGCGGGGGTGCACGGCACAACACGCGAGGGCGCATGTGATCCCCGCACCCTCATTAGACGTTAAATCGG
>JAJTYZ010000070.1 GCA_021463515.1 Chthoniobacterales bacterium | reverse complement strand
TGAAATTCTTGAGATGTTAAAAAGATTCCCTCATACCCTTTTGGTGGTGGAGGAACTCCTGGATTGGCCTTTCCCGCAGATCGTGCAGTCCCGACACAAGGCGACACGACGCGACAAACGTTCTGATTAACAGGGGGCGGTGAAAATGCGAACACCGTATTGATCGAGTAAAGTGCAAATGGGTGCAGGTGGATCGGCGTCTGTCACTAGGGCATCAATGCGACGAGGATGTAGGGTGACCGCAGCAGAACGTTGACCAAATTTCGTCGAATCGAGCAAAATAACGACTCTACGAGCGCAGGCAGCGAGAGCACGCTTAGCTTCAATTTCTAAGGGGTTCGGATCGCTAGGCCCCACAATAGCATCAAAGGCGGTAGCGCTGATAAAACAGACATCTGCCCGCCATTTTGTCATGCTGCGCAGTGCTTCCGGCCCGCAGGTGTTGCCAGAAACTCGGCTTATCCACCCTCCAGCGACAAGTGCCGGAACCTTGGGGCGCAGAGCGCGGATACGAAGTGCCACAGGCAGACTATTGGTCAGAATGGAAATATGCTCCGTAGGTAGATAGTCAATCAATGCGGACACTGTGGTGCCACCTTCCATTGCTATCGCGTCCCCTTTCCGCACAAATTCCTGAGCCGCCAAAGTGGCAATTCGCCGCTTTGGCTCGAATGCACTTTGATTCTTGGCCTCATAGTTCGGTTCTCCAAAAAAGTGGCCATGCAAGCAGGCTCCGCCGTGCGTTCGCCGCAATAGCCCCAGTTCCTCAAGAGCTTTCAGATCCCGCCATATTGTCATAGAGGTTGTTTGAAACTCTTGGCGTAAAGCTGCGACGGATACACTCCCTTGATTATGTAAGGTGGCAAGAATGTGTTGGTGGCGAATTGTGGCTAGCATGAAATGTTACAAACTTCGTTTTGTGTTATGTTCTGTTATTTTGCATGTTGATACAAGAATTGCTTGTTATCGTGAGGGCATGATTGATTGGTTTCTTGGTATAGATGGGGGAGGAACGAGGACACGTGCTGTTTTGGTGGATAGCAGGGGGCGTGTGAAGGGGGTAGGTAGTGCGGCATCGGCCAATCCTCACAATGTGGGGCTAGCGATTGCGCAAGTGCGATTGCGCGAAGCGGCTTCGGATGCGTGGGCGTCCGCAGGGAAAGATTTTCAGCTGGCTCGAGGCGCATTTGTAGGAATTGCTGGGGTTAAGTCGCATCAGGAGATTGGTGCAATGCGCACGGCGGCGGAAGATGCGGGGTTGGCGGCGGCGGGAGATGTGACCGTGGAAAACGATCTGTCGAACGCGCTGACGGGCGGACTCTCCGGGAGGCCGGGGATCGCGTTGATTGCGGGGACAGGTGCCAATTGTCTGGGCCGCGACCCGCAGGGGGTGTCGTTTATGTGTGGAGGATGGGGATGGCTTTTGGATGACGAGGGGAGCGGCTTTGGCCTTGCTTTGGCGGCAGTGAAAGCTGTCACACGTGCGGCAGACGGGAGAGGCCAGACCACTGCACTTACGCCACTCGTGCTGGCCTTTTTTGGCGTCTCGGAGCCGAACGAGTTGTTGTCCTGCTTCTACGCCAAACCATGGACTCCCGGGGATGTTGCGAAATTTGCTCCGGTGGTGATGCGGCTCGCGGCAGAAGGTGATGCAGTTGCCGGGGCCATTTTGCGAGATGGAACGGAAGCATTGGCAGGCTTGGTTAAAGAAACTCTCGCGGCATTGAGCTATTCACAACCTCCGGAAGTGACTTTGCTTGGGGGTTGCGCTCGCAGCGGTTTTCCCTATCAGAATTTGTTGGAACGGATCTTGCTCGACACCTGCCCACACATTCGCCTCGTTGCACCCGAAGGTTCTCCGCTGCAGGGGGCCGCGCTTAATGCGCTCAAGAGCGCAGGCATTGCTCCATTGCCAAAGATTTTATCGAATGAATTTCATCTATGAACGATCGTTTTCTCAAAGATTTAAAAAGTAAGGACGGGGCGGTGAATCTTAACCTGTCCCAAGGCACTATTCCGGGGCACCCCCGAACAGAGCGCTACCTCTCTGATTTGTACGGCGCCTTCCGGGATGCGCAAAGCTACGAATTGGCCTTAACCTTGGGCAACCCGCTCGTTTATGCGGTTACTCCGATCGAACCTGCCTCCGGCGACGGACAAATGCACTACGGATTGGGCGTTCTCCATCCGGGAAAAATCGGCGATGAGTTTTATCTGACGAAGGGCCATCTCCATGCCCGCCGATCTGCGGCAGAGGTTTATGTGGGGCTGCGGGGAACGGGGCAAATGCTGCTGGAAGACGAATCGTCTGGAGAAAGCCGCATGGTGGCATTGCAGGAAAACTCCGTGGTTTATGTGCCAAGCCACACCGCGCACCGAACAGTCAACACCGGTGCCGAACCACTCGTCTATCTGGGCATCTATCCGTCGAATGCCGGACATGACTATGCGGCGATTGCAGCGAAAAATTTCCGCATGGTGATCGTGGAACGAGCGGGCGTCGTTGTGTTGGAACCCCGATGAAGGATTTTAAACTATGAATACCGACCCGACCTTGCCCATTCCTGCCGAGCCGCCCCCTGTTGCCTGCGTCCACCGACCCTGGGGGAGTTTTCGGCAATACGCCTTCAATCAAAGCGTGACGGTTTCCCTGATGACCGTCCAGCCGGGTCAGCGGCTTTCCTTACAGTCGCACACCGGGCGCGCGGAGCGGTGGATTGTACTGGATGACGGGGCACAGGTTCAGGTGGGCGAGGTGGTTCGCGATTGCCAGATGGGTGAGGAGTTGTGGATTCCCGTCAACGAAAAGCATCGGCTCGGCTGCTCTGGGAAACGCCCCGTCCGGGTTCTGGAAATCGCTTTCGGAAATTGGCAACAGGAGGACATCACCCGCTACGCGGATGATTTTTCCAGGCCACAACAAGGAGAATAATATGCAAACGTTTGATAAATTAACACGGCCGTTGGCCATTACGATGTGGGACTTTTCCTGGCTCGAGCGCCGCTGGCCCGGCGCGGGCTATGAGGATTGGAACCTGGCGCTCGATGAGTTGGTCGAGCGGGGCTACGATGCGGTGCGGATTGACGCCTATCCCCACCTGATTGCCAACGATCCAGAGGGATCATGGGACATCCTCCCTCAATGGAACCAGCAGGATTGGGGCAGTCCGGCGCGCATCCGCCTCACGCGTATTCTCCCCGCGCTGCTGGAATTTCTGGAAAAATGTTCAGAGCGAAATCTGAAAGTCGGTCTCTCCACATGGTTTCGGAAGGATGTGAGCGAAGTTCGGCTAGGCATTGCCAGTCCATCGGCTCACGCGGAGATTTGGAGGAAAACTCTCACTGCCATCCGGCAGGCAGGCTTGATGGATTGTCTGCTCTACGTGGATTTTTGCAATGAGTGGCCGTTTGCTGCTTGGGCACCTTTCTATCCCTTTTACGCCCAAGGGTGGTTTGCGGAGCAATCCACGGCCTGGATGCGGGAAAGCGTGCTGCGTCTTAAGCAATCCTTTCCGGATCTCCCGATGACGTATTCCTTCAGCATCGCACCCGATCGTGCGGTGTATTCCTCATGCGATGTGGGCTTTCTCGATTTTCTGGAACCCCATTTTTGGATGGCGGGGCATACGGATTTTTACAGTCGGATTGGATATGAGTATCAGCAGTTCGATGGGATTGGCTATGAGAATCTCGTAAAGCATGCAGAGCGGCTCTACCGAAGTGACGAGCATTACTGGCTGTCCCGTTTGATGGCGGGGATTGACGCGCTGGCCGACTGGAGCCGGATGTCTGGGCGTACGTTGGTGACTACAGAGGGCTGGGCGATTGTGGACTATAAGGATTGGCCGGGCCTGGATTGGGGATGGGTTAAGGAATTAAATACCGCCGCCGTTGAGCGAGCGGCGGCCACCGGTCGTTGGGCAGCAATCTGTACCAGTAACTTCTGCGGCCCGCAATTCTGCGGGATGTGGCGGGATATAGCTTGGCACCAACGCCTTACAAACAGAATCCATCAATCCCATCTGCCCGAATGAACTCCGCACGCTTCAATCACTATCCGCACATCGTCGTCCCTCACCCCTATGCCGATGACTGCTGGGCGGGATGGAATGCAATCTTTTCTAAGTTGAGCGCATGCGTAAGTGGAGCACGAACAGTTCTCGCCGTGGAATGCTACACAGGGGTCTTAGACGATGACCTGCGGGAGCGTTGCGTGCAGGCTCTGCGCCCTGCGCTGGTCGTGGACTCTAAGTCCGCCTTCCTATCGCCGGAAGCCATTGACCGTTTGGTGGCTCCGGATTTGGGCGGGGACGATCCGGTCTTCGGTCGCCTCACACGATTGTGCATGGAGGATTTTTTGGATGTCGCAGCGGCGCGTGCGGTGGAGGAGGCGATCCGGAATCAAGCCACGGGGCTCATTCTCGTGGTGGGTCCGGGAGCCTCTCTCCTCGTTGACTCCGATATTTTCGTGTACGCCGACATGCCCCGCTGGGAGGGCCAGCTGCGGCAACGGCGCGGGGAAGTAGACAATCTCGGCGTACGCAACAGGGGAGAAAAGCCCTCCTTGCAATACAAGCGCTCGTTCTTTGTGGATTGGCGCGTGTGCGACCGCCTCAAGCGGCAAACGATGGATCGGTGGGATTTTTTGTTGGATACGACGCAGGAAGAATTCCCCAAGTTGATCACTGGAAAAGCGCATCGTGCGGTTCTGCGTCATGCGGTCACACGTCCGTTCAGTGTCGTCCCCTTTTTTGATCCGGGACCGTGGGGTGGGCAGTGGATGCGGAAGGCCTTTGGGCTTCCAGATAGGCCGTCCAACTACGCTTGGGGGTTTACATGCGTTCCGGAGGAAAATTCGCTTCTGCTCGAGTTCAACACCGCACGGGTGGAAATTCCCTCGATCAACCTAGTCTTTGCTGAACCGCGGGCCTTATTGGGCGAAGCGGTATTTGACCGGTTCGGAGCGGAGTTCCCTATCCGCTTCGACTTCCTCGATACCATGAGCGGAGGGAATCTGAGTCTGCAAGTCCACCCGTCGCCCGACTACGCACGGGAACACTTTGGCATTTCCTACACACAGGACGAAAGCTATTATCTTCTCGATGCCGAACCCGGTGCGCAGGTGCTTCTGGGACACAAAGCGAACGTCGTCGTAGAAGAACTTTTTGCCGACCTCGATGCCGCCCAGCGGGGAGAAAAGCCGTTTGATGACGTACGATTCGTCGCACGTTTCCCTGCTAAAAAACACGACCACTTCCTCATTCCATCTGGCACGCTCCATTGCTCTGGTTCCGGCTGCATGGTTCTCGAAATCAGTGCCACACCGTATATTTTCACATTCAAGCTCTGGGACTGGAACCGTATGGGTCTCGATGGACTGCCCCGCCCGGTCAATGCCGCACGTGGACGGGAGGTTCTCCGATGGGATTGTGATGAAGACTGCGCACGGCATCATCTGATTAATCAAATCGAGCTTATTGACGGCGGGGACGGCTGGAGGGAAGAGCGCACGGGTTTGCACGAGACAGTGTTTATTGAGACCCGTCGCCATTGGTTTTGCAAGCCCGTCAGGCATCAGCGCACTGGAAGCGTGGAAATCCTCAATCTAGTCGAAGGCCAGGCTGCCTGCATTGAAAGTCCCGATGGGAGCTTCGCACCGATGGAAGTTCATTACGCCGAGACTTTTATTCTTCCAAGTGCAGCAGGCGACTATATCATTCGCCCACTACCCGAGGGTTCTCCATGCGCAACAATCAAGGCATTTGTACGAACGAAACCATAACCACAAACCACATGAGTTAGATTCATCTCCAAAATGGGATCCCGCGTATTGATACATTTGGGGTGTGTTTCTAAACTAGAAATATGGCGCGTCGGCTGCGAGTGGAATACGAATGAATGATTTATCATGTGATAAATTGTGGCGACAGGAAGGAATCAATTTTTCTAGGATGAGGATGGTGTGAGTTTGCGTGCATCTCAATCTGTTGTGTGCGGGGCTATTGAGGAAAGGATGGGCTTTAGAGGTATATACAGAGCAGTATTCCGAAATACTCGAAGCTCGTAGGCAAGAGAGTCAGATTTTTGCATTGGTGGGAGTCGTGGGCGCAAGGAAAAAGGCGATAATACGCGGGATACCCCAATTTGGTCACTTGAAGTTCTCCTTCATTCGAACGAAGGCAGAGAGGACGCATATTCTTTGCGAAAATCCGCCCAAATATTTCTGGCTTGCGTGATGGAGCGCACATAAGGGTCGAGGCAGAGGGCTTGAACGGCCAGTCGCTCATCGCCCTCCACAGTTGCTTGGGCCACCATGTCATGGAGAGCAATTTGGCGACGACAAATCTCGAGAGGTCCCGGCGGGAGGCTGCCGACGTGAATGCTCCGCACCTCACCGCCAACGACGACCACTGGGCGATCCACCACAGCATCCGGTGGCAAATTACTTATCGCCCCATCGTTCCGGCCCACCATGGCGTCGAGATACAACGGGTGGTTGGTTTCTAGGGCGACAATCACGGGGCTGACCGACTCGCGATAATAGGGGTTCTGCGGGTTTTGTGGAAACGGGTACTTATTTCCCGTACCACCCATCAGGTGCTGGGCTTCGAGCGTCGTCTTGCGGCTTGCAACCTGTGGGCGTAAACGGCTGTCAAGGAGCGGAATGATACCGCGCTCCGCCCATTCCTCCTTTTCATAAAAACAGGAAAAATATTCGCAAATATGATTGTCATAGCCGAGCGGATACATCCCAAAGGCGCGGAACACCTCGAGGCTAAAGGCGTGCTCCGGAGCTCCTGCGCCTTGGTGAGGCTTCCACCACTTCGAAGTACTGATGGCCTCGATGAATTCCGGAAGATAACTTTTCGCGGTACCACGGCGACGGATGTCGAAGAGCCAATTGAGATGGTTAATTCCCCCGCTGATCCCCTCCAGCTCGCCCGCCTCGAAACCCAACTGCTCGGCGATGACTCCCACTGTGCCATGCACCTGATGACAAAATCCGGCGAATTTTATTGGAGTGTACTTGGACAGATAAGTACAGAGGATGGACATCGGATTCGTCAGGTTGAGCAGCCACGCCTCCGGGCATAATTCGGTCATGGCCGCGACAATGGGCATCAGCATGTTGATGTTGCGCATGGCATGAATCTGACCGCCGGGCCCGCCATTTTCTCCGATCAGCTGCTCGACTCCATGCCGGGCGGGAATCTCGATGTCCTGAATCCAATTGCGGTAGCGATCCTGCTCGCAGGAGACAATCACATAATCCGCGCCATCCAGAGCCGCGCGAAGATCGGTCGTCGCCGAGAGATGCACGCGAATGTTCCGCTCCTTCATGATCGTCCGCAAGGCTCCTTCGGCGCGCTCCAAGCACGATGGCTGGGTGTCCATAAGGCAGAACGTACATCCCTCAAAAATAGGATCATCCAGCGTTTCAAGCACATTGATAGAAAATGCTGAGCCTGCTCCGAGCATGGTCAATTTTAGTGGTTCCTTCCGATCGGTTGAGCGGGCGGCGGGTGTTGGGCTTTCTAGCATCGAATTTATAAATCGCGTGGCTCCGTATATTTTCGGAGAAATTCTAAGGCTGCCTCCAGCATCGGCGGCGTGATCTCGTGGCCGCTAGCCAATTCTTCGTGAATAAAAACACTCGGAGCAAATGCCTTTTCTTGCGTCCGGCGCTCCATAGCCTGCACAAAACTGCGGAACATAATTTCCGGAGTCCCTTCGTCCAAAGCACCCCAGCCAAGGAATAGTTTTCTCGGCGGAATCAAGGCCACGATTTGATCCCAATCAAGCCCCGCTTTCATCATGCCGGGCAGATAAGGGTAGAGACAATGGCAGAGGCGGTACTGACCAAATTGGTGCCGCAAGGTGATGAAGCTCTGAAAGCAAGCGGCTGCGAGAACTTTTTCGTTTGCGGCGGCGAGGATATAGGACTGGATACTCCCGCCTGACCAACCCATGACGCCAATGGACGAACTTCCCAAGGCTTCGAGCACTTCGATGGCGCGGGAATTATCCCAGACGGATTTCCATCCCAGGCTTTTGCCCCGCGAAGCCAGTTCTGCATGGGCGGCTATTTCATCAAAGAATTTCATCGAATAGCCCCATTGGGCCTGACGCTCCCCAAAACAAAGGGCATCGGGGGCTAGGACGCGAAATCCCGCACGTGCCGCGTGATAACTGTACTGCGCCGGATCGTGTTCTATAGGATGACAATGGAACTCCTTACCAACGGGAAAAATGTCCTCACCACCATGACCATGAATGGCGAGAATCCCCGGCGTAGCCTCCGGTTGGTCTGGCTGAAAAAGGTGGAAAGCAGCCACCCGTTCCCCGTCGTCCACATCATAAGTCACCCGCTCACGCACGACCCCTCCCTCCAGCTCAACCCGCTGGCCACGCTCCAGATTAAGCGGAACCGAGGGCACCTTGAAGTCGCCCAAAAGCGCAAGAAACCGCCGTCGGATTTCGCAACACTCCAGATCATGCGGATAATTAGGAAAAAACTTAAGCGGTTGGTCAGGGATGGGAAGGGTCATAGTTTGGTGGTTCTTTCCGAATTTAAGTTTGGGGCTGCGATGGGGGCGTCGTGTCTAGCTCTAGCGGCGCACGATAGTTTTTGTCTCCGCCCAACCGTTGCCATTCGCGGTAGAGAAGGAAGGTCGCACCCACCGTGAGTACCGCGAATACAAAACCCCAAACAGGAACAAAGCGATAATAAAAATCTCCGCTACTAGCAAAAAATCTCCTCAATACATCAAGATACACCCCTGCCAGAATCGCTGCGATGATATTGCTGGCTGCCCCACACATGGCATTAGCCGCACAGAATTGGCCAAATCTGTTGGAAGGGAATATTCTCATGAGCATCGGAAAACTCGCCATGGTATTGGCCGAAAAGAAAGGGAGGTAAAGGAACGCTAATACAATATATATCCAGAAGGCTGTGTCTCGTTGAAAATTGTAAAATAAAAAGACACATTTGAATAGCGTGGCGAAGACGAAAGCAATCTGAGTCACAATCATAATTCTTATCGGATGGAATTTATCCACCAGAACCCCCATGGAGAGCATAAGAACAACGCTGCCTATAGCACTTAAACCGTTAATTTTTCCAACATCATCAATAGTTAGACCAACGGAAAAAGCCATGAAGATGAGGAAGACATTGATAGACCCACCCGCCGCGATCAATATCGAATAGAGAAATACAAGGCGAAAAATGCGTGCGGAGAAACATTCCGTGAAGAATACCCTGATCGGTGCTAGCGAAAACATTCGCTTTTTATCCACTATTTTATCGGGTGGGGGATATTCACCTTCTTTAACATTAAGCCCCAAAAGTGTGAAAGCTGTCACGTAAAGGATAGCCGCTCCGAGGAAAATTACCGAGGTGTGCGAGGTTGCATATTTAAAAATAAAAAAGTTAAACAATGCTCCTGCTGCCGCCCCTACCACCTTAAAAAATCCGATAAAACGCCCGATAAATGCGGCGGGAACGACATCGTTGAACAGATAAAAGAAAACGGTACCAACAAAAAGCTCGAAGAGCCGGAAGAAGACGATAAACACGCAAATGAGAGCGATGATGATTGTCGAGGCGGATAGGTCGGAGTTTCCTTGACTGATTAACGAATGGATCCATTGGCCAATTTCTTGTGAAAAACCAAGGAGAATGAGAAAAATACTGATGAATGGCGCGGAGAAGAGCAAGAAGGGGATGCGGCGTCCGCGCTTGCTCCGAAACCGATCGCTTGTAGTACTGATGATCGGATTAAGGAAAAAATTCATCGCCTGCGGAATCGTGGTCATGACCACGGCGATCAAAAAGTTGGGGGCACCGTGAGACTGCAAGACCAACGGCAGGATGGCTGGCCAGATGGTTTCCATGAGGGTGAAGCAAAAATCCCCCAACAGAAGCCACGAGAAGAGAACAAAGAGCCCCGCCTTCGTATAAGTGAGCGTTCCGCAACGCAGGCGATTCGCTTCCGTAGTTGCAGCGAGAGTATCCGGAGGTGGAGCGGGCTTGAACATTTGATAGAAATCACCGGGTTCCGGGAGAGATCAAACTCCGGATTTGACAGACGTTACATCATTTCTGAGCGAGCGGATCAACGGGCCTCCCATTCGAGAGAGCTGGTCGCGCCGCTGACCGGGTCTTTCACTTGGGCCGTCCATTTTCCTGGCTGTGCCACCATCGGCCACTGGCGATGGAACGACCAGACGCCGTTCTCTGCCACACGGACACCGGATAGGTCTTCGCGCAATTTTCCGGTTGGGTCTTTGACTTCGAGATCGAAGGGAAGGGTGGTATTGGCCAGCAGTCCATCCCGGCGCAGGTGGCGAACCAGGAGCCAGAAGGACTCACCTTGTCGGATGGTTTTAGATGCGGTGGTCAGCTCGATGGCTGTGGGTGGTTCATTGAGGAAGGCCAATGCCCGGCCCCAGCGATCCGGGCACGAGACCCGGAACCGCAGGATTCCGTCCTTGATTTCGAATGGGAGTCGCTCGCCGGACACGACGTCCACGAGGACATTTGCGCGTTCCGATTCGTCGCTTGCCGCCAGCACTTCGGTTTCCGCCGTTTTCTGGTGGTGATTGGCAATCATAAATACCCGCTGGTGGTCGCGGCGGGCGCGGAAGGTGGCCGCGCTGAACTCCGGGTCTGTGGGGCGGGAAACCAGTGCTGCCCGCTGATTGAGCAGAAAATCCACGAGTTCGAACCGGGCGCTGCCCGACTTCCCTTTCAGAGACGCAAGGGGCATTCCAAGAAAAAGAACTTCTCCGCGACCGACGGCACCACGGACACAGGCCGGTTTGCCATCAGGAAATTTGAAGAGCACCTCGGCATTGGGGTTGGGAATCAATTCGTGTCCACGACTCCATGGTTCCTTGTCACTCATGCGGACCTCCGAATAATCCACCGGAGCGGATCGCCCGGCGCCAACGGTGGCCGGCAGGATTTTGGTGAGCACCTCAGTGGGCTGGCCAGCGGCATTCAGCGCGCCGGAATCGGAGGAAACGAGGAGGGTGCCCCCCCGCTCGACGAATCGCCGGATTTGCCGCAAGGTCGCCTCGTCGGTCTGCTTCGAGTAGCCCAAGAGAAGGACATCATAGTTCGTCAGGTCTCCCCGTTGGATTTGTTGGTCAAAGAGCACATCCAGATGGCCAAAGAGTCGCCGTCCCACATCAAACGCGGTCTCAAACGCATGCCCGAGGTCGAGGTATTGGCTCGAGGATCCCGTCATGGCAAGGTAGTCACGATTGAGTTCCTTCCCCGCCGACAGCCAGAGGTGCGAGGTGTGCGGATAGAATACGGCGGCCCGAGCGCGCGTGCGCTCATAGTGGGTCAGCATCCTGCCAATGCGTCCGCCCTCCCGATTGGTGCGCTTGGCGATCTCGGCGAACTTTTGTTCCTGCTGGCCATTGACTTCGAATCCGGCCGAGGTGAAGGAAAAAATTTCCAGCCAGCGGATGCCGGCGGACAAGCCCGCAAACACCTGCTCCGGGTAATCCATAAAATAGTGGTGATTCAAATTTCCGGCGCAGAGGCCCATATTGGCCAGCTTCCCAAAATCCGACCCTGACCAAATCACGGCCAGCGATTTCAGATTTTTTTGGTAAAATTTTGGTTCTCCGTAGTGGTATTCATCCACGCTTACGGCATCAATGGCGGATGCCTGGCCGGGGACATCAATCAGGCAGGTGGAGTGTCCCGCAAAGCAATTCGGGGTGATGACGCTGGCGAGGTTCCATGCGGGTTCGAATGTCTTGATGGTCTGCCTGGTCAGCCATGTGGCGTCGTTCATGGCTTTTGCCCGGTATTCCACAAAATCCAGATTCGCATTGCGTTCGATTTCCGCAGGTGAGGGAGCCGGCTTCCCGGTGAATTTATGGAAACCCTCCAACAGGCGCTTGCTCACGGGGAGCATCGTTGAGGTGACCTCATCGCCCATGACCATCCCGGTGGTCAGGGGCAGGCCGCCAAAGCGCCGGTCAAACCAGCTCAGCCAATACGACTGCCAGGGAAGAAATTCCTTCCCGGGGAATGCCCAATCCGGCGCGGCGGGGTCATGCCGGGTGTAGTTGTAGTTGCCCTTCCCCTCAGGCATCAAAAGGTAGTACCAAACCGGATACCAGTTCGGCCACGTGCGGATGCCTGCTTCCTGCATGCGGGAATTGAACAAGCTCTCCAAATAGGAACGGTACTGGCCTGCATAGCTATCCGCCACGATGCCGCCAAGATACGTGGTCATATTAAAGCCGACCTTTCGAAAATCCTGAATAATCCGGGTCAGGTCCGCTTCGCCGAGTGCTGGCTGGATGATCACGCCGATTGGGAATTCGTCCTTCTCGGTGGGAGGGAACGCCACGGAGAAGCGTTCCCTGGCGCGTCCGATTTCCTTGCCGTCTTTGATAAGAACGCCTTCGAGCGTGTAGGCACCAGCATCGAGGTCGGGCAGGGACAAGCGGATTGGCTCGTGGGTCGCGTTCTCCAGAGCAAATTTGTCCCATGTGATGGGCGTGTTGTCCGGGCCGGCCAGCACGGAAAACGTCACCTCGCACGGGTACAGATCATTCTTCTGAACAGGCGACTTGATGAGGATCGCGCCCTGCGGTCGGAAAATATCGCCGTCATTGCTTTCCAGAATGCGCAGCGCAAGAGGCGGATTTTTGGCTTCATGGGCTTCGGTTCCTGCCACCTGATCGCTGGCGGGCACTGGAGGAGGTGTGCCCGCCCAGTAGCGGATCAGATTGTCCCAGAATATCGGATAAAACGGCGAGCGACAAAAGTCGTTCTCACGCAGCAACCCTTCGACGGGAACGATGGTGGCGCTTAGCGAATACGCCGCATTCATGCGGAGCACGGAGCCTTTACCGGTGACTTTTTCCGACAGAAACGTCCAGTCGTCCTTCCCCTTGGGGTCCTTTAGATGGGCCAGCGCTATTCCCTCCGGTGCCAATTGGGCGTCGGCACCCCAGACCGTGAGCGGCTCACCTGATGGAAGGTTTCCCAAGAGCGGGTGGCCCGCTGCATCCACAACAATCGTCCGCCGCATCCGGGTCTGCACGTTTTCGGCATGGGAGGGAAGGAGCGGCCCGAGTGCGGACTTCTCCCATGACGTGCCGCCTCGTTCCGGCAGGATGGCGGCCATCAAGAGGTGGCCGCCCTCTTCGACATACTTCGCAAGGTCTTCGATTTGTTTCGCGGAAAGGCTGGTGGAGAGCAGACCCTCGAGTACAACGAGCGAGTATTGCTGCAATTCCTCGAGGCTCCGGGGCCAACCCTTGATCGCGTCGTAGATGGATGCGTCGTAGGTTGATGAAAGGCGCACGTCCACGTTGTCGGCACCCAAGGCTCTCGCCAAGTGTATCCTTGCTTCCAGAAGCACATCGTAGCCCACAGCCGCATCGTAACAACCTACCAGAGCGCGAACGGGGCCATCGCCGGCTTTGACATAGGATTTCTTGGTGCCGACCTTCCCGAACCAGACTGTCTGAAACCGCTCTGGATCATGGTGATTCTTGAATGGCGGGGACAGAGCACTGATTTCCGAGCCTCCCATCAGCCGTTGACGGATGAGGTTGACTCCCCACGCATTCCCATCGGCAGGTGCCTTAATTCCCAATGTCTTAAAGGGAATCGCGGCCTCACTTACCCAGCCCTCCTTGCCCACAATCGTCTTCGTCTCCCAAGAAATGTCCTTGGACGGATCGGCCTGCGCAGGTGCCTGGAAGCTGGCCTGTACTTTCGCATTGGCCGGATTCCATGCCATCTGGACGTAGGCACCTTCCCCGCCGGGTTGGACAAACCACTCGATCATCTCGCCACTCCAGAGTTTGCCGCCTTCCAATGCACCAAGAGCTTGGAGAGAGATTTTCTCTGGATGCGGCTCATGCGCCTTCAGCGCCACATAGAAATTTTCTGCATCGAATGCAAAGGCCACCTCGGCACCCACTTGCGGGGCACCCGACCCGTCGTTCAAAACCAAACTCCGCCACGATGCGTCCGCCCAGAATTTTTCATCCAGCTTTCCGTCAATGGTCACCGGCGCGTCCACGCGTGGCACCACTACGTCCGCCTCCGATTGCCCGGATGTGGCAGAATGCGCGAGGGGGACAGCGAAGGCCAGCAGGCAGAAAACAAAGAGAGCCGCCGAGATTTTTGCGTGTCTGGGAATGAGTAAATTCATGGGTATTGGTGTTATTGTGGTGCCCATCCGTTGAGAGCCTTGGTGATGAGATCGGGTGCGGACGGGGCGAGCGTCTTCATGGCTTCGCGCGCCTCCTGCCAGCTCATGCCGACGATATGGCAGAGCATGTACTGCTGTTCGGGGCGGATCCCCCGGTTCGAGGCATCGAGACCCGTTGCGTAGTTTCCTGAGTGGATGACCTTGGCACTTTCCAGGCTGCCCGGCGACCAGACCAGCCCGAGCTGGCCGTCGGCTACGGTGTCCGCCAGCATGTGATCAGTTAGTAAAACCCAATGATCCGTGGCGACATCCAGCGGCACAACGATTCTTTCCTCGCCCTGATTTTGAATGTCGGCCGATGTTGAATGCGCCCAACGGTCAAACGGGCCATCGAATCCCAACGGGTAGCCGCGAAATTCCACCGCCAGCTCTTCGCCGCCATTCTCGCCAAACACGGAAACAAACAGCTCTTCCCGTCCCGCCAGTGCCACCGTTCGGATGACGATGGTGCCTGCCTCCATTTCAAAAACCAAATCGTAGCCGATGCGTTCTCCTTCCGTCGCCAGAATGCGTACTTTAGCCTGGCGTTTTCTGATATCCGTTCCGGGAATTCCCCGGAAACTCGCGGAAATGAATCCCTGCCAGTACCAATTGCGATCCGGTTCGAGCATGCCATAGCCGCTGCCGCCATCGTTGAGCAGGTCGGGGTTCTGGGTTGCATTTCCCTCCACAAAACTGCGGTAGGACATCTTAAAAAGTCGCGCTCCGGTGTCTATGCTGAACGTGGTTCTCTGAATTTCCAGATCACCACGTCCGTCCACGCTCATCGTCTCGGTGGATTCCTCCACATTCAGGGAGGCACTCGCCTGACTGGCCTTTGCCTTCAGCCGCTCGAGTGGATTGTCCTCCGCATGGAGCGTTAGCGTCGCCGCAAGTGTCAACACGGTGATGGCGGCGAATTTTCCGCATCCGGTCGGGTTCGCTCTCCTGATTCTGGTGTGAGGATTTCTTGCGGGGATGGTGGAGTTTGTGATGGATTTCATGATTACAGGGTGTGTGGGGTGGAGGAGGTGTCAGGGATTGCTTTTCACAAACCAAAACCGCCATGCCGGGGTGCCCCGGGCGGGCTGTGCGTTGAGTCGAAAAAAGTCGAGGCTGGTGGGGGCGACATGTCCGTCGCAGTAGAGTACATTCAATCCGCCGGAGTGCTGGGGGTGATAGACCGCCGAGGACCACGGGGCATAGAGGAGGCCGACCGGGCGGCTTTGGTTCACGGGCCACACGTTCCTGCAGGAATCATCCGCCACGAGGCAGGTTTGCGATGGCCACTGCAGATCGGTGATGCGTACCTGGCGGCTCTGTGCGCCTGAATTCTCGGCAGCAACATTATAGCTCACGCCGCGGGGTGCTCCGATATAACCCGCGTTGAGGCTGTAAGAGGCACCGGTGCCCAATCCGCCGTTGCTTGTGTAGTCGGTAAGATTCCGCTCTGCGGCGTGAGGGTCGGATGGACACACAAAGACCTTCCAATTCCCGCGCCCTCCCAGGTAGGGGTAAATGTGGCCGCCCCATCCCGCCATGTCGCCGAGCGTTCCATCCTGTTCGTATCTTCCGACATATTCCCAGGTGGTGTACGTGCCCTCCTGAAACGCGGGAAAAACTCCATTATTGTCCGTGGTGTAGTTCAAGATTCCCATGCCAATCTGCTTCAAATTGGATAGGCATTTCGCACTGCGGGCACCCTCAAAACTTTTTTGCAAAACGGGAGAAATGAGGATGGCTAAAAAGGCAACGATCGCCATGGTCACTAATAGCTCTACAAGTCCAAACCCTAGAGATATTCTACTTTCTACAAGGCAATTCACTTGTGTATGGCCTGGAGTGAGTGTTTGCCCCGTTCGCTGCTGTTTTATGTGGCGGGTAAAGGTATCCGCACTAACTTGTGTAAACAGCATGGCGGCTAATGAAATATACCTTAGACAAAGCGATTTGAGTCCGGCACAAGAGACGCCGTTTCCTTATTTATATTACGGCGACTGCGTCGCAACAGCCATATTCCCCCAAGACCAAGTATGGCTCCCACTAGCAAAGCAAAAGAAGAAGGCTCGGGAATTACGCCAATCAACTGGCCGCCATTTTTCAGATTATAGGTGGCACCCCCAAGGTACGAACTACGTGGATCATCAAGCCGATAATAAATGTCTAGCCCGTTGATGCTAGTGATATTAGACGCAATGAGATTAGTATCGCTTCCAGCAAGCAGCAGGGCGTTAATATAGAGCGCACGACTCCCACCAAGGGTGTTGGTCAGCGTTAAGGTGTCGGCCACGTCATCCAACGAAATTGCATCGAAAGCAAAGTTGTCCACACTCCCAAGCGCGAAGTTAGTGCCGAAATTAGTTCCAGCGATATTAAGGACATGCGCCCTCGCCCCCTCGAAACTCACTGTGGCACCCGTCATATCGAAGTTGGTGTTTAAGGTAGAAGAATTTGAAAAATTAGCGAAGACACTCCATGTTTGATTTGCCCCGCTAACCAGATGCCCGTATTGGCCAATAACAATGTTATCGGCATAAATCGTTCCTCCGGTTTTTTCGATAAATCCCGTGTTCGATGAATTTGTGCCTCCAATTGTTATGGTTCTGCTATGCGAAGCATTTGTGACGGCGAGAACCCCTCCGCTTAACAGGTATTTTCCAGTGATACCACTTCTGTTATCCGCCGTGGCGATATTCAAGTCACCTCCCTGATGCCACGCCCCACCTGTTTGTTTAATGGTTCCCGTGATACCGTTCGCTGTAGATTTGGAAACAATATTCAAAAGACCGGCATTCGAGATAACCCCGTCGGAAAGTTCGACCAAGCCGTGGCCCAGCAAACCGACATACATCGCGTCATAATCTCCCGAGGGGTATCCCAGCGCACCAATCTCCAGTCTCCCACCACTCACCGTAAGTTTACTTTGATTAGTTCCCGCTGTTCCATGGCCGACAATAATGCTACCTCCTTTGACAAGAGCATTGCTCCCGCTGATATTGAGATTTCCTGCAGTACCATTCCCTAAAGACAGTACATGATAAACGCTTAATTTCCCATCATTCACATTAACGGTTCCAGTATGGGGATCACTGTCCCAATAGGCTATACCTATACTGAACTGCATTCTTTCATCCTTGTTTGCCCCCACATTTAAAGTGCCACCTGCATTGATATTGACGACAGAGTTGTCTATCACGACGTGTTTATCGGAGCTTCCTGTACTAAACATATTCACCACGCCATTCGTTTCGATATTCATTACCGAATTGCGGAAGATGCCTGGATTAGCCCCATTGGTTGAGGTGTCAACCGTCAATGTGCTGTTTGTGACATTGAGGGTGAAGAGATAGCCGGACGACGCCCGCATAGTAAGAACCAACGCTTGACCGTTGGCACCGTCCAAATTAATTGTCTGATTCGTGTTTGCCGCATTGACCCATGCTTTGTCCGCAACAGTAGGAACTCCATTGTTCCAATTTCCTGCTGTGAACCAGTCGGTATTAACGGCTCCCGTGAAGGTGGTATCAGCCGCAAAGGTGCTCCCAATCCCAAGCAGCAACGCCGCGATCAACGCAGACGCGAATTTTAGGCGTGACGAGGGGGGAAGGGGGGGACTACTCCGCTCCGCCGAAAGGCTGTGGTGGCTACAAACGAATTTAAGATACATCGGTAGTTGGGTATCATTGGTGGGGATTTTGTCGTTTTTCATGGTCTTGTTGTGGGTTAGAGGTGAAGAAAAGTTTGATGGAAATACGCGTGCTGGCGAACGCGATAATTTGAGTTTTTTCTGGCATCATCAACAAGTAGAAAATCCGACTATTTGCAGCACTTTTCACGCATGTTGAAATCCTTTACACCCTCAACGTTTCCGTTCATGCGGATAAGATTTGTGTCTTACGGGCCGTGTTTTCATTACCCAACAGTCTGGCCGTGTGTGTGGGAAGCGGCAATCCCCCATTACAATTTTTGGCTCATGACCAAAGGCGCGGGGCGTCTGGAATGCCGAGGCAAGGAATACCAGCTTGAGCCGGGAACCTGCTTCCTGTTCACTCCCGGAACTAAGGTAAAGGCCACATACAACGAAGGCATTAAGATGGCGTCTTTCGCCGCGCATTTTTTTCCGCTGCCCGAGCAACGGATTCCCTACCGGCATCTCGATCCAATTTTTGGGAGAAGCACTACTCGGCTGGCTCTCTTCCACGAATTATCTATCGAAGCGGCCAGTGCTTTTAAGCGTGGCGATCCGCTAGGGCACCAGCAGGCCGAATGGGCTCTCCTCACGATGATGTCGCACCTTTGGCGCGAGGCTCACCAACTTCCACATGCGACGCAGAATGAAAAAATTATCGAGATATTGCAGCAAGTCGCGCACGGTTCAAAACGGACAGCCAATATTCCTGACCTTGCGCATAAGGTACAGCTCTCCGCGTCGCAATTCACCCGTCGTGTTCAGGAAATTACCGGCGGTTCTCCCAACGACTACATCATCCGCGAACGCATCCGCTATGCCTGCTTTCTCCTCATGGAAACCTCGAAGTCGGTGAAAATGGTTGCCGCTGATCTCGGTTATTCCGACGCATCATTTTTTGTGCGGCAATTCCGCAAAATCATGGGCGTCGCACCCCATCAGTATCAGCAGACCAAAAGGCAAGCCGTAGTTAAAAAGCCGCCGAAGAGTGCTTCTGTGCCCTCCTCGACGGCAGCACCCAAGCGGTCGCGGACGAAAAAAAAGTCCGCTAAACCAATCCGCTCACACGTCCGCCGCCCGATAGCTCGGGCAGCCAAAACGCAATGACGGGTTACCGGGCCGCAGACCATGGAGGGATTCCAAAGTAGGTTTCCTCCGTGACCAAGACCTCCTGGCTCCGGTGGTGGAAAGCGGGACAGGGAGGTTTAGAGTGCTCCCGCCCAGGATGGCGTGGAGCCGCCATTCCTGCGGCTTTCCGGAGAGGGTCTGAACACGCATAGTAAAATCTCAAAAACAAGCCAAATTGTCTTCGGTGCTGCGCTTGATCATTCATCGTTTTCCAAAAGCGGATTACGGGTTTTGAGCTGCGGGAAGCGGGAGAAGTCGCGGTCGGCGGTATAGAGGACATCCACGCCGTGAGCGAGACAGAGAGCGGCAATGCGGGCGTCGTGAATACGGGGGCCGGAAAGTTTGGCCTTGCGGGCGAGGGAGGCGAGTTGGGAGAAGTGGGTTTCCCCTTCCGTGATCAGCGTGAGAGAGGGGCTGGTGAGCCAGTTTTCCAGAAAATCCAGGGCGGTTGTGATCGGGCTGGGCGGATTGTAGATGCGCGGATGTGTCACAATGCTGAGAAATTCGTGGATGCAGGGCCAAGGGATGGACCAGGGGCGGGTGCCATTGCCAAGTCGCTCGAGGGTATCCAGCGCGGAAACATGAAATGGGGAATCCTGCCGGTGGGCATAGACAAGGAGATTGGTATCCAGAGCTACCATACGATTTGCCTACCCGCGTTGGTCGTAGCTGAGGGAGCGCATCTCATCCCAGGAGAGAGAGGCGGCCTCGGGAGTTAGTCCACGGCCGGACATCAAACCGACGTCGCGACGGATCGTTTGCGGCTTGGGCTCGACAGGCTGCCTCTTCAGCCAAAGACGGAGTGCTTCATGGAAAGCGGCGCGCATGGAGATGCCGTTCTGCACGGTTTTTCTTTTGAGTTTGGCGGTAAGATCGTCCGCGAGATCAATGGTGGTTTTCATAAAAATAAGGTATCCCATAAATAGAAATATGGCAAGGAGGGGGGCTTTATAGATGGAGGATGGAGGGGGCGGTGGAGGTTTTCACTGCAACTTTCCAAGCGCAGCGAAGGGTTGCCGCACGGCAGACCATAGAGAAACTCCAAAGTAGGTTTCCTCCGTGACCAAGATCTCCTGGCTCCGGTGGTGGAACGACTGATCGAGCGGGACGGTGAGGTTTAGTACGCTCCCGCCCAGGGTGGCGTGGAGCAGCCATTCCTGCGGTTTCCCGGGGAGGGTCTGAATGGGAGCGACAGATTCCGCGCGCTGGGCAACCACAAGAGCGTAGGCGAACCCATCGGAGGTGCCGGGAGGCAGGTGGTCGGTTTGCAGCGAAACTTCGATCAACCACTCTCCAGCGCGGCACACGAGCGCCGCATGAGCAAATTCGGCGGATCGAGGCAACCATTGCCAGACGCAGGCGATCGGCCCCACGTTCCATCGTAGAGGCACATTGGGGAGAAGCGCGCCTTCGGATGCCTCAATATCCATCTGATCCGATGCGCCCAGATGAAACATCACCCTGACCGTTGTCGGCAGCGGTTGGGGTGGCTTCAAGCCCCAGAAAACCGGCAGCTCGGGCGATTGGTGATTGGGCATCGGCTGATGAGTCAGGCACGCACCAAGCACACGGAAATCATCCTGTGTGGCGTGGTGCGTGATGCCCGCGTGATCCGTACTCAGGAAAAGCGTGCGCCGAGGATGCGTGTCGGCCCATGACAGAAATAACGGAATCTCGTCGGCACCGCTCCGATGCCCCCCGCATTTGACTCCCAGGGCAAAGGTCTCGGTTTGGTAGCCACTGCGGTGATCCTTCGGCCAGAACGGTGCACGTCCCTCGACGCTGTGGGGCCACGTCCGACGCGCCAATTGCTGGTGGATTTCGTCGGGCATCACCCATTCGCTCATGGCCCAGCGGGCACACACCGTGCTGGGCAGAGGCTCCGGCTCTGGGTCTCCAAATTCGCGCCAGAAAAGCTGGGAAACGCCGGAGTCCGCCCCGCCGGGCAAGAGGCGCGGATCGTAGCTGCGGGCGAACGGCCCGCACAGCCGACCGCTTGGGGGATGATACCAATCGAGCATCTGCGCCCAAAGAATCGTTATGATTTGCTGGACTTGTTCCTGAAATTCCGGCGTGACCCCCGGCGCTTCGGCCAGCTCCTCGAGAGCGAAGAGAACCGTGCCGGTGTAGGTGGGACTCAAGTATTCATTGAAACCGTGCAGGGTGATTTCCTGCATCCACTCGACCCAATCCCAATAGGCCAGCTCGCGCAGACGCGCATTCTCAGTAAAATGCGCCACGATGAAGAGTCCGAGCATCCGAATGACGTGCATATTGGTGTATGCCGTCGTGAATCGCAGGCCCAGCAGGCCGTGACCCGCCAAGTCGAAGGCTCGCAGGAGACGTTCCCGCAGCGCGTCCTCGACGCGATGGCTGTGATGACGGAGCACGTAGGCGAGCGGTGGGAGGATCATCCCGACCGCATTCGTATCGCGGGCGCGTTCCCACCCATCCATCCAAAGCCAATTCCCAAAGTCATATCGGTTGGGATCGGTGCATTGATAATCCAAAAGACGATTCAGAATGCGGAGGGCCAGCTCAGGATCGCGTCCGGTCTCCAGTAGGGCAATCGCGTATTCCGGCGTCTGCTGCACGACCGTCAGGCCGGCGCGATGCGGTGATGGCCCGCGATCTGGCATCTGCTGAATCAGAAGATGTTTCTCGTCAAAAGGCTGGACGCCTGATTCCACCGACTCAATGGCCAAGTGAAACAGGCGGCGACGGCGTTCGGCTTTCGTAGAGTAAAACTTTGTAAGGTCGGTGTTGCTAGCTGTGTTCATAATTCAGTGCGCTTATGATGAAGCGGATATTTCGAATGGAGCCTTTCTAGACGCGGGCGCAAAAATGAAAGCCATGAGAGTGCCAATGGGCATGGGTGTAAGAGGATTCAACGCATGGTATCCTTCACTATGATTGTTCTATATTCAATTGAACAATTATCCAAATTTATAGCACTTTTCACGCATGATAAAATTTCGCATGCCATGGAGAAATTCCGAGAATGTACTCAATTTTGCTTGATGCCTTCGCCTACGGTGAGATCCAAATCAACGCAACAGCGGATCAGTTCCTGAACCAGCCAATAGGCCAACATGACCACCAACGCATGTCCTCAGGTTCTCTCTTCCTTTCGCACATCATGACCAAGGGAAAAGGGTTGAAGGGGGTTGGAGTGGAGAGATTATTACAGAGAGACGGCGGGGAAGATGGAAAAAAGGAACCTTTTTCAACGGGGTTCGCTGACGAGTATTTTCTCTTGTATCGCATCATCGGGAAGTCCGCGCAAAATGTTGAGCCGACGGTCTTCCAGAATCAATTCAATGGCCTCAATGAGATTCTGCTTCGTCTCTTTGACCGTCTCCCCCTGCCCGTTTGCTTCCGGCACTTCCGGGCAGATCGCCCAATATCCGCCTTCTGGCGCATTTTCAATGATTGCTGTGAACTCCGATTTCATGAGGACAAGATTAACATTCGGAATGCGGTTGCGAGCCTGCTCTCTGGCTAACGTCCGCATGACCTGCCCCAGCAAGCTGGCGGTTGGGGTGTTTTAGCAGGTAGCAGGGAGTGCTAGTTTTTTAGTCACGCACCCGTTCGTCCCAGCGCAGGACGATCCCCATGTTGAAGGGCTGTCCGGTGTGGAGTATCTCGAATCCTTGTAGCGCATCCTTCGCTTCGAACCGGTGGGTGATTGTCGGTGTGACTTGCACAATGCGCTGGCGGATGGCTGCTGTCGTCTCCGCGAGATCAAGGCCGTCGCAACCGCAGGTCGTTTTCATGGTCAGCTCTCGTTGCTTTATCTGGTCGAGGTTAATCGCGCAGTGCTGGCGATCAAAATATTGAGCTTGTAGCAAGAGGCTTCCTTGTTGGCGCACGAGCGGCACGAGTTGGTCTGTTGTTTCTGCATGCCCCACCGTGTCGTAGAGCAGGTCGAACCCATCCGGGGCGATGGCGCGCAATTTCTCTTCTATTTCGGGATCATCCGAGCGGAACGCATGGGGTGTAAACTGCTTGGCCAGCGCAATCCGGTTGTCATCCAGATCGAGGAGTACAACCTCCGCTCCCCGGTAGATCGCAAATTGTGCGGCGCATAATCCGAGAAATCCGGCTCCAATGATGAGAAGTCGCTGCCGTGATTTGACCTCGCAAAATCTTATTCCGCGATGTGCCACGCTTGCGAGCACCGTGAAGGACAGAGCTTCCAACTCAACCTGCGCGGGAAGGGTGGTGGAGAGGAACCGGTATTCTGCTTGCTCGCCGACCGAGAGTCCAACGTGCGCGCCCCACATGGAGGCAATGTCGCCTTTCCAGCGGTTGGCAGAGCCGTACACCACGTCGCCGACTTGGAATCGGTTCACGTCGGGGCCGCAATATTCGACGATGCCGATCCGGTGGTAGCCGGGAGCGCAGGGGAAAGTTGTGCCGACGTGTTTGCCTCGCAAGATCCATCGTTCCGTGCCGGGCGAAATCGCCGAGACAAGGGTGCGTACGATGATATCCGTGGGGCCGGGCGGCTCGAGTTGCAGCTCGGTGATTGCGAATTTGTTGGCTTCCGGGAAAATGACCGCGTTGGTTTTGAGATCGCTCATCTTATTTATGTCTCCATTTCAAAAACGATTTTTGAGGCTTGCTTGTTTTTCAGCATTTCGAAGCCTTCGAGGAATTGGTTAAATGAGAGTCGGTGGGAATAAAATGAGGTGAGGGGCAGCACGTTGAGGCGATGAAGATCCAGAAGATACTGGTGCGCTAAATCCTCGTTCGGTCCCGCGAAAACAAATTCCCACGCACCGGGGCCGGGGACGCGATCCAATTTGTATTGGAACTCATGCCCTACGGCGTAGGGCGCAAGTCGCCCGTCTTCTGCGAGGAGTTGGCTGGCGGCGGTAATCAACGCCGCATCGCCAGCGCAGTCCACTACGAGATTTGCTCCCCGCCCGGACGTGATCTCTTTGACCTTCGTCACGATGTCTTCGGTCGTGTTGTTGATCGTGAAATCCGCCCCGATTTTCCGGAGTTCCGCCAGTGGTTGATCCCGCCGTCCGATCGCGATGACCGGATACATTCCGTAAAGCTTCGCAAAATACGTCATCCCCGCCGCGACAGGCCCGCTGCCCAGAATGACCAACGAATTTCGGAATTTGGCGCCGACGTTTGCCAGAAAGCTCGCGCACTCTTTTAACGTGATCATCATGGTAGCATCTGCTGGCGCGATGCCGGACGGAATCTTTTGTTGGAAGACGCAATAGCCGTTCGGTTTGGCGTCCGCATCATCTTCGAGCAGAGCTTGTGTGTCGGTCACCAGCCCATATTCCGCAAATCCCCCCCAGAGCGAAAAGTAGTCGCCCAACTTGTCTCCATTATAGACTGCGGTTGGGCGTAAAAAGGTGTCGCCCGGGCGAATATTTCTAACCCTTTTTCCAATTTCAACGACGCGCCCTACGCTTTCGTGGCCGAGGATACCGGGGTAATCTGTATTCCAAGGTAACGTCCCCGCGACGATCTTCTGATCCGTTCCACTGCATGTCGCACAGGCGTCAATCTTGCACAGAGCCTGATAAGCAGTCGGCTGAGGCAATGGAATGTCCGTCATCTCAACTTTGCCTCTTCCTCGAGCTATGACAACTTTCATCAGGGGGCTTTTTGCAAATCGAACAGTCGTTGTCAAAACTTATCGGGAAGGATTTTTGATGGCGGGCTTCCTGTCTGAAATGGTTCCTTTGGCAGAGCCAGAGGCGCAGAACATTTTTTGAGTAAAAATTTTTAGGCGTCCATTTCAAAAGGAATGTTGTTCTGAATGTCGTGACTTTCGAAGGGAGCAATGTGAGATAGTACTACGACTAAAGTGCATCCTGACGGTACGGGGGCTTAAAAAAACAGGGCAGCAAGCCATTGGGATATCTCGTGGAGAACTTACGACCAAGATTCAGCTAGTCCTGAGATGATTTACGCGTCAAAAGCGGTTGAAGGAAGGGAGCCGTGGGGCTGTTTTTTATCAGCGTAACTTGCTCGGGTGTACCGGCGGCTACAAGGTGCCCTCCTTCCGCTCCGGCCTCCGGGCCAATTTCGAGAACGTAGTCCGCTTCGGCAATCACATCGAGATTGTGCTCAATTACCACGACTGTATGGCCTTCATCTGTGAGACGATGAAGGATGGCTATGAGCTGCTCGACATCCGCCATGTGAAGTCCAATCGTCGGTTCTTCGAGAAGATAAAAATTGCCGACTTTATCAGCGTGCAACCGCCGACTTTTTCCCCCACCGGCTCGGGCAAGTTCAGTGACGAGTTTAATGCGCTGTGCTTCACCGCCGGAAAGCGTCGGGCTTGGTTGCCCCAGCGTGAGATAACCGAGTCCTGTTTCAACGAGATACGAAAGTGCACGATGAATCTTGGGATGGGGTTCAAAAAATGTCGCTGCTTCTGCGGCGGTCATCCGCATGACATCGGCGATGGTTTTTCCACGATAAGTGACATCGAGAGTCTGACGATTGTAACGGCTCCCTTCACACTCGCTGCAGGGGAGCCAACTCGTGGGAAGAAAACTCATTTCGAGCTTAATTGCGCCTTGCCCAAGGCAGGTTTCACAGCGTCCGCCATCGGTATTAAAAGAAAAACGACTTGCATTATAGCCGCGCATACGCGCTGCGGGAAGGCCGGCAAAAATCTGACGAATTTCGTCAAAGACTTTAATATATGTGGCCGGTGTGGAGCGGGAAGTTTTACCAATGGGGGATTGATCCACCATGTGAACGCCGGCCACATGCTCCGTGCCGAGAAGTTTGTCATAAGGCGGCGGTGTCGCTTTGCGAGCGGGTTTTCGGCCACGGCGCGTTGTGGTTTCTTTTAGCGCCGGAACAAGGGTGCCACGCAGGAGAGAGGACTTTCCGGAACCCGAAATGCCACAAGCCACGGTCAGTCGTCCAAGGGGAATGCGGACATTGATATTTTTCAAATTGTGCAACGAAGCGCCGTGTAATTCGAGCCAGTGCAGATCGGCATCTTTGAGGGAGCGTCGGTTGCCACGCGAGGGGCGCGGTGTGGGATGCGCGAGGCAACGTCCGGTGACAGAATTTTCCGAACGCAGGATTTCTTGCAGGGTTCCCGTCGCCATAACTTCTCCGCCCCGAGTGCCCGCCCCGGGGCCGAGATCAATCACGCGTGAAGCGCGGCGCATCGTCGCCTCATCATGTTCCACGACGAGAAGTGAGTTACCTTGTTTGACTAATTCCTCCAGCGCATCAAGCAAGCTACGGTTGTCACGTTCGTGAAGTCCGATCGTGGGTTCATCAAGCACATAAAGGACACCGCGTAAATTAGACCCGAGCTGTGCTGCAAGACGAATACGCTGGGCCTCGCCACCGGAAAGAGTTGTCGCCGGACGATCGAGCGTGAGGTAATCCAATCCAACCCGCCGCATAAATCCTAGGCGTTGCCGAATTTCAGGAAGAATGTCTGCGGCCAGCGTGGCGTCATTTCCATGAAATAGGAGACTCTCCAACAGATGCTCGGCTTCACGGGCACTCGCACGGGTAAAGTCGGCGATGGGATGTTCTTGCACCATAACATGGCGTGCTTCCACATTGAGGCGAACGCCCTCACATTCCGGACACGGATGGGCTGTTCCTTCTTCGACATCTTCGCGAGCCTGCTCTTCCTGCAGGTCGGCCTCGAGTTGGGTGTGGGCCTGATCGGTCTGAAAATCACGATCGTAAACGAGCCCGAAGCCACGGCAGGTTTCACACCAACCGTGTGGAGAGTTGAAGGAAAACATTCTTGGATCGAGGGGCTCAAAAGCGCGAGCGCACGAGGGACAAGACATTTCAATGCTCAGCAACTCGTTTTCATTTCCGCGTACGAGCCGAGCGGTATTTTTACCAATTTCCAAAGCGCGTCGGGCAAGATCGAGAGCTTCTTCCTCGCTGGCACGGGTGATTTGTCCCACGAGCGCATCAATCGAATGTTCGCGATAGCGTGAGAGTTCGGGGAATTGGTCGGCATTGATAAAATGCCCATCCACGAGAAGTTTTTCGAAACCATGCCGCACAGCCCACGCGGCGACGTCCTTATGATAGCCCTTGCGGGATTTAATGAGCGGAGCAAAAACTTGTACGGTGCCAACTTCGGAAAATGCACGGAGTTTATCCGCCACTTCCGCAAGGGTGGTACTGGCCACGGGAATGTGGCAATGCGGACAGTATTGCGTGCCAAGTTTCGAGTAGAGCAAGCGCAGGAAATGATGAATCTCCGTAATGGTCGCCACCGTGGATTTTCCACCTCCACGTGAAATGCGCTGCTCAATGGCAACGGCGGGAGGGAGACCTTCGATATGATCCACATCCGGCTTTTCCATTTGCCCCACAAACTGCCGAGCGTAGGTGGACATGCAGTCCAAAAATCGTCGCTGACCTTCCGCAAAAAGAATATCAAAGGCCAAAGAGGATTTTCCGGAGCCGCTCAATCCCGTCACAACGACAAACTCATCTCGTGGAATTTCGAGCGAGATATTTTTGAGATTGTGTTCACGTGCACCACTGATGCGAATGCGCCCATTGTCAGCGAGTACCGGTGCTGTGCCGGTTTCCGCCACACGCAGGGTTGGCTTGTCTTCACTCTTTTCCAATGCCTCTCGCAAAAATGGGGCCGTTCGAGCTTCCGTCGAACGTCCAATTTCTTCGGGAGTCCCCGTAGCCACAATGCGTCCGCCGCCTTCGCCTGCCTCGGGGCCAATGTCAATAATGTGGTCTGCACTTTTAATGACCTCCGTGTTGTGTTCAATGACAATGAGGGTGTGTCCCGCATCCACGAGGCGTTGAAAAACGCTAAGGAGGCGTTCGATGTCATCAAGGTGAAGACCCGTTGTTGGTTCATCAAAAAGCAGCAAAGAAGCCTCGGCATCCGCATCGGCAAGATGAGCCGCCAATTTAAGTCTCTGGGATTCGCCGCCGGAAAGAAAACTCGTGGGTTGTCCCAATCTCAAATACCCCAGCCCCACATCCGCGAGGGTTTGCAACAAATTCGTAATCTTTTCGTGCTTTGGAAAAGTCTTAAAAAAGCTCAACGCCTCGGTGACCGTCATTTCCAAGATGTCATGCACCGATTTTCCTTCGAGCAACACGCAGAGTACATGAGGCTGAAAACGTTTGCCACCGCAGGAGGAACAGACCAGCGAAACATCGCTTAGAAACTGCATTTCCACGCGTTCATAACCCAGTCCTGCACAACGTTCGCAACGTCCGTGATTGGAATTGAAGCTAAAGGATGACGCTGTCAGTCCTGCGGCTTTAGCCGCGCCACTATGGGCGAAAAGTTCTCGAATAGGGTCCCATGCGCCAATGTAAACGACCGGCGTGGAGCGGGAGGATTTCCCGGGTGGAGATTGGTCCACCATCACCACGTCGCCCACATGTTCAATGCCGGTTATTTTTTTTATCACTCCCGCATCGCCCTCCACCATCTCCCCGCGTTCACGCCGAAGATTGTGGTGAAGAAGTCCGTGAACAAGGGTGGATTTTCCCGAGCCGGAGACACCCGTGACGCAGGTGAAAACGCCGAGTGGAAAATCTACATCAAGTTTCCGGATATTATGCAAGGAGGCTCCACGCAGACGTAAAAACTTTTTGGCTTTGCGTCGCTTGGTGGGAATCGGAATGTGGCGGCGCCCGAGAAGAAAATCGGCGGTTAGCGAATTTTGAGCGTCCGAGATTTTTGTGGGCGAACCGCTGAACATGAGGCGTCCGCCAGTTTCCCCTCGCCCAGGTCCAATATCCGTGAGCCAATCGGCGGCACGCATGACCGCTTCGTCATGCTCCACAACAAGGAGGGTGTTTCCTTTGTCACGGAGTTTACGCATGATGCGCAAGAGTTGGTCGAGATCACGGGGATGCAGTCCCACGCTGGGTTCATCCATCACAAACAAAGTATTCACCAACGAGGCACCGAGGCATGTTGTGAGATTGACGCGTTGAACTTCGCCACCGGAAAGCGTTCGCGTAGGGCGATCCAAGGTGAGGTAAGGAAGTCCGACTTCCACTAAATAAGAAAGTCGTGATGTAATTTGATCGTGCAGAAGCTGCGTGGTGCGATCACCGGATGGAACGACAACCCCCACGAGAAAATCACGCAGATGATGAATCGGTTTCGCCGCAAGTTCGGGAAGCGTGAGGGCCACATTGTCTTTTCCTCGGAGTCGGTAGTTCAGCGTTTCAGGCTGGAAACGGCCACCGAAACATTTTGGACATTCATTGTAACTGCGATAGCGACTCAGCAGTACGCGAACGTGCATTTTGTACGTCTTGGTTTCGAGCCAATCAAAATATCCCTGCACGCCATACCAGCGATCACTATCCCAAACGTCGTTGAGAGATTCGCCCGCACGGCGGTCACCTTGAATAACCCAATTTTGATCATCTTGCGGGAGCAAATGAAACGGACAATGAAGGTCCATTTTGCGACGTCGGGCGTGGCGAAGGAGGTCTTCCTGACATTCCTGGGCCATGCCGTTTTGAAATGGGCGAACGACGCCTTCTGCCAAGGTGCGGCTGTGATCGGGAATGATCCGTTGCCAATCCAACCCTATCGTCCGGCCAAATCCTCGACATTCCGGACAAGCACCCAAGGGATGATTAAAACTAAACAGTCCGGGAGTCGGCGGACGAATATCCATATCGCACCATGCACAATGCCAACCTGTAGAAAAGGGATGCGATTTTCCATTGTCCTCATCAATCACTTCGAGGCGCCCTTTTCCAAGGTGCAATGCCGCCTCAATAGCTTCGGTAAGCCGCGTTTCGGAATCACTCTCCACACGGTCTTGAATCACCAGCACCGTCGCGGGAAGCGTCGGCGGAGGCGTTTCATCCGTACGTAAAATTTTTCCCTCATTCCAAATTCGCAGATAGCCCTGCTGTTGAAGAAAGGAAAAAAATTGCGCCGCTGTTCGCTTTTCGCTGTCACCCGTTCCAACCGGAAAAGTCACCAATAAGTGTTTTCCACGAGAAAGACATTGCACCTCACGCACGATGCTCCGTGCGGTTTCGGGGCGAATCGGACGCTGACAAGACGGACACGACGCTATGGCGAGGCGAGGGAAAAGAAGTTTGAGGTAGTCATTAATCTCGGTAATCGTGCCAACCGTCGAACGAGTTGTTTTAACATTGTTCGATTGCTCAATCGCGATCGCCGGAGGAATGCCCTCAATAACATCCGCCCGCGGCTTGTCCATACGATCAAAAAATTGCCGCGTGTAAGGCGAAAATGTTTCGATGTAACGCCTTTGCCCCTCGGCATAAATTGTATCAAAGGCAAGCGAAGATTTTCCCGAACCGCTGGGGCCGGTGATGACGTGGAGAAGTCCACGCGGAAGATCAAGGTCTATGCCTTGAAGATTGTTTTGGCGTGCCCCGCGAACGCGAATGCTTGGAACACGAGGGAGCTGCGATGAAGTGGAACGTTTTCGAGATGCCATGCCGAATTCGCTGCGGCCCCCATAGAACCGACAGCGACCGGATAGAATAACGCAAACCGCCGCTCAAGCAATGCGCCAATGAGCGTCCGAGCGAAAAAGTTTTGGCCGAAGCGTTAGGCGTTCAACAAATACCCGCTAATCGAGCATCAGTTCCGTTCGGCGTAGAACCTTCTCACGCATCACTTTTCCTGCCGTAAATTTCACAATGGCGCGTGCCGGGATGGTGACATCAATTTCCGGTTTATTAGGATTCCGCCCCAAACGCGGTTTGGTGAGACGCACTTCAAAAACACCGAAGTTTCTCAGCTCGACATTATTGCCTTGCGCAAGGCTTGCCGTGATTTGGTCGAGAGTTTTCTGGATGACGGCGAAGGCTTGCTGCTGGGTGATGCCGACTTCTTTGCTGATGCTGACGACCATGTCGCGTTTGGTGAGGTTGGTTGACATAAGATGTGTAGTTAAAAGTTCGTCTAATACCCTATTGGCGGAGAGGTTGGCAATCAATGATGAAAAAAATCTCCCCTGCGGTGCAGTGTAATTTTTTTCCGAAGCGGTGACCGAAGATTGCAAAAACAAGCAACTAACGCGACAATCGCTCTGATGTCCACCGTCTATGAGTCACCCGATGTCGCCATGCGTGCCCGCGAGGCGGAAAGCAAAGCCCTCGAAAATGGAGGTCCGCTTGGTGAGAGTCTGACAATCAACATGGGCCCTTCGCATCCGTCCACTCACGGCGTGCTGAGGATCGTGCTGGAGCTGGATGGCGAGGTCATTACCAAAGCGACGCCGGACATTGGGTATTTGCATCGCGGGGATGAGAAAATTGCGGAGACCATGCAGTACAATCAATTCGTTCCCTACACGGATCGTTTGGATTATCTCGCGCCCATGGCCAATAACGTGGCGTATGCCTTGGCTGTGGAAAAATTGATGGACTGGAAACTTCCCCCGCGTGGGCAAGCCATTCGCGTGCTGTGTTGTGAGTTGGCACGCATTTCTTCCCACCTTCTCGGCATTGGATGTTATGCGATGGATATCGGTGCCATGACCGTCTTTCTTTATACCTTCACGCAACGCGAAACGATCTACAATCTCTGCGAGCAACTTACCGGCGCACGTTTTACCACGACTTACACGCGCATTGGAGGGATGACGCGTGATATGCCGGAAGATTTTCCAAGCCGTGTTCGCGCATTCATTAAAGAACTGCTCCCTTGTCTTGACGAAATAGACAAACTTCTCACGCGGAATCCGATTTGGTTAGATCGCACGAAAAACGTAGGAACGATCACTCGCGAAGACGCTCTCGCTTACGGCATCACCGGCCCGAATTTGCGAAGCACAGGTGCCGATTACGACATTCGTAAAGCGCATCCTTATCTTGGTTACGAACACTATGACTTTGAAGTTCCTGTGGGGACGGTCGGTGATTGCTTTGATCGCTACCTCGTTCGCATGGAAGAAATGCGTCAAAGTGCCCGCATTCTCGAACAAGCTCTCACCAAGATGCCAACTGGCCCCGTTTGCGTGGAAAATCCCAAGGGTCTCCTGCCGGTGAAGCCCGATGTTCTCACGAAAATGGAGGAGCTGATTCATCAATTTATCCTCGTCACTCAGGGTATTGATGCGCCTGCGGGCGAAGTTTATTCCGCTTCCGAAAACCCGAAGGGCGAGTTGGGATTTTACATCAACAGCCGAGGTGGCGGGGTTCCTTATCGCCTTAAAATTCGCGCCCCAAGTTTTGCCAATCTCAGCATCTTGCCGAAAATCTTGCCCGGCCATTACGTCAGCGATGTGCCCGCGATTCTCGGCAGTATTGATTTTGTGATGGGTGAGTGCGATCGCTAAAAGCGGTCACGCTCCCCTCACCCGCGCAAAGAGCGTCAATTAACCTGCGGTGATAATTTCATCGGCTAACTGACGCGCCTTGCCATCCGCTTTGAGCAGCGTTTCAAGGTTACTTGCATCGCCATTGGGAAAACGTTCCAACACGCGGGCTACGGTTTCCCAAATTTTGGGAAAGGAAATTTTTCCATCGAGAAATGCAGCGACGGCAACTTCATTGGCGGCGTTAAGAGCTGCCGGAACCATCCCTCCCCGCTCCACAGCCTGACGCGCTAAACTCAACGCAGGAAAAGTACCATAGCGCGGTTCTTCAAAATCCAGTTGTCCAAGTTTTGTAAAATCGAGAGGTGGCAGACTCCCTGAAATTCGATCGGGCCATGTCAGCGCATATTGTATGGGAAAGCGCATATCGGAATGACTCATTTGCGCTAAAACAGATCCATCCACAAACTCCACCATCGAGTGAATGATGCTCTGCGGATGAATCACCACGCTTATGCGCTCCATGGGTAATCCAAAAAGCCAACGCGCCTCGATCATTTCCAATCCCTTGTTAAACAAAGTGGCTGAATCAATCGTGATTTTTTCTCCCATCCTCCATGTAGGATGTTTGAGTGCCTCTTCACGCGTGGCGACATTCAACTTTTCCACCGACCACGAGCGAAAAGGACCACCTGACGCCGTGAGAATAAGGCGTTTGACATGACACGACTTATGCCCTTCGAGACATTGAAATATGGCATTGTGTTCGCTATCCACTGGAAGAATGCGAACGCCGTATGCTTGGGCTGCGGCCATCACAATTTCTCCCGCAGCCACCAACACTTCCTTACTCGCCAACGCAATATCACGCCCTGCTTCCACGGCGGTCAAAGTTGGGCGCAAGCCCCCCATCCCCACAATGGCAACCAACACCATGTTTGCTCCCTCCATTTGCACGAGACGACAAAGCCCTTCCTCGCCGATGAAAATTTCTTTGGGGCGATAATCCAATTTGGCGCGTAATTCTGCGGCACTTTGCTCATCCGGTACCGCCAGTGCCTCGGGATGCAATGTATTCGCTTCCTCGGCGAGCCTCGTGATATTGCGGTAACCAGACATCCCCACAACGCGAACGCGATGCGGTAAATCTTTGGCCACGCGGCAGGCACTTCGCCCAATGGAACCGGTAGCTCCGAGAAGAACGATATTTCGTGGCGTCATGGTGTCGGTAATCCCAACACAAGCCGCATATAAAAGAAAAGAATGGGTGCCGTGAAAAGCAGACTGTCCATGAGGTCCAGCACGCCTCCAATCCCGGGCAACAATCCGCCGGAATCCTTAGCGTCAATGCTGCGTTTCACGATGGACTCCGCCAAATCTCCAAGGACAGCCGTAAATCCCAGGAGCAATCCCAGAACGGCCACATCCGCCGCATGAAAAACCGACAAGCGAACCGGAATCAACATCCAAAGCCCAAAACTCCCTGCGAACGAAAAGCCCATCGCTCCCGCCAATCCTTCCCATGTTTTTTTGGGGCTAATATGCGGCACAAGTTTGTGTCGGCCACATAAGGAGCCAACCACATAAGCACCCATATCGCTAAACTTTGTCACGAGTACGAGGTAAAGCACGTAATACTGCCCTGTCGTATATCCCATCGCATCCCGTGGCGGGAGATAGACAATTTTGGTAAGAAAATTAAAAAGCCACACGATGTAGAGCAGCCCAAAGAGAGTATAAACCATCGTTTCCAACGGATTCTTATCGCGTGTGCGGCGAAACATCTGACGCCCAAAAACCACCATCAGAAATACCACGAGCACTGCAATTTCAAAATCGTAGGACTTGTCATGATGATCTACGGAGCGAAACGTGTAAAAACTACCGATAAAAAAAATGACAGCCGTAATGAGGGCGGTGAGTTTGAAATTGGGAATCCCACGACGATCCAGCATCTCGTAGTACTCCCACAATCCCAGCAACCCAAGGCCGGATATCGTAATGAAAAAAAGCTGCTCGTAGCCGGAGAGAATGGTTCCAAGTCCGATAGCCCACATAAGCAGGGTACTCACCAAGCGGCGGGCAAAAGTGACACGGGCCGTCGTCATAGAAGCGCGCATCCTCAAAAGCCCAGCGCACAAAGGCAAGCCGCATTGTCTAAGCCGCCTCCAAAAATCGAAATCATTTTAAAATCCTGGCAGCGCATCCACAGGCGGATAAGTAATATGTTGCCCCTCCACTTTAGCAAATGGTGTAAGCTTGTGAGGCTGTGTGCGGGTAAGGCTTTGGATATCTTCGCTCGGAATGCCTCGAACAAGTAACGCATCGGCAATGAGCGAACGATGACAACGCCACGGAACGGCCTCGGCGCACATGACCGCAAGGCGATCATGCTGCGACATGTCAATTAAGCGTACGATGGCCGCCGTAAATTCCGGCGTCTGCATATAATCCGCATAGCCGCGAAACGACGTGTTGCGCCAACCGGTGTTGGGCGATGGCTCCTTCGTGTGCCGAAGCCCCCCAAGTTCTGCAAGATGCGTGTAGCCGATCCCTTCGTTTTCCAAAGATTGCGGCAGGCTCTCGCGATTAAATTGCGGATTATGGCGCGAGCGTGGAATCGTCCGTACATCCACGATGCGGGTGACACCATGGGCTTTCAGCAACGCAATAAAATCTTCCAGCAAGCGCGTCGAGTGTCCAATCGTCAAGATAGGGGGTGCCTCCATTTTATCCGTAGCCCTTTTTTTCTGCGTCATATCAACCCCTCACGTCGAAACCATGCCAAAGTTCGCGCTAACGTTTCTTCTAATGTTGCTGTTCCACGCCAACCGGTCATTTCGTAAAACGGTTCTGTATCCAATACCCAACGGTTGGGCCAAATTTCACGAGCGCGATCGGGAGTGAGGGAGGGAACTTTTTCGCCGATGGACGGCATGAATTGGGAAGCGAGAGCGACAAGGCGCAGTAACATCTGGGGGACAGGAAGCAAAATGCCACGCCGTTCGCTTACCAGTGCTGCCGTTCGCATGAGTTGAGCGTCACAAATGACATCGGGTTCGGCGATGTGCATGGTTTGAACTTCTGCGGTATCCAGCGCAAACCATGCGTTGCAGGCTGTCACCAAATCTTCGGATGCAATCCAGCTAAAATACTTCGAGCGCCATCCGGGTTTGGGCCAAATTTTTCCACGCACCATCCGAAAAAGCGGCAATGTCGCCATATCGCCCGGGCCAAGAACCATAGGCGCACGCAGGAGTAAAACAGGAAAGCGGGGTGCCATTTCACGAACTGCTAATTCCATGCGGAGTTTCGAAGCACCATACCATGAGAGAGGGCGATCGGAATCACCGACCTTCTTCGCAAAAGCCCCCTTGGGCGTGGGGCCCCCTGCTGATTGTGAGGAAAGAATGACAACCCGCGGACTGCCGCGAAGCGTTTGCAAAAGTTGCGTCGTTCCTTCGACGTTGATACGAAAATAGGCATCGCGTGAGCGGCTAAACAACACGCCGGCACCGTGAACCACGCGATCAACCGCACCGAGATCACGAAAATTCCAGTCGGGAGCTTCGGCTTCCATGATGCGGAGCTTGGGGCTTTCCGGCACCCCTTCCCGTGTAAGTTGCGTTCGTAATTTCTCGACCGAGCGCACCGGCGCAATCACTTCGGTGATGCTGTCGTCTCGCAAAGCGTGCATAACAAGTGTGCGTCCAATAAATCCCGTGGCTCCTGTGATTAAAATTCGCATAACGCCTTAAAGTTCCTTTTCCCAAATGGTGTAAGTTTTTTCCTGATACCCTCCCATTACCTCAATGGCGCGTACAATTTCGGTATTATTAGCTTCGATCCACGAAATCTCGGCAGAAGGATTTCCTGCGGCACTCACGCGTTTGAAAGTTTCCTGAAACAGCATTGGTGCCACACCCGCACGATGACGAAACTCCGGTTCCACCCCAAGGATAAGATGCCTCGCATCTCCTGGCTTGGACGTTTTGAGAAACCACAACAGCGGTAAAAACCGCCAAACGCCACGAGGCCATGAACGCGTGCGGTGGAGGAAGATATTGATGTTCGGCAGTGAAATGGAATAGCCAACCTCGCGTCCCTCGTGCATGACAAAGAAAAGCATATTGGGGTCGGCAATGGCTTTGAGCCCTTCTGCGGAATGTTCAAGGTCTTCCCATTTAATCGGCACATAACCCCAATTACGATCGAGAGTGACATTGTAGAGACGCTGCAGAATACGAAGTTCGTCATTCAGTGCCTGAAGATTAAACGGACGAACGGTAAGCCCACTGCGTTGCCGCGCACGTTGCGCCATTTTTTCCACCACCGCAGGAGCCGGAACATCGAGGGGAATACGGAATGAATAAAGCGTGCGCACTTCTTCTAATCCCAAGGCGCGATAGGTGGCACTATAACGCGGCGGATTCCATGGCATAAACACCGAAGGCGGGAGTTCAAATCCCTCAGAAAGCAGACCGCAAACATCATTGATGCTCGGCGAATAGGGGCCACGAATGGACGTCAGGCCACGCTCTCGCAACCACGCGCAAGCCGCCCCAAAGAGCGCGGCTGCCGCAGCGTCATCCGCAAAATCGAAAAACCCAAAAAAGCCCATGCGATCATGATGACATTCATTATGGGAGCGATTGAGAATAGCCGCAATGCGTCCTACGGGGCGTCCCTCGTAAAGCGCAAGAAATGGGGCCAATTCTCCGTGCATCCGAGAAAACGGTGCTTTCGGAGAAAAGGTGCCGGCCACATCACCCGGGATGGGCGGCACAAACTGCAGAGCGTCGCCAAGAATATCCTCGGCGCAATTTTCAAATCGCCGCAGATCGGCCCGGCTTTGGCACAGGCGGATGTGGATGCCTTTGTGGAATTTCACGAGCGGCGCGTTGGTAGGCATCGTCTTCAAAGATGCGGAGTTCACAGGCAATGCGCTCGAAAGCTTCAAGCACATGATCAAGTTGCTCAGGCGTATGCGTGGCCATATAGCTGGTGCGAATGATGGCCTGACCGCGACGTACAGCAGGATAAATGGCCGGCGTGGCAAAGACGCCATTATCGAAAAGTTTTTGCGCAAAGAAAAAAGCCTTTTGTTCATCGCCGACAAGAATTGGTACCACCGGCGTTTCCGTCGTTCCAATGTGGAATCCTCGCGAACGAAACTCCTTGTGCATGCGATGGGTATTTTCCCAAAGCTTAACCATCCGCCATTGTTCCTCCTGCATAATTTGCAAAGAACGAAGGACACCACCTGCCACAGCCGGAGGCGGTGATGCGGTAAAAATAAAACACCGCGCTTTATGGCGAATGTATTGAATCACATCTTCATCACCGGCAAGAAATCCACCCATGCAACCAAGAGATTTTGAAAATGTCCCCATGATAAGATCGGCATCATTGGCCTTTCCAAAATGGTGTGCCGTTCCACGTCCATCCGGACCAATGACACCCAGAGCATGAGCCTCATCCACATAAAACTTGGCTCCAAACTCCTTTGCAACAGCCATTAATTCCGGCAATCGCGCAATATCACCCGACATGCTAAAGACCCCATCAATCACAACCATCTTCCCCGCTTCTGCCGGCAAGCGTGCCAAACGTCGCCGCAAGGAATCCGGAGAATTGTGGGAAAAAGGAATAATTTTGGCCGCGGACATACGGCATCCATCAATGAGGCTGGCGTGATTTTCTTTATCGCAAAGAATGTAATCTCCGTCCTCAAACAAACTCGTCAAGGCACCTTGATTGGCAAAATATCCTGTTGAAAAAAGAAGCGATGCCTCCTTCTCCATATAAGCCGCCAGAGATTCTTCCAATTGCTCGTGAATCATCAAATTCCCACTCAGAAAGCGCGATCCTGTACAGCCGAGCCCATACTTTCGCGTAGCCGCAATCGCTGCTTCCACGACACGGGGATCATTGGCCAAACCGAGATAGTTATTGGCACCAACCATGATGACACGCTTGCCCTCACATAGAACTTCCGCTCCGTCCATTTCCTCAATCGGCCGAAAAAACGGATAAATCCCCAATGCCCTTGCCCGCGCCGGTTCATCATAGGCCGCGCATTTATCGAAGAGGTCGCTCTTGGGCTTCCATAGGCTGCTGGCAAGAGGCGGAATAACATCTTCCCCGGTAATGCTGACAATTTTCATGAAATAAGCACCAAAGGCTTTCTTGTATCGGATAAAGAGAGAATTGACAACGGCTCAAACATAGCCGTTTTCCCTCGACTTGTGCGGGAGAATGCTCGCCCGCTTTGCTTTAATACCTTGGACTGAGTGGAGACCTTCAAGGCTGGCTCCCTACATGAGTATGAACTCCACGGATGCTCGCCTCTTTAAGTTCGCTATGAGGGCCGAGGCCCTGCGGCTGATTACGCTTGTAAGTGGTACCATCCGGGGCGCGACGCGAAGGATCTACAAGTGTTTGTTGTGCGTCTGTGAGAGGCGCGCGTTTGGGAGTGGGGCTTTTCAGCGTGTAACAACCCGTAAAGGCCAAAGCCATGCAGAGGAGACAAGCAATCCGTGTCATATTCACCACCTTACAGGAAATCGTCCTCACAAAGCAACGCCGGAAATTTCAACGCTCAACAAACACCATGCCTTACACCTCAAATACCAAATGCTGCTTTTTCGAGCGTCCGTTTTTTCAGCCGATGAATATCCGGCGTTGCGCCCGTTCCCGGAGACTCCGTCAAAGTCACATGCCACGGCGAGGAATGGGCAATGGCGGGAGTCGAAAGGTCTTCGGCATAAAATCGTGACGAGGGAAATACATCGGACGGATATAGAAAATTGGGCAACGTCGCGAGAGCCGCACATTGCATGACTCCTAAGGAACTCTCTAACTAAAGACACCCGCCGCATATTCAGCACTATCATAAGGCAGCGCGAGGGGTGTACTTTCCCCCCCACCCCACTCTTCCTTCCGCTCGCATTTCCACCAACACCGATTCAATTGCGTCATCACTCCCATAAGATGTTCGTCACGGCTCTAAAAGCGGCATGCGAACGCGGTAAATATGGAGTGCTTCAATTTTCATCGCGTCGTTGTCATTTCAACGCTCTGCCGTATGAGAATAAGGCGATCCTCTTCCGGACGATAAAAGCCCTGCACAAAATTTTCCTTCGTGAAGCCGTAACGACGATAAAGTTTCAGTGCTCTCGTATTACTCGGCGAAACGGTGAGGAAGCAATCTACCCCGAGGCGGTCAAGTTCAGAGATCAGCACATCGAAGAGCTTGGCACCCATCCCCTGCCCTTGATGCGACGGAGCCACCATAACTTTGTGCAGGCAATAGGATTGATTCGCACAAGGAAACGCCAACAACGCAGCCACTACCTTTCCCTGCGAATCTTTCCCAACAACCGTGAGGGCATGTTCGCACCAGATACGCCACGTGTGCTCGCCATCGGGAATATATTTACCACCCGCCGATGCCTGCCAAACAACGCGATCTAACGCCGCCACCGAGAGAAAATCGTGCGGAGTTGCCTTTTCAAAAAAAACGTCGAGACACAAAGAAGTCATAACGGCGCGATTCACGCATTGGAAAGGCGTGGCATCCACAGCGGCTCGGCACCCATTTCAGCATACAGGAGACGACGCGTTAGCTCCTCACGCAAAGCTGCCCGCGAGGGATCATTCCAAAGATTTCTCGTTTCTCCCGGATCAGCCTCAAGATCGTAAAGTTCGCCATAGGGTTGATCGAAATAGACAGTGAGTTTGTGCCCTGACTCCACGAGAGTTTTGAGATACAGCGCGGATGGCTGATGTCGAAATTCCACCACCACATTGTCTCTCACCGCGTTCTTTTCCCCGCGCAAAACAGGCCCCATATCTACCCCTTGCATCATGCGAGGAATCTTGATCCCCGCTGCGGAAAGAAATGTCACAGGGAGATCAATAAGACTGGTCAGTGCCTCGGTTTCAACCCCACGACGCCAACCCGGGCCTCGTGCAAGAAAAGGAACCCGAATACCATCTTCAAAGTGAAATGGCCCTTTCGCGATGAGACCATGGTGACCGTAATAATGACCATGATCCGACGTAAAAACGACAAGGGTGTTTTCTGCCATCCCCGTGGCGTCAAGGTGATCCAAAATACGCCCGACGTATTTATCCAGAAGGCTAATCATTCCATAATAAACGGCGATATTTTTTGCCAACGTCGCGCGGTCATGCACATGACTATGCAGTCCGTGATTTTCAAATTCGGTTTCCTGCCATGCGCTGAAGTCCGGATTTTCCTTCATCGCTTCGCGCAAAAGCGGTGTCGCATTTTCTAATTCCTCGGGGTCTGCTGAAGGAATTTCGACGGTGTTCGGATCATACATCGTGTCCCATGGTGCGGGAGCGAGGTAGGGAGGATGCGGGTCAAAAAAACTTGCCCATAAAAAAAACGGCTTTCCTTCCTGTTGCGCCTTATCCATGCGCACGATGGAACGTTCGGCGATCCACGCATTGGGATGAAATTCTTCGGGGAGTGTCCATCGGTGTTTTTGCGGAGGATTGATTTTTTCGCCAAAGGCAAATTCGTTCCAACGATTGTGAAAATGATCCCGCCAATTCGTCAGTCCCTTTTCCTCCATCCAAAGCGCGTAATGCTGCCCGGCATGACATTCGTCGCCATGATTGCGAGCCAATTCCACATGCTCAAAGCCGTAAAACGGCCCGTGAAAGTTGCGCCAAAAATCTAAATCACGCAGAAGGGGATAACTCTCCAGCGAAGAATACTCCGGCGTTTCACGCAAAGGCTGAAAATGAGCTTTTCCAATGAGAGCGGTATCGTAGCCGGCTTGAGAAAAAAGCTCACTGACAGTCTCCGCCGATTCAGAAAGTTTTGTGCCAAGAGACCAAGCACCATGGCGCGAGGGTTGTTGTCCTGTGAGAAGTGAAGCACGCGTGGGTGTGCAGGTGGGGTTGGGGCAATAGGCGCGATGAAAAAGCGTTCCCTGATCGGCAAGGCGATCAAGATTGGGGGTTTTAATCCCCGGAAGATTTTTTCCTAATGTGCGCCAATGCTGTTGATCGCTGGTAATGAGAAGAATGTTCGGCTGTGACGTCATACAAACGGTGTTTCGTTTTCAAAGACATTATCATGAAGCTTTACTTGGACACATTGTTTGATCTCGAAGGCCTCGGAACTTCGATGTTGAGAAGGATACACATCGGTAAAAAGAATGTGATTCTTTTCAATCTCCAAACCCTCCACGCTGCGAGCATAAATGAGTCGGGCATCAAAGACCTCGAAATAATTTTCAACGATACGAATGTTGCGATGATAACGCGGCAGGGAAGAATCAGGCTTTGCAATGCGAGGAAGAATTTGAATAGCGGCATGGCCCCAGATGCCATAATTGCAATTTAGAAAGCGATTACCACGAATCAGCAGGCTCTCCACCGGCCCGCTCTCAAACCAATCGTAGGCATCACTCGCCACCAGAATCGCTGCACCCGGTGTGTGAAATTCGTTATCTTTAATCACTGTTTTCTGATTGCTGGAAAGCAAAAATCCACGAGCGCGATTGCCGCAAGAACGACAAGCACGAATTTCAATGCTGGGATGCCATGTGAGGTTGTTGAGGACATCTCCGGGATGAATTTCCTCGGCGATTTCATCCCCAAGTCGAAGACGCACATATTCCTTATTCAAAATCTCCACCTGATCTGCGGTGGTTTTATGAAAAGTCTCCAACGTCGTCCCACGCACCAATTCCAATTGATCCCCCACCCTCGCGATGGTTGCCCCAAACTGCTGCGGGTGACGGAGCCGTACAAGTACGATCTCCGGCGAAGAACTCTCCACAATCGGCGCATAAATACCATGAATGTTCACAGCGTCATCCATCTGATTTTCAAAAACACAATCAACGATCTGAACGTGACCTCGACAATGGACGAAATGCGTGGCATCCGCCGTCGTGGAAATCATGCGTCCTTCCGAGGGAGTAACATGGACGCGGCGCAGGGTAATATCTTCACTGCGCTGCGCAATGATGCCCATCCCTCCTGCGTGATGAATTGTAATGTCTTCTAAAGTCGCCTCAGCAACGCCATCGAGGATGATGCCCGGATAATCGCGTCGTTCACCCATGATCGCGAGAATATCACCCGGTGCAGGAAGCGGGTCGTTAAAGGCCATTTCTAGGCGGACCCCGCGGGGAATAGTTTTACTGGGCACACAACGAGGAACGACGCCGTAATGATCGCGTGTCAAAAAAGCGGTTTCCCGCCGCAGGGCATCAAAAGCAAGAATGTTCCGCACTTCAAACGGCTCTGTACCAAAAGCGAGACGGTCGTTTTCGACACGATAAGAAAACCCCTCGAGAATCAGAACATCAGCACCTTGAGAATCTGCAGTCAACACCTCCGCTTCTCCGTGAAAAGGGATTTTCCAATCAAGGGAAAATCCGCGCAGACAAACTTTGGAGCACTGTGACACGAGAAAAGGGACAATGCCTCCATGAAAAATAAAGAGTGCCCCATTTCCCTCAATCATCACGCCTTGCCGCCCAAAAAGTGGGAAGGCAATTCGCTTGAGTCCTTCATCATTATTGGAAACAAACACATAGTGCTCCAGAGCAAAGGTCGGATGAAAATTGTAATGTCCGGGTTTAAAAATGAAATGAGGGGACGCGGAATGACACAAGGCCTCGCGAACGAGCGGCGTAAAATCACGATGCGGAGAAGGTTCAAAAATCAAAGGTGACTTCATCATCAATGAGCCTGGGCACGGACGGTGCCTCGTACTTCGTGGGCAATTTCTTGCAGCGAACGTGCTTGGTCAGGAGTGATGCCGGTTGGAACAAACGGATTGCCAATCACACTGCGGTTAAAAAGAAATTCGTAAAATACGCAAGAGCCCAAGTATTGGCCAAAGATATTGGCGTGATGTCCATCGAGCGCAAACTTCGGCCCCTTTGATTTCATAAACCAAGTCCATCCCACATGCAGGGAGTGCGGTTGTGGCGGCACTTCGGGGTAATTGATTGTGGAAGGATCAAACGACGCATCTGCTCGAAATGTCCACTCCGGCCGCGTGGCCGCCAGCGCAAAGGCATCTCCTACGGGAACAACACGCAGGCCAAGTTCCTCGCCGAGTTCTCGGTAAGCACGGCGCAATCCGTCGTGCATGGTGGCGGGAGTACTACCACCCTTAAATTGCGGATCATCGTTGCGATATGCCCATGTTTCGTGAATCACGATCTCAGCTTGTGGCGCGTATTTTTTGAGATAGGCCACGAGATTGGGGCCAAACGGGCGATAGGTTGTCGCATCATCACTGAGAGCACTCGCCTGTTGAATGGTGATAATGTCCCACGTACCGTCCTGCAAAAAATCCTTCAGTGTACGTTTGGGTGCCCCTCTCTTTTTGGGCGGGTAAATGGCCCCCGAAGATTTTCCGTTCTCTGCAAGTTGGGCTGTTTTCCAATGCAGTTCCAAGGAGGCACCTCGAAAATTTGCCGCGTGAATTTCAATCTTATTCCCCGAAGCTTTCGCTAAGTCGGGAAGAAATTTGGTGGCGTTATAGGCAAAACTATTTCCTACCGTTAACAGCCGCAACGTCTTTGGAACATCTTCCGCATGACCTCCTGTTACGGCGCAGAGGAAAAATAAAATGAGCGTAAAGAGGCGTGTGATCATTCGACGTTCATGTGTATGACAGGCGTAATTCCGTCGTGCCCCCACGGTCCGATATGCCATGGGAGAAGTTCTATATTTGGGTCTGGTTCTACCGTGTTGTTTTCCTCGGTAAGGCCACGAATGGATGTAAGAAGAAGCCCAGGCGAAGCTCCGCCACGAATGATATTTCCAATGACGCGAAGAGAACGGAAAGCACCGGCGGGTGCCAGGGTGTGATCTCCTCCCTCGGCAACCACCGCAATTCCCATGCCGCTGCCTTGCTCAATGCGGTTGTTGGCAATGATAAGATCATCCGCAAGTCCCGCCTCCAACCACCAGTATTCCGGCGAAATTAAAATGCCGGTCATAACAGAACCCTCAATCACATTATCGGAAATTTCTCCATGTCCGGCTTTGACCAAAATGCCACGCGAACGATTAAAGCCTACATGGCAATTGCGAATAGAAAATCCGTTGCCAATACGATCGGCAGAACAAATCAAGGTGCCCGGTGGAACACTTTCCACACGGTCTAACTCCACGCGCCATGCGGATGTTAGCCCTGTCTTTCGCAGCGCCTCATTCATCTGCTGTTGTATCACCAGCTCACGTTCCTCCTCCGTAGCCGTACCATCCGGCGTTAGTGAAAGAATTTTTCGATTTTCCAAACGCCTACCATCGTAAGTGAATATCTGCACCTCATCACCCGTTTGCATGTTCATCTTTCCCTTAGCCAACACCCGCCAAACACGCCCTTCCCCTTGCGTGACAAAATGAAAATCGCCATTAATGGCAATCGCATCATCCCCCATAAAATGCGCCACGCAGTGGTCATAAGTTGGGCCATGATGCGCATTTTTGGAGTGGTAGGCATCGGCATTTAACGAGCGCAAACGCGGATAGGCCCGTGGCAAGATGTCGCGATCCAGCAGACGACGTTCCACCGTGCAACCAAGATATTTAGAGCCATCGCATCCGTTTTCGAAAAACCCAAAAACATTTGAGGCATAGAGTGTCACATTTTCAAAAACCAATCCGGTGCTATCGGTTGACATAATCGCATGCGGCATTTCTCCTCCGGGTGCGTGGGGAACCTTAAAGACCGCAATATCCCCCCCCCTCTCCATCGCCAATTCCGGCTGCACGCGATTCTTAACCAATAACACCATACCATCTGCCATAGGCTCAAAACGCGTGCCATAATAAGTCATTCGTCCCCGCAAACGATTGGTCTCGGGATTAAAAATTTCGACGCTCCCCGAACCTGCTTCCGCGTGCGGATAGCCGTCAATCACGCGGGCTTTCAGCCGCGACGCGTCGGACGAAATTTCCTCAATGCGAGCCTGCGTATAAGGCAACGGATCATAGTCAATCGTCAGGCCACGCAATGTCACATTATGGCAATTTTCAATGGTCAGGGCGCGTGTCGTTTCGGTGCATATTACCTCCACACCATCGGCAATAATGACGCGGTCACATACGCCACGGAGAGCCAAATGTTCGCGGTTTTTTGGTGTCACACGGTAACGCCCCGGCGGCAAAACAATTTCTTTTTCTCCCGTCGCAAGTGCCTGTTCAAGCCGGTGGCGGAGATCTTCCGTTTTATCAATAGAGGCAATAGGTGCTGGTTGTTTCTTGCAGGACGCAAAAGTGATAATGCCGATAAGAACGACGCTCGCAGGTAAAAGGCGGAGAATTGTCATGGATAATTTCCTGTGCAAAAGCGGTAGTTTTTCCAACTTCCACTAGAAATTCGTGTCGCAGGAGCACTTACCCACTCCTTGAATGTCATGGAGCTTACCGAGCCATCTCCCCACAACACATTGCCTCTCTCACTATGTCGCGCTGCAAAAATTTGGGCGGCTGTGTCGGAGGGATTGGGTTCAAAAACCGGAAAATCACCGGAAAAATTATTCTGAAAAACAATGTCAATCATAACGGGAAGTCCCGAAAGATTCCGCACCGCCGCCACCCTATTTACAAATGCCTGAACGTGCGTGTTGTTAAGTAAATTGAGCCGATTGGAATTGAGGTGCGCATTGTACGCGTAATGAAAGGGGTATTTGGGATCGGAGGATTTACCGCCTGGCATACGAATCCACGAGGAAAGACCCGTAGGAGATTGGTTTTTTCCCGAAGGACACACAAAGATGTCTCGGTTCTCTCCCACATAAGGGTAGATGTCCGACAGCCACGCGATGCCATCTAAATAAGGCTGCTCAAACGGTACACCATTCCCATCATTCCAACCGCCCCGAGGAAATGCCCCATTGTGCTCTGCGGTATAGCTGGCAACTCCCAAGCCAATTTGGCGTAGATTGCTCATGCAATGGACGCCTTGAGATTTTGAAACCACACCCTTAATTCCAGGAATAAGCAGCATCGCCAAAAATATCAAAATGGCGACGGCTACCAACATTTCTACCAAGGTAAATGCCCTCCTACACTTCCATGGATTCCTCGGAGAAATTGTAAAAAAACCTCGTGTCTTCATAAATGAGGGAAACTTGAAAAGTAATCTCCTTCTTGTTTGACACATTCTGAAAAAGATGTCAACATGTTTTTTAAGTTTCGTTTGAAAATTCTTTCGAAGTTAAAAACATGAGATACGCAACGAAATCACAAAGCGTCCGGATGGGGATGGGAAACATTGAGTGATTTATGGTTCGAGTCCGGGAGGCGACCTCTCTCATTCTCGCGGGCTTTAACCCACACGTCACCGCCGCTGCTGCCAATGTTGTGGCCCTTTGCGATCACGGCGGTGGGCACCTTCCCCGTCAGCCGGGCTGGCCAAATCTCACCTCAATCGGCCCTCATTTTGAAAAATTAAAAATGCGTGGGTGAACGTCCAACTGAGTTTTACGCCTCCGGTTGCGGCCATTGCGAAGCCTTGAATCCTCTGTCACCGGCAGGTTTTGGATGTCGTAAAAATTGCAATCCCGTCGGTGTTGTGGCAAGTCCACCCTCTGCCGTCTCTTTGTAAATTCGTGGCATTTTATTGCCGACCTCACGAAGGACGGATACCACTTCGTCAAAAGGCACGATGCTGCGAACACCACTGAGAGCGACCGCAGCGGCTCCAAAAGAATGTAGCCCAAAAAGTCCGTTACGCATCATACAGGGAGCCTCCACATAGCCTCCAATCGGATCACAAATAAGTCCTAAGGTATTTTGCAAAGCTAATGCCGCAGCATGAACCACATCCTCCGGCGACCCGCCGTCTAGCTCGCAAATTGCTGCCGCCGCCATCGCGCTGGCACTCCCCACTTCCGCCTGACATCCCCCCCGCGCACCGGAAAAACAGGCGCCGAGACCAATCACGCGCCCAATACCCGCCGCTGTAAATAATCCCTGCATTGTGACTTTGTCCGTCGCCTTCCGTTCTTCCTGCCATGTCAGCAAACACGCCGGGCAGATTCCCGCACTTCCAGCCGTTGGCGTTGCCACAATACGACCAAACGCGGCATTTGTTTCCAACACCGCCAAAGCGTAAGCAATGCAGCGTTCAAAAGTCGCGCCGAGAGCACTTGGGTTGGGCCCTGAACTATGAGCTAAAACCCGACGTGAATCTCCACCAGAAAGTCCACTGCGACTCCGTTCTGTAATTTGCAATCCCTTGTGAACAGAATCTTTCATGCTTCGATAATAAGTGAGCATGCGAGATTCAATTTCCTCACGGCTTGCCATGCCATTTTCCACCTCGCCACGCACAGTCAGCTCCGCGACCGATAGCGAATGACTTCGACAAAGCTCCAATAATTCCGCCGCCGTTCGGTATTGATATTGCATGGTTAGAATCCCGGTAAGACAGAGAGGCATACGATGCGTTCGATGGCCGATGCCTTTTGCAAGAGAGCACTTACTTCACGCGGCACAGCCCCATCTACTTCTATCGCCGTTATCGCCTCTTCCCCACGTTGCAGACGACTTGTGCGAATGGTGGCGACATTGATTTGCACGCAGGCCAATACCGCCGTAATTCCCGCAAGAAATCCCGGTGTATCCTGATGCCATAAAATGAGGGTCACCAAGGTGCCGCGAATATCTACCGGAAGCTCGTCAATTTCCTGCACGCACACATTCCCTCCCCCCACGGAAGAGCCAATCAAGGCGACCTCACGATTCGCTCCACGAAGTTGAAGTCGCACAGAATTGGGATGCGCCTGCGGGCCGAGATCAAGAAAATCAAAATGAACCGTCATTCCCGCCTCTCGTGCCAAGACAGGTGCTTGAATGAGTCTTTCATCATCCGGCGCAAACCCCAGCAGCCCTGCTGTAATTGCTTCTTTCGTCCCATGTCCGTCGCCTGTCGCCCAAAATGAGCCATGCAATCCCACGATAACCTCCGTGGGTATTTCCCCCAATAACTCCCGCGCCACCCACCCCAAACGGCAAGCACCAGCCGTATGCGAGCTCGAAGGACCAATCATAGAGGGTCCAATTATTTCAAAAATACGCATGGAGCAGAAGCTCAGAGTTTCTCCCGTGCGCCGAGAGGCATATCAAGAAAATACCGACCTATCTATCAACCATGAAAATCCCAGACATGATCGCTTGTGCTCCTTGACTCATACATGCCCGATTCGCAACGCATCGGGCCTTCCCTCACCCAAACATCCTCATCAAGCGGCGACGATTGGCGGGCAGGTGTCCGGCATGTTCCTCGATGGCACCCGGGGCGTTCTGAGAATGACCAAATCCCATGAGGCGGCATGTTTCAGACTCAAAAAATTCCACAGAACGTTTGGAGGGGTCATGCTTACAAAGGTATCCCAGTGCGCGTTGGAGAAGGCCAAAAAGTCCGTGCGCCGCATGTCCGGGCTCGGAAAGTAAATCGCACAATTCCGTGAAATAGGAGGCGGCTAACAGGCGGGCGTAATTTTCACGCAGCGATTCCCATGTTTCGAGAAGGCGTACTTCGCGTAAGGAATGAAGATCGGATTTCTTTGCTTCGGCAAATTGAATTTCTACTAAGTAAAATAAATCCAATCTCCCCCGCATCGTACTGCCGCGTTTTGCCGTTCCCCGCACCACGGTGCGGAGCTTTCCTTGGTCGGGCGCGAGCCAAATCAAGACATAACTAGATTCACTAAAGCGAGCGCGGCGCAACAAGATGGCCTGCGTTGTTTCCGCAGCCTTCATCAATGTTCTTCCAGTGCCTCCAAGATCAACATCTGCATATGCGCGTAAAAATCCATACGCAGCAAATCCATTCCCCGCTGTGTAGAAAAATCAGGGAACTCCTTATGTTGAAAATCCCTCTCGGTGAAGCCGTTTTTCTCCGCGATGATTAACCGCGCCTGATTGAGAACATTGAGCCAAGCCTCGCCATGGGCCGTTGGAACAATCACCCGCAATTCTCCATGCGAAGGCTTCAGCCCGCCAATATCTTTGGCCACAATTTCCCGGCTCCCCGCAAAGAGACATTCCAACTCCGGCTGAATATGTTCCCGCCAGTCCTCACGCAAATCGTCAGGCCCATCGCTTGTCACGGGATCAGGATACAATCGCGATTTTACCTTGTCATGCACGGCAGCAAGCGAGGGCAAATCTCGGAGGCACTCATAAAAAAAGGATGGGATATGGCTAATTTCCCATGTATCTGACGAATGGCGAGCGATTCGCATAAGGTCAGGAATTTATCTGCTCCACGGTCGCCAGCAGGAGAAATCCATGCAATTTTTCCACATACGCCTCTGCCCGTTCACGCTCGCCTGACCACACCATGGAGCGACCCTTATGATGTACTTCCAACATGTGCTTCTCTGCCTTGGTGCGAGAAAACCCAAAAACACGCTGAAAAACCATCGTCACGTAGGGCATCAAATTCACGGGGTCATTATGAACCACGACATTCCAAGGTGTTAAAAGTCGCGCCTCATCTCGCGCTTCGGGTTTTAATGTCGGAGCCGCAATCATACCGCCGCAATCTCTACCGCTAAGGCTTTGAACGTCGGCTCCCGGACACGACGAATCATGTCCATGAGCTGCTCGGCAGGCAATGTTACGCCGATGGAACGCGCCCCAAGAACGGATTCCGCCAGCAAAAGGGCGATGGAAATTTCCAGAACGGGAAGATGGAAAATAAAACCTCGCATCAGCAAAACGAGAACCATGTGCCCCCGCTGCGTGTCATTCAGTGCCATCCGGCGATACTGCCCCAACATCTTTGCTCCACGAGGAGGCAAGTAATCAATCAGCGTCCTTCGCCCAACGGCAATGCTCCGCTCTCCAACCGCCCCTTCGAGCATACAGCCGCACATAACATCCGAATTCAAATAGTCCCCTATTTCATTCAGCGCACAGAGCGTGTAACAAAAGGACAAATCACAGGCGAGCGTTGGCAAATAAATTTCTTCGACCCATTCATCCCATTCCTTCTCCAAGGTTTTCCATCCTGTAGGGCAAAATGTCGCGGCACCGCATTGGGTGTGCCCGGGCAAACATAACTCCACCATGCGCCACCACTCGGTGAGTTGCGCGGTGATTTCAGGATGACAGCTCGGGTGAAACATCGGTGCAATCTAGCACAAGTCACCGCAAGCGCGTCGTAAAATTTCCTCCTGCACATCACGCATCGCTGCGGCGGCTTTCGGTGTGTCATCCATCCAACCCGCTAAATGAAGAAGACCATGCACTGCATACCGTGCGATTTCTTGCGGCAAGGGCAATTTGCGTTCTCGTGCTTCGCGTTGGGCTGTTTCTGCGCTTAGTACAATTTCTCCATGATGGAAGGTGATCACATCCGTCGGTGAATCGTCGCCGAGAAATTCACAATGCAAGGATGCCATACGGCGATCAGAAACAAGCGTCACCACAATTTCATCCAAGGCATTTAACACGGAATCCGGTGTCGCTTTCTTGACGATGACGGGATAAGCAGATTGCACGATTTTTTTTGTAATGCCGCCTTGTAATTCTTTGGCGGGTACAATCCGCTGGCGATTTAGCCAAAGAAATGGCGGAGTTTTCATACCCTTCTCCCTACGCCCGTCGCCTCGGCCATCATGGATGGCTCATGCCGTCACCGCAGGCGTCGTTCGTCCCCCATTTGTCGAACCACGCTCTTCGTCTTTCGGATAAGCAATGCGACTGTGCATCATGTTGAGCAGCGTGAAGTCGAAGCTGGCTTTAAGATGGCGTATGTCTGCCAAGGTCAACGGGCATTCCTCAAGTATTCCATCCTCCATTTTTTGCGAGATCACTTCATCCACCAAGTCCTCGATGCGTTGAGGCGTCGGACGTTCCAAGCTACGCGACGCGCTTTCCACCGCGTCCGCAAGGCAAATAATGCCACTTTCCTTTGTCTGTGGATTCGTGCCCTGGTAGCGGAAACTTTCTTCGCTCACCGTAGGAACATCATCTGAACGCAGATTCATGATTTTTCCGCCGAGACGGGCGTCCTCTGCTTGCTGTAGGGCACGTTTGTAAAAATAGCGAACGAGCGAATTGCCATGATGCTCTCGAATCACATCCACGATGCGCTCGTTGAGCCCGTGTTTCAACGCGAGATCAACCCCTTCTTTGACGTGCGAAATAATAATGAGCGCACTCATGGAGGGCGCAAGATCATCATGGGGATTCTCGCCGGAAACCATGTTTTCGGTGAAATACTCCGGCTTTACGAGTTTGCCGATGTCATGAAAATACGCACATACACGGCATAACGTCGGATTGGCTCCAATGGCTTCCGCCCCAGCCTCGGCAAGGTTAGCGACGGCAAGGCTGTGATGGTAAGTGCCGGGAGCTTCGAGCGTCATACGCTTAAGCAGCGGGTGATTCAAATCGGCGGACTCCAACCACGAAATATCCGTCGTGATTCCAAAGATATGTTCAACAATCGGCAATGTTCCGCTCACCACAACTGCCGTTCCGATGCCAACGCCGAAGGCTGCCAACGTCTGCCATCCGACCATCATCCAATCCGTCAGATCGGGCGATGTCACAATGTTGGGACCAATTTGCCCAAAGATCGCCCCCAACAACCACACGGCCAAACCAACATAAACTCCGGCGCGGATGAGTTGACTGCGACGACGTACTTGCAATGTAAAAAGAACCGCCACGACACCCGAAATCAGCGAAATTACAAGAAATACCGTGTCAATCACCGGCATGAGAAAGGCACCCCATAGACTGACCAAAATACCGCCAAAAAGCCCCAGATGCCGCCCGAGAAGAACTGAAAAGACAAGAGGTGCCAGTGCATAAGGGATAAGCATGGGCACAAGTTGCACATCAATTTTTCCAGAATTTGCCAACATCAGCAGCCCTTTAATGACTCCCAGCTGCAAAAAGAGAATCGCGTAAATCAGTGCGAGGCTGGAATTGCGATAAAAGGATTGTGGGTAATTTACCCAAAGCTGTGCCACCGAAATGGCAAAGACGAGAAAGCAGATAAGATATTTTTTAAGCGGCTCTGCCTGATCGCCGGTAAAAATCAGCACCGCTAACCCAATAGCAAAGGCGACAAAAACGAGCATCCGAGGCAGCCATCCACAAGCGAGTGCCTCGCGCCATGGACTTTCGTCCACCTTGCGGCGTGATTTACCGCAGGCGAGGCCTTTTTTAACCAACTGTTGGCGATGAAAAAACTTAAACATGCTTTGCACCGACACCAAGGCATCGGATAAATCGCTCTTAAAAGGTTAAGCTCTCATGCTCATGTGGGCAAGTGATTCAGGATTCTAAGGCGGCAACTCCGGGGAGCGATTTACCTTCCAAAAACTCCAAACTGGCACCGCCACCCGTAGAGCAGTGGCTGACTTTATCGACCACCGCAAACTTTTTTACTGCCGTGGCTGTGTCGCCTCCGCCTACCACCGTAATGGCCCCTTTTGCCGTGGCTTCCGCCACCGCTTCGGCCATCGCCCGCGTGGCACCGCAAAACTTTTCGAACTCAAAGACCCCGGGAGGGCCATTCCAAATGATGGTTTTGGCACGAAGAATCGCCTCACGATAAAGGGCAATAGACTTCGGCCCCGCATCCAATCCCTGCCATCCCTCGGGAATGCCCGAGGCATCATCGGCGGACTGAGTTTTAGCATCCGCCGAAAAGCAATCGCCGCATACATAGTCCACCGGAAAAATCAAATTCACCCCACGGGCTCTCGCCTTGGCTGCCAAATCCAGCACAATCTTTGCCCCCTCGGCATCAAAAAGACTCTCGCCTATTTCCATTCCTTCGTTCTCTTTTTTGAATGTGTAAGCCATCCCTCCACCGATGATAATTTCGTCGGCTTTTTCAATGAGATTCGTAATAAGCGGAATTTTATCTGCAATTTTTGCGCCTCCTAAAATGGCCAAAAGCGGACGTTTCGGGTGTTCCAACACCGAAGCAAAAGCCTTCAATTCTTTCTCCATCAAAAATCCCGCTGCTTTATGCGGAAGAGCAACACCCACCATCGAAGAATGAGCGCGATGCGCCGTGCCAAAAGCGTCGTTGATGTAGATGTCTCCAAGTTTGCTCAGGCTCTCCCGAAAAGCCGCCACCCGCGCAGGATCGGCTTTGATCGAGGTTCCATCTGCACCTTTTGCCTTGCCCTCCTCCTCAATGTGAAAACGCAAGTTTTCTAAAAGTACGACATCCCCAGGGTGGAGATTGGCGCAGGCAGCCTCGGCCTCCGGCCCATGACACGACGGCACAAACTTCACCGGACGTCCCAGCAATTTTTCCAGCTCCTCCGCCACAGGGCGCAGTGTGAATTTTTCCACACGTTGCCCATTCGGACGCCCCAAATGACTCATCAACACCACCGCTCCCCCATGATCCAGAACATGCTGAATCGTGGGCAATGCGGCGACGATGCGCTGATTATTTGTAATTGCTCCGGTTGTCTTGTCCTGCGGAACATTGAAGTCCACACGAATGAGAGCGCGCTTTCCCGCGAAATCGTGATCGTGGAGAGTTTTGAATTTAGCCATGGCGTAAGATGGAAAACGGCACCCGAATTTCTTCGAGTGCCGTCAATAATTCCCGTGGATTAGAGCTTTTCCGCGACCTTTTTCAGAAGGTCAACGCACCGGTTGCTGTAACCCCATTCGTTGTCATACCAGCTCACGAGTTTGAAAAAGCGGTTGTTAAGCCCGATACCCGAGCCGGCATCAAATATGCTCGATGCGGTGTCATGAATGAAATCCGACGAAACCACTTCATCCTCCGTGTAAGCAAGGATGCCTTTGAGGTAGGTCTCGCTGGCCTTTTTCATCGCAGCGCAAATTTCCTCATAGCTGGTTTCTTTCACCGTCTTCACCGTCAAATCCACCGCCGAAACCGTCGGGGTCGGAACACGGAAGGACATGCCGGTGAGCTTGCCTTTGATTTCCGGAAGCACGAGGCCAACCGCTTTGGCGGCACCCGTGGTTGAAGGAATGATATTGGCCGCAGCAGCACGTCCGCCTTTCCAATCTTTCTTCGAAGGTCCATCCACCGTCTTTTGCGTCGCCGTGTAGCTGTGAACCGTGGTCATAAGCCCCTCTTCCACGCCAAAACCTTCTTTGAGCAAAACGTAAACGACCGGTGCCAAGCAGTTGGTCGTGCAGCTGGCGTTGGAAATGATGTTGTGTTTCGACGG
>JAJTYZ010000007.1 GCA_021463515.1 Chthoniobacterales bacterium | reverse complement strand
TCCGTACCGAGCGTGAGAATTGCCGAATGACTGCCGGGGGAGCGCTCAGGCTCAAGCGCCGAGATGTTGTATTGCCGGACATCAGATCCTTCGATGGGATTTTCTCGCTGCCAGGGACGTTCTTTGTTCCAAATAAGATCCCCAATATGCGCATGACCGTATAAATGCGTTCTGACATTCTCCGGCAATGGCAGTAGCTGCTGTAGCAGCTTGCTTGGCCGTTGACCTCCCGGCAGGGCGTAATGGGACGCCATGACCACCGGACCGTCGTGCGCGGCTATTGTTTTTCGGAGCTGTTGGTAATCCGATGCCGAGTAGGGATAAAACTCGCTCGCACAATCCCCGCCGGAGGTTGCCCAACGCCCATCCTTGGAAATGTGATCGCCCATGAAGACCACCAGCGTTTCATCAAACGTCTCGGTAAAATAAAAACTGTCGAGTTCGGGAACATGCCACTGGTCATTATCCCGCACCTGTCCGTACAAAGGCGGCGTGACAATCTGGGTATGCCAGAAATAGTCAATTTCGTGGTTCCCGAGAATATAATAGACCGGAGCATTGATGCGGGCCAACTGCTTCGGAATCACCGTTGTCGCCTCCCGCAAATTCTCCACATTGGTTCCATAGGCAATATCACCGAGGAGCCAGACCGAACGAAGCGGAAGCCCTTGTTCCAGAATATCGTCAACGGCATTCTGCAAAGGCATCCCGTCACTCCCGGCCTGCAAAAATTGCAAATCCGAAAACACCCAATGGAGCGATTCGCCGCTGTCTATGCTCATCCGTGTACTCATGCTCAAAACAAGACCATTTTTTTGATCCTTACTTTCAGATTTTCGACGGGTTGCATTTCCGTCCCGACCAGCACCTTGCGCGGGATGGCAATCTCCACACCGGTCACGGAATTATTGTCGCTCCCGCGAATCCAGTCATAATACGGGTAGCGAATGAAGTTCCAGCCGTCGAAGTTGAGAGTCTGAAGTCCCCGCCAATTCATCTGCAAATTCCCATTAGTCGCCCAAGGTCCCCAACCTTGTGTTTTGAGAATATCCACGCGCCCCCAGCTTCCATTGCCCTTGATCCAGAGGCCTGAGTTTTTTGCGTCGGTCTTCACGGGCTGCTTCAATTTGAGTGAAATGTATTCGTGCTCCATATCCCAGATTTCGCCTTGGGGAAGCAGTTCGATTTCCAGACACTTGCCCATCTCCGGGTCTTCCACTTCGCGCACCTCGAATTTGCCCTGACGATACTTCGGGAGCATTTCAGGGCGACTGCTGGCCTGTTCCAGCGAGGGACGGGCAAACATCTCGATTTGGTCGAGGGAATCGAGGGGAATTTCCTTGAGGACTTTTTCCGGCGCAGGATCGTCGGGAAACACGGAGGCGCCCGCGCATACTGATTGGAGCCGGTCCTTGGAAACCAGATAGTACACGCCGGTTCCCGCCTGGAAATTCACGGTTTTTCCGGTCACTATTTTTTCTCGACCATAAAGATCGGTGAGTTGCCGTTTGGCGTCGTCGGAAAACTCCACGGTTGTTTCCCGTGTGCCGCGCGGTGTCCAAAACGCATAGACCCATTCATCACCGCGTTTGAATTCCTGCGCATACAACACCGTGGAGCCGGTCGGAACCCAGCGTTGAAATTTTGCACGATCCAGAATTTGCGTGAGCGTGGCGATGGCCGCATAAGCGGGCTTGGGTGCCATCTCCGGCCAGCGTCCGGTAAGCCCGCCATTTGCCCAGATGGAAAAATAATAACCATCTCCGGCATCGTTGAGTCCCGCAATGCTGATGGTATCAAATCCATAAGCCAACCCCAGCAGCGCATCCCGCGTTTTCCATTCCGCCTGTGTGCGCAGCCCGAGTTTTTCCGTCATGCGTCCGATCCACTCCGGGCACGCCGTCACAGGCACATCGTCGTAACCCGTCTTGCGAGCCAGCTCACGAAGAAACCAGGCGGAATGAGTGCCACCCAGGCGCGGGTTTTCGGGGACGATGGTTTGCCCGAGATCTTCGATGGAAATCGTGTCCATGAGTTCCTTTGGAAATTTTTGCCGAAATAACTCACCGACGATGCCCAAGCTGTTGCCGTCGTTGCCGTATTGCAGCTTCATGTCCGGAAATTTTTCACGCACCAATTTGGCAAGTGCGGTGATCATTTCCATCCGCTGTGGCCATTTTCTCTGCCATTCCTCGCGCGCCTTCTGCTGGTTTTGCAGTTGTCTTTCGTCCAAGCCGCTTTCCTTATCCAGTAAAGCCTGCGGAGAATTTTCATCCCGAATACCGCCATGATTCCGTGCCGGTTGGCCCCAAAGCTCGCTCGGGAACGGAGCGCCCGCCGCCCCGCTCTCGTGAAAAACTAATATTCGATCAATGGATGGCCAGAGTTCCCGATAACGCCGGAGGGCCGTCTCCTGCTTTTCGCTGAATTCCTTGAGTGTAATATGGCCTCTCCGGAATTCACGATAAGCCTCCTTGTCCGGCGGCCAGGCGACGGTGGAATTGGTGAATTTGTATTTTTTTGTCAGGCTTTCCGGCTGATCTTCACCCAATTCTGCACGACGAATGCCCAGCCTTTGCAAAAGCGGGCCGCTTTGTTCCAAAGCGATAGGGCTACCATGATTCGCACCAAACCACCATCCGTAAAACGGAGACTCGTAACCCGCCTGTCGTGTATCCGGCGGCAGCATCACATACGAGGATTGTTTATCTACCAATACATTCCCTTCCGTATCGAGCAAACGGGCTTGTACGGCAAACCAGCCACGATCATTTTTCACAGGCAAACGCGCTTCCCCCGATGCATTCTGTTCCAATTTCAGGGTCTGCTTTGCAGTATCCACCACCTTGCCATCCACATCGGCCACACTCCATTCCACCGTATAATTTCCCGCCTTTTTTGCCTGTACGGTCGCAATAAACGCCGCATTTTCACTTTCGTAAAACGCCTTAATTTCCGGGTTTGCGGACACACGCATTGTGGCAGGGCTTTGTTCCAGTACCATGCCAAACACTGTCACCCCACTTTCACTCGGAGGCGTCGAAGGATAAATATCGTACGCTGTCAGCGTCGGATCCGTCGGTTTCCATTGCCGGTTCAGCGGCTCCATCTTCGGGGGAAAGTTCCTTATCGCCTCCGCATTCGCCAACGGATTAAGCAATTCCACATCCAAATAACGATGCGTTCCGACTCCGGCAGATTTCCGGGTATCATCGTAAATAAGATCCTGGATCGATCCATTATCAATCGGCACACGCACAAGCCACAGCGGAAGGGATGCACCCTGCTCTGTTGTCACAGTTCCTACACGTTGGGCATTCTTATTGTCCGCATTCACATGCACCACCGTATCCGCCATCGCGTTCCCGCGGCTGTTGCCATAGCGCGTGACACGAAAAGTGAAGCTATCTGTTTTGTCGGAACTTTCTTCCACGGCACAGAGTACCCATGCGTGATCATACACTGCCAACGGTACGGAGAACATGCGCTGCTCGGGGAGCGCGTAACTGGCATGACGTCGCCAGAAGAAATTTTGCAGATCGTCATTGTGCCATTGGTTGAACTCGCCCAGCCCGTCCACGCTGATTCCGACCGCTTTTTCCAAACCGCGAAAGGCGGACGGCAAAGCGGATGGATTGTCGAATTTTAGTGTTGCCTGTCCCAAGTCTCCGGAACGCGCGTACTGTTCCACCGGCAGAGAAAGAGAATCGCGGGATTCAGCGGCTGCCCATTCGAGGTGTTCCACCCGCGAGCCGGACTGCATTTCAATGCGATAGGTCGTAGGAGTGGAAAACTCAAAAGAATTCATCAGTTGATTTTCGATCCAAACCTCCATTCTTCCATCTGCCGGGCGCAATTCTATCGTGAACGAAGATTCCGGTGCAGCAGGGAGTTTTTCCCATTCTTCTTTGCGACTCTCCCAGTTTTCTTTGCGATAAAATTTGGGATCAGGGCGAAAATGCCAGGCTCCCCATCCGAACTTATCGCCCTCTGGCCAGCCGATGGATAAAAAGGCATCCGGATACACTTCCGTACCGATCTTCAAGTCCTGTGAACGCAGAATGAGTGATTTCTGTTCACCTTCATCGTTTTTTATCCGAATGTTAATAGCTCCTTCATTGCCCTTGCTTCCGACTCGTCCGCGAAAACGAAGCACAGGGTGGCCGTCCGGCACGGTACTTTCCAGTACGACTTTCTCTCCCTTGGGCGTGAGAAATCCTTCCGGAGTTTTCACAAGCTCGCCAGTGATTCCGAAATCTGGCGAGAGCATGGCCTGAAGCGTATGCGGCAGCAGACTACAAATTAGAATGGGGAAAAAATTTCGCGGAAAGATGTTCACTTAGTTGAGAGAAGGGATGTGGCATCGGCCCGAAACACGCCGGAGGGATTACCGGCATGTTTCGGGTGAGGACTGGGATCAGCTTTTCCTGCGCCGGCAGGCTAAGCCCAATGTGCCGGCTAATAAGAGAAGTATGACTGTACTTGGCTCAGGAACGGCGATCGTATCCAGCCAGAGCTTGTTAGAATCGTAATGGAGATCAAAATTATAACTGCCAATCGAGAAGTTTGTCGTTGCCGCTAACCCGTTGATGGTAGCGAAGGTGCCGGTAATGAGACCGTTGGTCGTTGTGAGTAGAGTTATGTCTTCTCCAAGCGTAGGCGCATAATTCAAGGTCAGCTTGAGGTCACCGTTAAGAGTGACGATGTTTGACATCAAATTGGTATTCACTACGGATAAGGCATCAAACGAGCCCCCGGCTAAATCCACCTGAAAAGTGGATCCTGCGTAAAGCGCGAGCGTGCCGGTGATGCGAAGTGCGTTCGTCGTGGAATGAGTTGCATCCAGTGTACCACCGCTCCAGACATTGACTTGGGTTTGGCGAGGATCGGGATTCGGGTTGTTCTCATCCCATGTTGTTCCTCCGCCGATTTGTCCCCGGCCGGAGAGGATCCCTCCGTCGCGTACATGCACGAGAGCCACGTCTTCAAAAGAACCGTCGAGTTGCAGCAGACCACTTTGTATGTCCGCGCCTCCTCCGAATTTTTGCGCGGTCCCCTCAAAGATCAGGGTGCCGGGGCCCGCCTTGGTAATGTTGTATCCGCCCCGGACGCCAGTGCCTGTTTGTACGAGATCACCGGCAATCTTTAGGACCCCATTGGTCGAATATTGATGAATCACTATATCGTCGCTACCCGCAACGGCATTACTGATGGTATAATTTCCGATGCCCTCCTCCACCAGAATGGCGCGAGTTCTCAACTCGTACGCGCCGCCGCTCATCAATCCTGTCCCTTGGATGGTGAGAGAGTTTGCGGCGACGTCACCTGTAAGCGTGAGATTGCCGGAAGTGTGACGGTTGGCTTGTTGGTCTGAGAAAGAAGTTCCCGCCGTTGGAAGATCTGTCGTATTGGTGAGACGGGTTACATATCCGGTTCCCACATCCCGTGTGGCAAATCCGGTATTATTGGCATCGGTGACCGTCACATACTTATAAATCCCATAAACCAGTGCTGTCGTGTTTGAAAAACGCAACGCACTGTTCGTAGAACTTAAATCCACATTCAATGTCGGGTCACTGGTGGTGAGTCCTGCGGTGGAAAAGTTTGAAAACACCAGTGTCGTTCCATCTCCTCCGAAGGAATCGACAATGAGCCGCATGGCTCCGCCTTCTTTTCCCAAAAATAATGTTTTGTCCATCGTAACCGTCGTGGTGCCGGAGGCAGCTCCGCGCACTTCGAAGACGCCACCTTGATATGCTTCCCTTACTGTTGCACCATTCCCACCCAAAACAAGGTAATTTCCCGCCGCTAGTGATCCTCCTGCACCGGCATCCAGCAAAATTCTTCCCTGATACAAATAAAGATTTCCCGTGAAGGTATTAGCTCCTGCCAGGGTAAGCGTCCCTGCGCCTGTTTTATTGAGAATCCTTGAGCCACCCGTTTCGCCGACTCCGCCCTTGAGGGTGATGCCGCCGCTACCGGTGTCTATGGTACGGTTGTTATTCAGCGTCATCGCATTTTCAATCGTCTGGAGAACGCCGCTGTTGTTGGCGATGTCGCCATGCAGCGTAAAACTGTTTCCTTTCAACGTAAAGCTCCCCGCCCCGGCATTGAAGGTGATACCGTTCAGGCTGGTCACGTTGGTGTTGTCGGGTGTCAGCCGGGTGCTTCCCGCGAAGAACAGGGCCTGTCCGGTGACTCCAGGAGCGCTACCGCCCCAGTTTGCACCGGTACTCCAATAATTATCGCCTCCGCCTCCGCTCCAAGTGTAGTTTGCAGCATTGGCTGATGTGAGTGTCACCATAAGCCCTGCCGCGAGCAGGGCCAGATGGCGAATGATGTGGTGTGTGTGTGTGTTCATAATATTGGTGGTGTATGTTTAAATTTGGTGTTTGTGGGAAATTTTTTATTTTGTGGGGGTGATCTCTTTACCCGCATCGAATACAGTGGCGAAAAGGATATCAACGGGTTTGTGCGCTAGTATTTGTACGCCACCGGCACCCGGTAGGGTTTTAAATTCTGCCTTACGAATGCTGCCGTCTTCTGCGGTCACCGAGACAATGATCACCTCTTCGCCAACCTGTACTTCTGCGGTGATCCATTCTCCGAGGACTAGCGAGCCTTCGCCGATGTCCCCGTATTTCACGGAACTTTTCAGACGCGGATCTTCCGGATCCATGGAGGTGCCCGGGGACAAACCGTGGCAAGTCACCTTGATATGACCCTTCCTGATCGTCACATAATACCATAAGAAATTCACTTCGCCACGAATACCGGATTTTTTTACCACCAGTGTGATTCCGTACTGTTTTTCAATCTCACGGAAGCGCACCCGGAAGATGATGTTGCTCCAGTCTCTCGTCGCATGATCGGGCAGAATATTCTGAGGAAAAAACTCTGCCCCGTCCTCGGTTTTAGTAAGAATTTTGACACCATTCTCCGTCCGAATCTCCATGTTCGGCCCTATCTCTGGAACCAATCCCTCCTTGAAGTTCTGAAAATCCATCTGCCACATGAGGGTCTCCCCGGCCTGCGCCGCCACGCAGAGCAGGAACGCAAGTGCCAGTAGAACAGGATAGAACAGGGAATACCTCATGGGATTATTGCGGGCTTGTAGATTGCCCGTATTCGACGGCCTACAGCATGGCTTCCAGCTTCCACGGGGTTTTTGAACCGATGCCATTTTCGCCTTGTGCATGTTTTTTGTGGAAAGATGCGGGATAGACACAAACAGCGTTCCGCCGTTTTGCACATAGCGGAGCAGTTCCGCGTATTGTTTTTCCGAGGAAATATTCCATCCGGTAAAGAGTAATGCTTTGTAGTTTGCCGAAAGAAAATCCGCATCCGCATTATCGTTGGCGAAGCTGATGACATCCACTTGTCCGTACGGTGTTCCGGAGAGAAATAAACGCGCAAAGGTGACGGGAGAATTTCCGCCGTCGAAGCCCCAATACTGCACAAGGTTTCCCTGATTATCCTCCAGAATTTTATCCAGCAATTCACCGGGTGAAAACAACTGGGAAACCCACGTCGTGTACGCTCGTCCCGAGCACACCAGACGATCAGGCACGGAGTTCATGATTCCCGTGCCGACAAACATCCCGCAGGGCGGAAAAGCGACCGTCTTGTAAGCGCGGGATTTCATGGTGTTGACTCCTTGGCGGGATGGGAGGGTTCGACCGGAGCCTCCGCGGCGCGGACATTTGCGACGGCCACATCCACGGGATTAAGCGCCAAAAGCTGCACGCCGCCTGTGCCGGGGAAAGTTTTGAACTCCGCCTGACGATTGCTTCCGTCATCCGTTTTCACCGATATTTTGATCACTTCTTCACCGACCCGCGCTTCCGCGGTAATCCATTCCCCTGGAAACAGCGGGGCCTCGCCCATTTCCTCGTAACTCGCAAAACTTTCCAGCCGCGGGTCATTCGGCTCAATGGAGGCATCCTGGGACACCCCGTGACACAACACTTTGATTCCCTTCTGCAGTAGAACCACGTAATACCACAGATACCTCACTTCGCTCCGGACGCCTTCCTTTTTGACTATCAACGGGAACCAGGATGATTCCTGCTCACGATAGCGCACTTGAAAAACAATATTGTTCCAATCCTTCGTCTCTCGTGGGGGCAGAATATTCTTCGGGAAACGTACGGACACATTTTTTTCCGGATTCCGAAGCATCCTTGTGCCGTTTTCCGTGTAAATCTGCAGTCCGGGGCCAAGTTCCGGTACGGGGCCTTCCTCGTAGCCTCCCAAATCCATCGCCCATAGAACATCTTCCGCGCCGGACGACGCGCATGGCACGGCGACAAGCGCCATGCTTAGAAAATTAAGGATCATTAACGGGCGTTTCATTCTTTTTTTGATCCGTATTTTTCTTTGAAATCTATGTCGTTGAGCATTGTCGTCTGCGTGTAGCGTTTTCCTCCGGATTCCGCGGCAAATCGGCCATTGGGATTCGTGGGATAGACCCAGCTTTTTTGACTCTCATCCACATTCCTGGGATCATTCCGGCTGATCAATTCGATGTGTCCGTCCACAAACATGAAATTCAGGGCGTCCTTTTTGCCGTGGTAGCGGGGTGGAATTTTCCATGCCTCTTGTCCCGCCAGAGTGCCTCCTTGATGACTTGAAAGACTCCACGTATAGGAGCCCTCACAGTACACTTCAAGAATCATGGGCGTTTTCGAGGGCCAATAAGTTTTCCACCAACGCAAATAAGTGTCGTCTGAAGGGGGCATGGATTCCATATTCCATTGCGCCAATATGGAATTAAGGGCATAAACTCCGCCCGTTTTTTGAAAATAGACCTTATCGGTCCCGTACATTCTTTGCTCCGCGGAATCCAACGTCTTCTTGGCTCGGGGGCATAGGGGCAATTCCGCAAGATAATTGGGGACAAGGAAATCGTTGATTTTTGGTCTGTTTGAAGGATCCATGGGGAATCCCGCAAACTTGCCACCGTGGTCGGTTCGGTATGCCAAATGCGCGAGTCCCATCTGCCGCATTCGCATCGCGCAAGTCGCGCCTTCCGCCCGATCAATCACCGTGTTTACCCCCGCCGTAATCAAAACCGCGAGGATCGCAAGGATGGCCACCACGGCCAATAATTCAGGCAGCGTGAATGCCGAGGTTTTAAAAGGGTCTATCGGAAGATGAGGGGAGCAGAGCTTCATACGCTTGATGTCCGGAGTTGCTAAACGTCCACAAAGGCACTCCGTTCTGCGGAGTCTTTGGCCGCGAGGCAGGCGTAGGCACTTTCCAGCCCTCTGGAAATCGGCGCAACGGAAGTCACATGAGGCTCAAAACGCCAGTGTTCCTCCACTCCGTACTTTTTACCAACGCGTTGGTAAAACTCACGGGCCAGCCCACCAATGGCAAATTTATTGCCGATGTC
>JAJTYZ010000069.1 GCA_021463515.1 Chthoniobacterales bacterium | reverse complement strand
TCTGCGTTTTCATCGTGGACATGTCATTGCTCTGAGGGCCGAATACCCCAAGGGAATTGACCTCATTTTTTGCAGATTTATTTTCGGAAAAATTGGCGAAATCCCTTGCCTTTCCTCGGTAATCACCCCGGCGATTTTGGAGTGCGCAATCAGAGATTTTCCCATGGGCCGTAGTGTCCGAATTGAGCGGTGGCCTCGACCATTTCGCGGAAGGAATACCGCCGTACTTTTGCGGCAGCGATTTTGCCGATGCGGTAATACCGCTCCCGATTCATGCAAAGATTTCGTCCGTTGCTCGGGTCAATAACCGCTCCGTTGATTTCAACCCATGCGTGCCCGTATCGAACGCCTGCGATGCGCCCCTGACCTTCCACCTCCCCGTGAACGAGATGGGCGTTCGCCCCAGAACCAAGCATGAGAAGGAAACGCGAGGCCGCAACGTAGCAGTCTCCCTCGCCGTATTTCGTGGTCATCAAAACAACTCGCCCGGGCAGGATAGCTTTAACGCTTCCCGCACAGCCGACAAAAGCTCTCGCCCCGAAAGCGTCAACGTCGAGGTATTCTCATTGCGAATCTCGATTCGAGGATTCGCTCCACCCCAGTAATGCAAATACGCACAGGTCATGCTGAACCCGCCCTGAATACCGAACTCTTCCGCGATTCGTCGCCGCAGGGTTTCGTCGTCCGGGCGCACGGTTGCGCCCCACCGCGCTGCCGCATCCTCCTTGGAATGGAGAGCGCGGAGGAGCGCGGCTTCGTAAGGCGGCGGGAGTTTCATTGCCCGCTTTCTTCGATGCCGAGGAATCCCGGCCCGTTGCCCTCCGGGTCACACATCACCGCGCATTGGAGTGTGCGGCTCGAAGGCAGTTTAACCAGTATGACCGGCACGGGGGTGTTGAAGGATTCATCGTCCCATGCGATGCCGGTTACGTGCCCGCCAACAATCTGCTGGTAGTGCCGTTGCTCGATTCCGGTGGGAGCCCTCATTGGACGACCTCCTCGCGTAGGTCGGCAATCTGCTCTTCGGTGAGCGGTGCGGGTTCGCCACGCTTGGCCCACGTCGCCTCGCAACGCCCAAAGCCAAGTTGCACCGAGAGGCTCGCTTTGGGCATCTCGATTCCGTGGGTGCGGAAGATGCGGTTGGCTTCCTCCCATTTGATGCCCGCCTTGCCGAGAGCCTTGGCCACAGCACAGGCTGAAAACCCGTGGATTTTGTTCTTACGGGAGCGGTCGGTTTTGGGTTTGTCGTCTGCCGCCGGTTCGACTGCATCAGACGATGGATTGAGCGGGGCGAACTCTTTGATTTTGGCATGACGACCACGCCCCTCAAACGTGACCTTGCCGAACTCCAGACTACCTGTGCATCCGGCGAGGCACGCAATGTTTTTGAGGGAGTCTATAATTGGTTTTCGCCGCCCCTCCGTGTAGCGGAAATGCGTGGCTCCCCGTGGTGGTTTGTGTGACTCAAGAATGGCCTTTGCTGTGGCGTTGGCCGGGATGGTTATGTTCATTTCGTGGTTTCCTTTCGGTTGTTGGTTTTTTGGCTTTCGAGGGTGGTCCGTTTTGGGCCGACCCATTCGAGAAGATGATTGCGGTGGCGGCGGATTTTTCCTGCCTCAATCAGGATGCCGATGAGTGCCTCGTATGTTTCGAGGCTCATGTAGCCCATGAGGCGAGCGTAGAGATGGCCGCTCGGGATGGGGCCAAGGGTGCGAATACATTCGGCAATGGCAAGGGCTGCACCTACGGCAGCCTGCGCCCTGTTGTTGATGGCGTTGGGTTGCATTATTAAACGAGTGCGTTGAGTTGGTCGCGCAGTGCTTTGGCTGTTGCCAAATCCAGAGTTACCAAGGTGCGCATGTTTCCATGCGGTTCGCTGGAGAAGGCCAGCTCTACGGCATCAAGGATTTGCTCGTTGTTGTAGTCATAGGCGTGGCCCTTGCGAACGAGGGCGCAGTTTTGGACGGCCCCATCAATGCGGGTGGGATCGTTCGTGAACTTTGTGTATTGGCTCTTGTAATGCGTGTTGGTGTTCATGGCGTGGATTAGACTGAACTTCGATTACTAGGGCGATTTATAAAGGTATATCAATAAGGAGGTTACAATTAGCTTTACTTCCAAATGTAGCCATGTATTAAAATAATTATTCTATTGACACCACAATAGATATAGCCTATTTTATAGCCATGTTTATCGAATCCGTTCGCAATCGTAACTCTCCTCCGTGCATTCTCCTGCGAGAAAC
>JAJTYZ010000068.1 GCA_021463515.1 Chthoniobacterales bacterium | reverse complement strand
CTCGCGAATCGCGTCTTCACGTTCGTGGGGAAGGCAGGGACTTAGGAGAAGAATATCTTTTTCCAGCACGACCCTTCGCACCTCACGTGCTTCGTCGAGAGTGGCCACACCAAATTGTTCGGTAAACGGCACCAGCGTTTGCACTACTTGGGCGGCACCATGGCCGTAGCCATTGGCTTTAACCACAGCAATGAGGCCCGCTTTTTTACCGATGGATTGACGTACAGCCTGCGCATTGTGGCGCAAGGCATCGTGATCAATTTCAGCCCAGCAGCGAACATTTTGCATGGTAAGAGAGTAAGAGGCTGAGAATAAACTGCCAAGAATGAGGAAAATAAATTTGCGAATGCATATTGAGAGGCGTAAGAAAAAAACATGAAAATGATTTCTGCTCCTCGTGTACGTTGGTACAGCTTTATCGTCCTTTTTCTCCTCGTGATGTGGCCCGCAGGGGCCTCTGCCGCGCTCAACATGTGGTTCACCAACAATTCTAGTTATGCTGCCTCGAATGTTTGGATTACGATTCAGCGCGGCCAAAATCCCCTTTCGGATGTCACGCAATCCTCGAATCGCCCCTCGGTGACTTATGGGGAATCTTTCACGTCTTTTAACTGGCAGATGTATAGCAATTCCACGGGGACAACATGGCAGCCCGGAACGTATGGGAATCTTTTTTCGGAGACGATTTCGCTCAGCAGTATGACCAACTCCAGTGGCATCGGCCTGCTCAAATGGAGTGGCAATGCAGCCTCTGCTGCCGTGTATATTTCCTACGGAACGCCGTTTATCGGGGGCACGAGTGCTCTAAGCAACAATTACACAGTCTCCGGGGTTTCTGCCAACAACCCCAATGATCCCAACTACCATGTGGCTTATCAGCCTTTTGAAATTACTTACGGAACGGGTGCGGGAGGAGCACCTGCTTCGGGAGATCAAGGCGATCTGACGGCCATCAATTATTTTACCGCTTCGTTAAAAATTCAGTCCTTCGAGAATGCCAATGCCACGGGCACGCCATTGCAGCAGGCGGGGTTTCATAAATCCGGCCCGCAAATTGGCAGTGAACTCGCTACCATCACGACGGGGAATCCGCTGCCAACAAACGGGGCGGAGGGGAACGCGGGAGGGCCTTCGGTCATTACCAATGGAACCGGAGATGTGATTCGCATTATCGGGCCAAGTCAGTTTGGTGCTTCGCCGACGGCGGATTGGGGCTATGGGAATTACGATGGCTTTAACAGCTATTTTGCCGGAGCGGGGGCTAGCAATGCGACCTTCACTAATAACAGTGCTTACAACACGATCCCGAAGCCTGGTCCGGGAGACACCTATACCAATAAGAATGTTTCCTTTGCTTTTAACAACTCCGTGACCAATACAGCCAATGGCTATGCGCTTAACCCAACGGGCACGATCACCGTGGTTACCACAAAATATACCAATGGCGTGATTGATGGTGCAGCGACGACAAATAGCTACGCGAATATTGTGTTTCACGTGAGCCCTGATGCCCAAAGCGGCTCGGCGCCGATCATCAGCAACATTGCTTCGCAGTTTATTTATCTGGGAAGTGACACGGCTTTTAATGGCGGAGCTTTCACCAACAATGACGGAACCCCTGCAACCTATGCGTGGTTTGATGGCACCGATTGGGCAACATTTACCAATGTACTCACAGGTTTTGTGGATGGTTCTGGTGCGGCGGCATTGCCGAATGTGACAGCGCAGGTGGCGGGGGAAATTTCAACGGGGTTTGCCGCCGGATTTGTTGGAAGCACTAATTTGGGGAGTCTTCCCAGCGATCAATGGTGGGGTCTCAATCCAACCAATGCCTTCTCCGGTGCAACGACAAACTCGGGTAATTACAATCAATATGCCGCCGCCATTGCCGATGCATCGTCCAATTCCGTGTATGGCATGGTTTATAGCGATCGTTTCACGGAAGCATCGCCCTTGGTCAATAGCTACCAGCTCAACGGAACCAATGTCGGAAGCTGGCTTATTACCGTGGGCGATCCTATCACGGCTGTTCCGGAGCCTTCGGGATTGGCACTCCTCATGATGGCAAGTGTTGCTATCGGCGGTGTTTTGCTGCGCCGTCGGCGTGACTAATCACGATGTTACCCGCGAGGGCGCGGGGTAACGGCACCCGAGGCTCGCACGGCCCCCGAAGGCAGTTTTGTGAGCAGTTGCGCTTAAGAGGAAGCGAGTGTAGCAAAGAAGGATGCGCCGTTATTGGCTTCTTCCCTTGATCCTTGCTTTGTCCGGATGTCAGTCGCTGCGTGATACCGAGATTTTTTATACGCCGACGACGGAGAATGTGTACCAACCGTTGCCGAAAGAAGCGGTGATCCCGATTTTATCAGAACCTCCTCCTTGGCCACATCGCACCATTGGGCAGTTTGCCTTGCAGTCACCGCGCGGTTACAAATTCATTCAGCAGGCCCTGATTCACAATGCGCGACGTAACGGAGCAGACGCTGTGGTTTTGCG
>JAJTYZ010000067.1 GCA_021463515.1 Chthoniobacterales bacterium | reverse complement strand
TTTTGCGTGCCATTGAGCGCATGGTAATTCGCGATCGTTGTGTTTCGCACCATAGCTAAATGAAAGAGCCTCCACAATGGCGTGTGTCCGATGCGCATGATACAACGCCGTCGTGGAATCCACGCCCCCGCTTAATAACACAATGACCTTTTGTTCGCTCACAATATCAGGAACCCTCCTATGGGTGCGTGACCATAATGCTCAAACTTATACCACCACGCGGCGTGTATTCTGCATGAAGGTAAAGTTGGCGCGGCGCGAGTACATTCACTAAATCATCCGCAATACGATTAATGACATCCTCTCCAAAAGCATGCTGCGAGCGAAAGGACGCGAGATAAAATTTTAGCGATTTGGTTTCGACGCAATGCTGATCCGGAATGTAACGAAGGGTGAGCGTTCCAAAATCTGGTTGTCCGGTGACCGGACAAAGCACGGTAAACTCGGGACAAGTTAGCGTGATCTCGTAATCTCGTTGGCTGTTTCGATTGGGAAATGTTTCGAGGATGTTTTTGTCGGGCACTTGCGGTAATTTGGACGCGCTGTTGCCCAGCAAATTAAGAGATGAGTTATGCGAAGGCATGATAAAAATGGATGGGTTATTAAGAACGATAACGCGGATGTGGTCTTACCGCGTTTTTTGCATTGGGAAAAACTTTGTCAATGCGCTGTGAAAAACTTGGGAATGGTGTGAACAACCGTCTGTTCCACGATGTTCCATAATGATTGTTCGCACAAATTCAGAAATTACTCACAGACTTGATTCGCCGTGGAACGCCGATAAATACCGCGAAGAACACGATCTGCATGAGTTGTTCACACGCTTATGACTATGATTTGATTTGTTTTTTAAAAACTTCCAAACCACAGAATGTGTGAACAAGTCAAATATGGATGGCATGACCCAAAGCTTGATGCGCCGCTTCATGGACAGCCTCGCTTAATGTCGGGTGTGCATGAATCGTGGAAATCAATTCGTCATGCGTGGCTTCCATCTCAATTGCCAATCCCAATTCCGCAATCATTTCGGTGGCGTCCGCACCGATGATGTGAGCGCCGATAATTTCGCCATGAGGCTCGCCGAAGAGGAGCTTGACGAAGCCTTCGCTTTCGCCGACGGCGAGAGCTTTGCCGCTGGCAAGGAAGGGGAATTTGCCAACTTTGAATTTGAGCCCTTTTTCTTTAGCGGCACGTTCGGTCAGGCCGACACTCGCAACTTGAGGCTGGCAGTAAGTGCAGCCCGGGAAGTTGCTGACCTTACGCGAGGGCTTTCCTGCAAACATGCCTTCGACGGCTTGAATGGCTTCAAAGCTGGCAACGTGTGCAAGCCACGGGGGCCCTATGATGTCGCCCGCAGCGTAAATGCCGCGCACGGAAGTTTCGTATTTGTCGTTGGTTTGAATCCAGCCCTTGGCATCGAGTTTGACGGTGAGGCCTTCGGGAAGAAGCGGAGAAACGCCGATGGCTACGAGTGCAATGGGTGCTTCGATGGTTTCGTTGGTTTTACCGCTTACGGTCAATTGGACGCCTTTATGCGTCGCTTCCGCCTTGTCCACTTTGGTGCCAGTGAGAAGGCGAATGCCCTGCTTTGTGAGAGATTTTTCTAAGGCGATAGAAACCTCGGTGTCTTCGACGGGAAGGATGTTGGGCATCATTTCCACTACGGTCACTTTGGTTCCAAAGGCATTGAAAAAATAAGCGAACTCAATGCCAATGGCACCCGCACCAATGATGATGATTTCTTTTGGTTGCTCGGGAAGAACGAGGGCTTGTTTGCTGCCAATGACGCTTTTGCCATTGAAAGGAAAGCCGGGCATCTCGCGAGAAACAACGCCGGTGGCGATGAGAATTTTTCCTGTAGCAAGCGACGTTTTTTTTCCGTCTTTATCCGTTACATCTACGACGCCCGCCTTGGGAATGGTTGCGGTGCCGCGAATGTAATCCACCTTGTTTTTCTTAAAGAGCATTTCAATCCCACCGGCAAGCCGTTCGGAAACTTTGCGACTGCGAGCAATCGTTTTTGACCAATCGTAAGAAAGATTATCAAAGCTCATTCCAAAATCACCGGCGTGTTTGCTCATGAGCTGATAAAGCTCGGCGTTACGTAGGAGTGCCTTCGTGGGAATACAGCCCCAATTGAGACACGTGCCACCCGCTCGTTCCATTTCGACGCATGCTACTTTTTTGCCAAGCTGAGCAGCGCGAATTGCGCCTACATAACCCGCCGGCCCACCGCCAATCACAATCAAATCGTATGCCATAGCCCGCAAGTATGCGGGATTTTTTTCGAGGATTGAAGAAGAAACGGGTGACGTTTTTGTGAGGCTTATTTTACAAGCGTCACACGACCGGATTTCAAATCATACATGCCGCCGACAATTTTGATCTGACCGGATTTTTCTAGCTCTGCTAAAATGGGGCTTTGGTGGCGGATATTTTTTACGGTGCAACGCACATTTTCTTCGGCAACTTTATCCACGAATTCTCCATTGGAGCCAACGGGCTTGATGTCAGGGCTATTTTTTTTAACGACATTAACCGCAGGGCGAATTTTTTTGAGAATGCCAGTGAGATGCCCAAGGCGGGCGTTATCCACCGAGCCTGCCACGGCTCCGCATGCGGTGTGGCCTAGCACCATGACAAGCTTTGCTCCGGCGAGTTTTGTCGCAAACTCCATCGAGCCCAGCTGATCATTATCTTCGATGTTACCCGCGACACGTCCGACAAAAACATCGCCGATGCCCACATCAAAGACTTGTTCGACAGGAACGCGAGAATCCAAACACGAGAGAATCACGGCTTTTGGAAATTGTCCTTTTGCGGAAATTTCTCGGCGCGTCGGAACGCTTTGAATCGAAGGGCTATTAACTGCAAAACGAGCGTTTCCCTTCATGAGTTTTGTTAGAACAGCATCGGGAGTTATGGTCGCCTGACGGTCTGCACTTACTTGTGCGAGGGAGAAAGAAGCAGTGATTGCGAGGGCGAAAGTAGCGGAGAAGATTATTTTTTTCATGGTAATTTGAATAAAACACGCGTGAAGGATTGGTGTCAACCATCGCTGCCGCTTCGCCTGTGATAGATAAAGCGATCATAGGCGAGATACCTATGCTCTCTGTTTCGGTGTCTTTGGTTCCAAGGGTATCGCGGAGTGATTCTGTTTGTGTTAGACACAAGGGATGCAAATCGGAATTGATAGTTTTGTGGCTTTGGCACCGCATCCGGTAACGGGGAAGTTGCGAAGTGCGGCAGAGCGGATTGAGCATTTGCTGGAGGAAATTGAACTGGCAGATCGTGTGGGAGTGGATGTGTTTGGGATTGGCGAACATCATCGTAAGGAGTTTGCGGATTCTGCGCCGTCTGTACTTTTGGCGGCGGCGGCCGCAAGAACGAAACACATCCGCCTGACGAGTGCGGTGACGGTTCTTTCCGCCGATGACCCAGTGCGGGTTTTTCAGCAATTTTCCACGATTGATCTTATTTCAAAGGGTCGCATTGAGGTGGTGGTGGGGCGTGGATCATTTGTGGATGCTTATCCTCTCTTCGGCTTAGACCTTAAAGATTATGATGATTTGTTTGCAGAAAAACTCGCTCTTTTGCTGAAGTTGCGCGAACAGGAAACGGTGACATGGACCGGCAGATTTCGCCCCTCACTTCACCGTGCTGGTGTTTATCCGCGCCCACTCCAAAATCCCCTGCCCGTCTGGATTGGTGTCGGTGGAACACCGGCTTCTTTCGTGCGTGCGGGCACCCTTGGCCTTCCGCTTATGGTTGCCATTATTGGCGGGCACCCTAAGCGATTTCGCTCATTGATTGATCTCTATCGTCAGGCGGGCAAGCAGGCCGGGCATGCCGAGGAAAAATTAAAAGTCGGCGTTCACATGCTAGGCTATCTTGCGGAGACGGACACTCAGGCAGCGGATGATTTTTATCCCGGCTACGCCCGTACGTTTGCCAATATCGGCAAAGAGCGCGGCTGGCCCCCCGTGACGCGATCTCATTTCGACGCACTTCTTGAGCCCGGCGGGGCACTGCTCGTGGGAACACCGGATACCGTCGCGGAAAAAATCCGTCAGGTAAATCAGGACTTGGGCGGTATTGATCGCCTGACATTACAAATTAGCGTCGCCGATTTGGACCACGAGCAAACCCTTTCCACCATCGCACTCACAGGAGAAAAATTAGCTAAAAAATTCCGAAATCGGGCATCATGAAGATGATCGGCAAAGGTTGTCCACATTCTTGTTTGCCATCCTGTCTATCCTGTCCATCCATGTTCCATGCTCCGGAAGAATTAACATGGATGGACAGGATGGAAACTGGGAGAGATGAAGTATGGGCTGGCGACTTATAAATATATTTTTGTTAATAATTTACGAATTAAGGACAGTTTCGCCACGAAGCACTTGCAATCTTCGTGCTTTCGTGCAACCGTGCAGCACGAAAAATACCATGAACGTCACTCTAAAATTGCCCGACGACCTCATCCGAGAGGCTCGGCACCGCGCCGTGAACCAATCTCAATCCCTCTCCGCATGGCTGACCTCCCTCGTCCGCCGCGAGCTGGCCGACGCATCCGCCATTGAGGGGAAAAATCCAAGGACTTGGATTGAGGCTTTCAGCGGCGATGCAGAGGGGGAGTTTTCGGATTGCGATTTTCCTTTGGAAGATCGGAAAAGCATCCCGAATCGCGAATTTCATTTTGAGGATGAAGCGTGACGGAGTATTTACTGGATACCGTCACCCTGTCCGAGCTTCGTAAGAAATCCCGAGCTGCGGAGCCAGTACTTCAGTGGCAATACGCCGCTCAAGGGCGGCA
>JAJTYZ010000066.1 GCA_021463515.1 Chthoniobacterales bacterium | reverse complement strand
TGGTGGCCGGAGGTCGGAGCTAAAATCATCAATCGCATCCTCTCGCTTCACCCCGAAGGCCTTATTGTGTCCGGCTCGTTACAGACAGACGTGGATTTCAGCCCTCTCCAACGAGCAGGTATTCCCATCGTGGCCATCGAAGCGAATGTTCCTCACGCATCGCTCATTCGTCATGACATACGGAGCGCGATGGTCACCTTGACCCGTGCATGCCTCGCCCAAGGCCGAATGCCTTCCATTTTGCTCAAACGGCTTCCTACGGAAATGACTTCTCCGTATTGGACAATATCCGCGCGTAAGGACGGGTTCTTAGACGCCCTGCGTGAAGCGGGAATCCCGCATGTCGAAGAATTCACCGTGGGAGGTAAAAAACCCGAAAATCTTAAGTATGCTCCTGCCATTTTTTGGAACACGAAAAAACCAAATCCAACTAAGCCATTCGCCAATGGAGAACAGGCGGCGCAATGGCTGCGGGAGAACGACTGTGTGCCTCAAGCCCTTCTCTGCACGAATGATTTCTATGCCATCTGCGCGATGAGAGAATTCCAAGCCGCAGGTTTACGTATTCCCGAAGATATGGTGTTGGCAGGTTTTGATAATTTGTCATTTGCAGCACTGCAATCGGTAAGTTTAACCACGGTTGAGCACCCTCTTGAAGCCATGTGCGCCAAAGCCGTCACATTTTTAAAAAATCAAATTGATGCACATTCGGCGTCGAAAAAAACTCCTGAGGCCAAGTTTGATTTCCCGTGCCAAATTCATTGGCGGCGCACGCTGGCAAGCGGCGAGGCTGTACTTGCGGGTACAAGCGCATCAATCGAATAATGTGGTTACAACGGTACGAAATGTGAATCACCCTCCGTAGAGGCGACATAAATTTGACAACACACGCAGGGCGACCACATTCTTTTTCTGTGAGTGCGACGCTAAATAAGAAGCGGGCTGGAATTCATGCGGTGCCTTTCCTAGCGGTGATGGCACTCCTACTAACCCTCTCGGCCTGTCGCGTGGAGATTGGAAAACTTCCTTTGCCCACGCCGTCGCCCAGTCCTTCGCCCACGCCCGTTGTGGACACCAACCTCACGCTGAATATCACGTCGCCTCAAATGACCGCCCCCCTTTCCGCTGCTGAGAGCAATGCAAAACTTTTCGAAACGGCCACGGCAGAGGCCGCAGAAGAAGCCGAAAGTTTCCATACGTCGGCTCAACGTCTTGCCCATTCCCCTGCCCCCACAGCACAAGAAATTTCAAACGCTGCGCAAGCACTGTCTGCCGTTCAACAATCCTACCGACTGGCGGAAGCTGCCGTTTTCTATGTTGACCCCGATTCTCCCGACGAACTTTTATCCCAGCCGGACCCCTTCGGCGCAAGTTCACAAGGCACCGGTGCAGATGCTCTCACGGAGATGGCGACGTTATTCCAAGAACTTACATCAGCGGCAAAAAATAAGAGCGATAAAACCGCCTTGAAAAATGCTCTATCTAAGTTGCAAGACATCGCCACACGCTCCCAAGAGGTGCGCGAAGGAATGACATCTCTTGCTCTTGCGTGGCAAGATTCAGACACAAGCTTTCGGAAACGCTATTTTTTAGCCAATCCAGACCTCGCCATGGCACGCATGTTTCAAGGATTGTTGGCCTTGAGTGGCGATGTGATTCCACACCGCTGGCTGACACCCACTGCACCCTCTCCAGATGAAATTTCGGGCCGTGTCGGGGCATTGCAGACGATTTTTCGAGGAGCTAACGACGCGCGAGGATTGCGCGATCTTGTGGCGACTAAAGCCCCCGTCCAAGCCGCCGCCACCGAAGCCGCCATGGTGCAAATGGAAGCACTTTCTCAAGCTTTGAAAACCTCCCCCAACAACGTGGAAGTGCAGCGCCAATTGCGATTTGCTCTGCGAGAAGTCACCCGCCAACTCACACTCTCCGCACAAACTCTGGGCATCCAAATTATCAACGAAGAAAAGTAAATTACTCTCTTCACACACACCCTCACACCACAATTCCTGCTGCATGGGCACTCGCCCAGGCCCATTGGAAATTGTAGCCGCCGAGCCATCCGGTGACATCCACCACTTCGCCGATAAAATAAAGTCCTGCAACATGGCGAGATTCCATGGTTTTGGAGGAAATATCCCGCGTGTCCACGCCACCGCAGGTCACTTCGGCCTTGGGATAACCTTCACTCGTCGGAAAAATAACCGACCAATGACGTAGGAGGCACTTTATTTTATCCCGTTCCTTGGCTGACCATTGGGCTACGGATTTTTGCGGTGCATAGCGGGCGCACCAAACTTCAGCAAAACGCCTCGGCCACACGCGTGCGAGCTGCGCTTCCGCAGAGGCACGGCTGGGAATGGGGATATTTTGCGCTTCAGGCAAGAGATCAAATTCGATCGTTTCACCCGAACGCCAATAGCTGGAAATTTGCAATGTTACAGGTCCGCTAAAACCACGATGCGTGAGCAATACGGCTTCTTCGAAACTCACGCCTCGGCACGTCGCACGAACAGGCAAGGAGGTGCCACTCAAGGGAGCGAAATGGGCAAGGTCCGGAGGTGCCAACACGAGCGGAACCAAACCCGGACGTGTTTCCGTAACCCGTAAGCCAAAGTGTTTGGCAATGTCGTAACCAATGCCTGTCGCCCCAAGTTTGGCAAAGGAAAGCCCTCCGGTAGCCACAACCGCTGCGTCGCAGGAAAAACTCTCTGCCTTCGTGCGAATATGGAACTTTTCATGCTTGGTGATTTGCTCCATCTGAGCGCCGCATCGAATTTTTACCCCAGCCCGCGCACATTCTTCCAAAAGCATCCCCGTGATGGAGCGGGAGCTGTCATCGCAAAAAAGCTGACCGAGTTTCTTTTCGTGCCAACGAATGCCATGACTTTCCACTAGCGCGAGGAAATCGGAAGGCGTGAAACGCGCCAGCGCGGAACGACAAAATGCCGGATTTTCCGAAATGTAATTTTTTGGCGAGGCCGCGATGTTGGTGAAATTACAACGTCCACCGCCGGAGATTTCAATTTTGCGCCCCACGCGCTCATTGTGCTCCAGTACTAAAACACGTCGCCCCCGTCGCCCTGCCGTCAGCGCACAAAATAATCCCGCCGCCCCTCCACCCATAATAATCACGTCATAATGCTCCATGGGTCAAAGCGGACGCACCGTGATCCGGGTTGTGGCTAGCCGATGGCCACGATGGGCCGTGATGATGTACTCGCCTTCACGCAGGAGAACACTCAGGCGAAAGTTTTTATCAGCACACGAAAGGGTGTCGCTCGACCACGCAACATCATCGCCTCCCGTCGCACGCAGCGGGATGCGTTGCGCGACCGCAGCATCCGTACAAACAACCGTATCACCCAATCCATTTTGAAAACTACACAACCAATCCTTAAAAATCGCCGGAAGAATCACCCCTCGCATCAAAACAAATCCATCCCAACAAAGCACCCCTCCCAGCATCAAACCAAGCAACCCCCTTTTCATAACAACCTTACACATTGCCTCTTTCCAAAAACATCCAAATTTCTTCCCTCATACCTCCATTCCCGCCAATCGAAACACACCGAAAGGCTGAGCTTCCGAGATGCCATTGCGGATACTGTGGGCTACTAAGAGTACTCATTGTTGCCTGTCAGATCCGAACGTGTGACTTTCTGAAGACGATTTTTGGCAATGAGCGTATAATTGGCGTCCGTTTCAATTCCCACCCATCGCCGACCTAGATTTTCTGCGGCTTCAGCCGTGGTTCCGCTGCCTAGAAAGGGATCGAGGATGTTGTCGCCTTCGCGACTGCCGGAGGCAATAAGATGTTGAATGAGGGTGATGGGCTTTTGTGAGGGATGGCCGATCTTTTCCTTGGATGTCCCTTTTAATGAGGGGACACGCAGGATGTTGGTAGCGTATTTTCCGCGTCGGAGATGCTTTTCGCGCGCGACTTTGTCCTTGTAACGATTGTCGCGAAGATAGGATTGAATTTTTTCTTCGCTATAGGGAATACGCACGGCGTCTTTATCAAAATAGGTATTCGCCTCCACTGTAGGCCGCAGTGCGAGAATCATTTCGTATTGCGGGGTGAATGAATCGTACCGTTCGTTATAGCCGACGGCGCGATCCCAAATAATCATGTCGTGAAATTGCATCACATGGGCAACGCTGGAGCAAACATGCAGCCACACATGCTCTCGCTTGCCAAGTTGCCCAAATATGTAGAGCAAGCCATCCGGTTTGAGGACACGCTTACATTCCTCAACCCAGCGAACGGTCCATGCAAGATAGTCATCCGGTGACTTCCAAACGTTGTCCCACGCATGTTCCAAGAGCACCTGAAAATAGGGCGGGTCGGCGATGATGAGCTGAAAGTTTTTTTCCGGAAGTGTGGGGAGAACTTTCAACGCGTCACCCGTAAAAATTTCGCCGTGACCGATGCGTGTTGGTTTGTACATGCCGCAAAATCTTACAACTCGTCGTCAGTATCCTGAGCGCCCTTTTTATAAGTGAGGCCCCGCAATTTACCGTGAATAAATTCGTCAATCTCCCCATCCATCACACCTTGAACATCGCTTGTTTGAACGCCGGTACGCAGGTCTTTTACCATTTGGTAAGGTTGAAAAACGTAAGAGCGAATTTGATTTCCCCACGCGATGTCGCCCTTCTCGCCATATTGCCGTTCCACTTCGGCACGCTTTTTATCCTGCTCTAATTGGTAAAGTTTCGCACGGAGAAGTTTCATGGCTAAATTGCGATTTTTGAGCTGACTGCGCTCGGCCTGACACGCAACGACAATGCCCGAGGGAATGTGGGTGAGGCGTACGGCCGTTTCGACTTTATTGACGTTTTGTCCGCCTTTGCCACCACTGCGGTAGGTGTCCACTTTGAGGTCACGCTCCTCGACTTCAATGGGCGCGTTCTCGGGAATTTCGGGCGTTACGTCTAAGCTGGCGAAGGATGTGTGGCGGCGTTTGTTGCTATCGAAGGGCGAGATGCGCACAAGGCGATGGACGCCACGTTCAGTTTGCAAATAGCCATAAGCATAAGGGCCGGAGATTTTGAGCGTCGCCCATTTGACGCCGGTTTCTTCGCCGGGTTGGATGTCGAGGATTTCGGATTTCATTCCATGCCGCTCAATCCAACGTTGGTACATGCGCATGAGCATATCGGTCCAATCACACGCTTCCGTGCCACCCGCGCCGGAATGAATCGTAAGATAGGCGTCATTGCGGTCAAACTCGCCGGAGAGCAGGCATTGAATTTCAAAAGCATCGAGTGCTTTTTCCAAATCGCGACATTCTTTGATGACTTCATTTTCGGCCTGCGTGCGAGCTTCACCGGCAGGTTCGGCTTCGGCTAATTCACGCAGGACTTCCAAATCGTTGATGCGTGATTCAATGGCACGAAAAGGTTCTAAAAGTGTGCGGAGCTGGGACACGCGTTCGACATCCGCTTGCGCCATCTCCTTATTGCCCCAAAAACCGGGCTCTGCCATACGGCCTTCGATGGCCGTTAACTCGGCGGTAAGGGTGGCGTAGTCAAAGAAACCTCCGCAACTGCATCAGACGTGATGCGAGTTCGGAGGTATCGAGGTTGTCAAAATCAAGGTTGGACACTGGAGCTGATGGTGCGTGGGAGTTCCACGCGGAAGATGGTTTCGTTTGGTTTCATAAGGCCCAGGCGGTCACGAGCGATCGTTTCGACGTAGTCGGGATTGGTGCGAAGCAATTCCAGTTCGCGCTGCGCCTGACGAAGCTGCGCTGATTTTTCCGCCTTGGCAAGTTCCAGAGCCGTTTTGTTTTTGTGCATGCTCTGCTGTTGATGCCAGACGGGATAAAACATGAATCCTATCACGACGAGGAAAGCCAACATAATGAGGGCAATGAGCACACGGTTGGCTTGATGCCAAAAGCCAGGCTCAACGCGCCGGCGGCGGCGCTTGGGATAATCCTCTTCGTCGTAAAAGTTCATGCGTGCATTTTGCCGCCATAGATGGCGTCTTTACCAAGCATTTCTTCGATGCGGAGCAATTGATTGTATTTAGCCACGCGGTCTGTGCGCGAGAGGGAGCCGGTTTTAATTTGCCCCGCATTAGTGGCGACGGCGATATCGGCGATCGTGACATCTTCGGTTTCGCCAGAGCGATGGCTAATCACCGCTGTGTAGCGATTTTCGCGGGCAAGTTCGATAGCATCGAGTGTTTCGGTGAGAGAGCCAATTTGATTGACCTTCACGAGAATGGAATTGCCCACACCTTGTTCGATCCCTTTGCGAAGGAAATCTACATTGGTGACAAAAAGATCATCGCCAACGAGCTGGACTTTGTCTCCAAGGGCGTCGGTAAGCTTTTTCCATCCAGCCCAGTCATTTTCCGCACATCCGTCCTCGATCGAAATAATCGGGTATTTCGCGCAGAGGGTTTTGTAATAAGCAACCATGTCCTCCACCGAGCGAACGCTTTTATCGGATTTTTTGAAGACATAGGCTTTCTTCGTTTTGTCGTAGAACTCACTCGAAGCGCAATCGAGGGCGATGAAAACTTGTTTGCCAAATTTGTATCCGGCTTTTTTGACCGCCGCCGCGATGGTATCGAGAGCGTCTTCTGCGGAAGTAAAATTCGGAGCAAATCCGCCTTCGTCGCCCACGCTGGTGGAAAGGCTGCGGCTTTTCAACACGGATTTAAGAGCGTGAAAAATTTCCGCACCGCAACGAAGAGCTGCGGAAAATGTCGGAAGCCCGCGGGGCATAATCATGAATTCCTGGAAATCAATCGGCGCATCCGAGTGGGCACCGCCATTGATGATATTCATCATCGGCACAGGAAGCACCTTGGCGTTGGGGCCACCGAGATATTTGAAAAGCGGTTGCCCGAGCTGCGTAGCCGCAGCGTGAGCGGTGGCCATGGACGCCCCGAGGATGGCGTTGGCACCGAGCTTCTTTTTATTGGCGGTGGCGTCGCGTTCGCGCATCACGCGATCCACGGCGATTTGATCAAGGGCATCGAAGCCCACGATAGCCTCAGCGATGGTTTTATTGACATTGGCAACGGCTTTGCTGACGCCTTTGCCTAGGTAGCGGGTGGGTTCGCCGTCGCGAAGTTCCCATGCTTCGTGTTCCCCAGTACTGGCACCGCTGGGAACGATAGCGCGTCCGATGGCACCGCCTTGTAAACTGACTTCGACTTCGACGGTGGGGTTGCCGCGTGAGTCAATTACCTCGCGGCCGTGAACGGATGTGATGGATGTGTGTGGCATGAAAAAGGTGAACGAGGGCGTAAGCCCGTGCGGACAGCATGGCGGTGAGTGTCAGAGAATTTCAAGGTTTTTGAAAGGCGTGATGGAAACAATCGTGACTTCGCGTTCCCCGTTTTCCGAAGGAATACGAGTGACTTCGCCTTCGGCCTTGCCGATAAGAGCCGTTGCGATGGCGGCCAAATAGGACACGATGTGTTTGTCGGAATTTCCATCCCATGCGCCGAGAATGTGAAGCTCTTCTTCGGCACCGGTGGCCGTGTCCCGCAAGCGAACGGTAGTGCCGAGATTGACGCGCGATGAGTCCACATTTTCAAAGTTCGTTCCACGGCATGTGGCAAGTTGTTGTTCCATTTCCGCTTTCTGACGCAGGAGAACAAGTTGTTGTTCTTTGGCAAACTTGAAACCCGCATTTTCTCGCAAGTCGCCTTGTTCACGCGCCACGGCAATATCCTGCGTGTTGGCGGGAATGCGGATGTTGACCAAATCGTCGTGGTCCTTTTTGCGGCGTTCGAGGCTGGCCCAAGAAACAATGAGAGCTTTCGTTGCGGGTGTCTCTTCGGACGTTTTAGCGTCATCATCTTCGAGCAATTCCTGCAACTCCGGACGCGCCTTAATCGCGCGAGCAAGAAGGGCGCGTTTATCGGTGGCCTCAAAAACAGGGGTGCGCATGATTTTGCGAACGAGCTCACGTGCGGCTTCCCCATTGGATGCTTTCAGCGCGAGAGCGATGAGCTTTTTGTCATCCGAAATCACCTTATGCAATTTCGCCGCATGTTTGGTATCTTTAACGGCCTCGCGTTCAATGATGCTAATGCCTGCATCGAGTGCTTCGGGGGTGATAAGATCGGCGAGAACTTCGGGACGTTTGCCAAGGAGCCACGCCATGAGTTCAGGGTTCGCGTTGCGTTCGGCAATCGAGCGGCACAAATAGTCGCGCAGAGGATCAAGGTGGTCACCATCCAATATTAGGCGTGCAGCCTCGCTGATGACCTTGCCATCACCTTCCTGCAAAATATCAAGGAGCAGATTGCTTTGGGTGTTGGCCACCGTGAGGGTTTCAAGCGCATGACGAATACGTGCCGCCGGTAGTAATGCAAGCACGCGGGCGAGTTCCGCAGGATGTGACGGAAGAAAGTCGGCCAAAGCAGGTGCTCCTTCGGCGCGTGAAAGTTTGCGCCGCTCGAGGATTTCATCACGTACGCAGAGCATGTGCGCGGCGCAGGCGGGATGACGGCGTTGATTGGCGGATGCGGCTTTTTCAATAAGCCCGAGGACTTGCTTTAATTCATCTTCGGCGTTGTCAAATTTCGATAGACCTTTAAGCAAGTTCTCCGCTGCGGCGACTTGTTCTTTTGGCATCCGTGCATTTTCAAAAGCTTCGACGATGTCGAGATGCGGGGACTCGGGGCGTTCGCGCAATAGAACATAGTCTGATTTTTTGGATGGAAGAATAAAGCGGCCATCAGCTTTCAGCTTCGCTCGCTGCGCTAACCACCAGCGTTTAAAGGCATCCTTCGTTCCTTTTTCAAAAGCCTCATCAGGGAGCAACGCTTGCAAATAATCCGTCAGGTCTTCCAACGTGAGGCGAGAATTAAAATCGGTGATGACGCGGTGAATAAACTCTACAGGTTGTGCGAGAGCTTCGTTCCGTACGGCTTTTGCGTCCGCGTGGCGTTGTGCCTCCACATGACTCTCGGGAATCGGAGTCAGTGCTGTCGCCGCAAAAGACATGAGCATGGTCTGTTTGCGTCCGCCCAGAAATTCCAGATCGAGCCGCCCGATGAGAAAATCAGTGCCTGCTACACGAGCGCAGCCCCAGCTTTTGTGGAGTGCGAAGGCACCCGGGGCGAGTTCGTTGAGAATGGTTGCTTGTTGTTGTGTGAGTTTTCCTTCGTTGACGGCCGACGATAAGTCCGGATGCATAATGGACGTTCTAGCGTAGATGTTTTTATCGAAAAATGCGATGGGTAATTTGTCGGCACTTCTTAATCGCGCTTCATTATCCAAAAACGTACGCGTGTGAAATCGGGTTGTTGGGGATAGGCCCAACGAGGAAGTGGCGGAGTTTTTTTATCGAAGACCACATGATATCCGAATTTTTCCGACAGCAGGTCTTTTAGGAAGGGGCCGGTGGCTGTGTCCCAATAGGCCCTGTCGGTAAATGTGATGAAATCAGGATTTCTCGCATGGAGTGCATCGAAGGTAAAAAAACTGGCAGGGTTTTCTTTTTGCTCCTCGGATACCCGCTCCTTGACCCATGAGTTGTCTGCAAATGCCTCGGAAAAAATTTTATTACGCCGGAGGCCTACCGGAAACTTCTTGTAGGTAATTTTCCTATTTTCTAACCAGTTCCAATTAGGGGAATTTTCTCCTTCTATTGATGCCTGCGTCGGGAAGTTGGTGCGGGCCCAGACCACCGCTTCCATTCTTGCATCCTCCGCAAATATTTTTCCTATAAACCACCCGGAAGCTAACCCGTAGGCGACGAGCGGAACAACGCATAGCAGCAGAAGCGTACGCCAACGTGATAGCCATTGCCATGCGGGTGCTATCATCAGCAATGCGAACGGAATCATCGGCATGACAAAACGCGTTTCGATGCGAGGGAAGCCGCCAATTTTCCAATAGTAGAGGGCAAAAGTACCAAGCAGCAATGCCATGGCGCGACGTGCATTTGAACGACCGCTCCCGAATAGCGCGAACAGACTCACCCCGAGGAGTGCTGGGAATAAATAAGTCAACGGCCAGCCGAAAAGATCGGGAAATTGGGCAAAAAAGCGACCATAACCATGGCCAGCCTCACCGTCATAAACCGGCGTGACAATGTAATTGAACATGAAGTCTGCCGTGAATTTTTTTGCATCAAGTACGCTGTAGGGGTTGGCCAGAATGAAAGCCACGGGAACAGCGAGGCCCGCAAGAAAAAATGACTTGCGTTTCCATGCGCCGAAAAATCCTCCAGGTGCGAGGAAGTGAGCCAGAGGAAGGACGATGGCAACACCGAGGCCGTTGTACTTCATGGCCGTGGCCAGCCCTGCACAGGCTCCGGCAATAAGGGAGGCCTTGATGGAACTCGGGTGCAGGAGAATGCGTCCGCTGAAATAGAGGCAAGCCGTCATAAAAAAGGTCAACGGCAGATCGGTGGTAAGGAAAATTTTATAGGGAACTAATCCTGAGCAGGTGGCCAGTAGGAGGGCCGTGACACGGGCAGAGGCTTGCCCAAATTTGTCACGCGCAAAGAGGAACGCGAAAATAATAATGCCCGCATAAAAGCCCGCTTGGAGAAAGCGGGAGAGAATCATTCGCCAATGTTGCCGAGTACATTCGGCGTTGTGTTTATCAGCTCCAAAAAAAACCGCGACTTGGCTCACCCACTTCGAGGGTTCATTGATAAGGACATTATTTATATAGGGGAGCAGCGGGGGCTTATCGAAGCTCCCCGGATGCAAAGGCGGTGAGGTTCCGATGCTGTGGAAGGCCATCGCATCTGCATTAAGGCAGCCATACCAGCCCCAGTTGATGCCTTGAATGCCAGTGAAAAATGACAGTGCCAGTGCCAGCAGAAGAACGCGGTCTGCTTGGGTAATTCGCTGGTGAAGTGTGGAAAAAAACGAACCTATGGCGGAGGAAACATCGGCAACGTTGCGGAGTATGGGCTTGGGGCTGCCTTTCATGGAGTTTTGGGAGGGCGAGTATAATTGGTGCTAGGATGAGAACAACATCCTAACGATGAACGAATACGTTTGTTCTAAGCGATGTGGAATTTGATTTGTCAGGCAAACTGTCCTCAAAGAAGCTCCTCGGGAATGGCGAATGCATGGCTTGTATTTCTTGGTGTTTGCGGTGTGTTACTGTTGGCATTTGTGGGATCCTTGCGAGCCGAATCGAGGCAAGGACACGTGTGGGCGGAAGCCGGGTCTGTACGGCGCGGTGGCGCTTTACCAGTGCGTGAGGTGGAAGCGGAATATCCATGGCTTTTGTGGTGGCAGGGTAAGCAGGCATCGGGTGATTGGCTCGGAATGCGAACAGCGGCTGCTAACCATGGTTTTTCCGTTCAGGCACGTTGGCGGGGAGTCTACTTTGGGGTTTTGTCGAGCGAGAGCGGCAGTGGCAATGCTTTTACGCAGGAAGGGGCGGTAGCGGCGCGATGGGATTTCGGAAAATTGCTCAAAAATAAAATGTGGGATGGTTGGGCTACCTTTGGGGAAGCACGCTGGCGGGAGTCGGCTGCGGAAGCACTTCCCAACACGATGGTAGAAGCAAGTCGGCCCTTTAATCCCTCGCGCTATGCGGGGGGCGTCGGTTGGCGGTTGCTTAATTTTGGGCTTACTTATGAAACGCCCGAGATGTTCGGCGTTAAAGATTTTCTTACGGTGACAGGCGGATGGTTGCAGCCGCAGCGCGAATTTATCGAACAATCGCAGGCACGTCTTTTTGTCAATAATGCGGTGGCAAGCGCGGAGGCCATTGGTGCCAATATTCCCTTTGGATCAAGTTTCTCCACCTGGGGCGCAACGCTCCAGGTAAAGCCACGAGATTGGCATTATACCAAACTTGGAATTTTCATGAACTATCCGAATCCTACGGACCCCGGAAACAACGGCCTCATGTTTCAAGGTTTGCCTCCCGAAAATGGCGTGTTTGCCCTCGCAGAAACGGGTTTTACGCCGGATAGCGGCCCGGCAAAATTACACGGACGTTATGCCATTGGTGCGTATTATTACGGGCAGGAAAATGTCGCCGACGCGAGCAGTCTCAGCGGTGTTTATATGCAGGCGGACCAAATGATTTTTCGCGAGCCGTCATTGAATGGCGAGAAGCTTTCCGAGGAAGGATTGTATTTTTTTAGCCTCTTCACCACGGCACCGGAAAATACCAATCGGTATCCGTTTTATTTTCAAAGCGGGTTGGTTTACGAGGGGCTGATTCCTTCACGCGATGATGATCAAATTCTCTTTGCGGTGGCCTACGGAAAATACAGCACCAGCACATTGCCGGGGCGCACGACCACAACATTCGTCGAGGCGGGCTATCGCATTCGCGTCAATGGCTGGTCCTTTGTGCAGCCCTTCGCCCAATACATCGTGCAGCCCAATGGAACTCCCAGCGTAGCAAATGCCGCGATTCTCGGATTGTTTCTCGGCATAGATTTTTAACGGTCGGCGAGGTCACGCGTACCGAGCGGAAAGCTCGAACTTTTTGCAGCTTGTCAATCCAAGGTGCAATCTGTGCAGGCATTGAATGCCTAGTAAATTAGTCGTTGATTTTCTTGAAAAGTCGTAGAGCAAAAAGTTTTAAAAAACCTTATTTTTTCGATTGACTTCCGTGAAATAACGATTAGAAAGGTCGCTATTCAAATGCCAATTATTCGCTAGTGCGAGGAGGGATTTGAAAAAACAAAACCGGCACCAAGCGTGAAGACGCCATGGCGCCAAACCCAAAAAAACAAACCATGAAAAACTACAAACTGCTGTCCGCCGCTGTGGCGGTGTCCTTGATCGCCTTCCAACCCGGGAATGTTCTCGCTGGAACCGAATCCGCCAAGAAAACCGTTGTTGAGGAAGTGCCCGCCGAAAAAGGCGCGCCGCTTCCACTGCACAACATCGAAGGTAACGGTGGCGTGCTTACCACGCTCTCTGCTTACATTGTTAATCCGCCCCGCAATGGCGAGCCGGTCGGACGCCCCGCGATTGGCACGGGCTTTATTAGCCTCAATAGCGGACGTCATCTCGTCCCTACCACGGTGACATGGAGTCCGTGGGATCGCGTGGAACTCGGTTATGGTGCTGAGTGGTACACGATCGGCAGCTTGGCTGATGCGGTGAAAGGTGCCACAGGAGTTGATCTCAACACGAAGAATCTTTGGCTCCACAACGTCAATGCACGATTCCAATTCATTAAAGAAAATTCATTTAATACGAAATGGGTTCCTGCACTGACAGCCGGTGCGCACTACAAGTACAACTCCGGATATAGCAGCATCAACAACCAGCTTGGTGGTGCCCTGAATTCATTGGGCATTACGGACAATCAAGGTGTGGACTTCACCATTTATGGCTCGAAGCTCCTGACCTTTTTGCCGCGTCCCGTTCTTTTCAATCTTGGGGGTCGCTTCACCCGTGCGGTGGAAACCGGATTACTCGGCTTTCAGCGCAACTACGAGTTTCTCTTCGAGGGTAACGTTGCCATTTTCCTCACCGATTGGCTCATTCTCGCCACGGAATATCGCATGCAGCCCAATGGCTACTCGACGATTCCCGGTGTGGTTGGCCGTTCCGGCAACTGGGTGACCGTGGATTTGGCATGGGTGGTTAATAAGCACCTCACCATCGCCGGCGGCTGGGGCGCCTTTGGCAATGTGGCCAACGAAAACGCCAATGGCGTCTGGGGCCTTACCGCGAAATACGAATTCTAATCAGAGAAACGACTATGAGTATCGAAACTATTTCCTTACACGCAGGGCAAACCGTGGATCCGACAACCGGATCGCGTGCCGTCCCGATTTATCAAACCACTTCGTTCGTGTTCAAAAGCACGGATCACGCCGCAAACCTTTTTGCGCTGAAAGAATTTGGCAACATCTACACGCGCATCATGAATCCGACCACGGATGTCCTCGAGCAACGTATTGCGGCTCTTGAGGGCGGAACCGGCGCGTTGGCCGTGGCATCGGGGCAAGCAGCAACGACATTTGCGCTGCTTGGGGTCACACAAGTGGGAGATGAAATTGTTTCCGCCGACAATCTCTACGGCGGAACCTATCAGCTGTTCCATCACACCCTGCCGAAGCTTGGCCGCAAAGTGGTGTTTGTGGATTCCAAAGATCCCGAAGCCTTCCGCAAAGCGATAACGCCGAAAACGCGTGCGATTTTTGCGGAAACCATTGGAAACCCGAAGCTCGATGTGCCGGATTTTGAAAAACTTTCCGCCATCGCGCATGAAGCCGGTATCCCTCTCGTCGTGGACAACACGCTGGGTGTGGGATTGGTGAAGCCCATCGAGCACGGCGCAGACATCGTCGTGCTCTCCGCCACGAAATATATCGGCGGCCATGGAACTTCCATCGGCGGCGTGATCGTGGATTCAGGAAAGTTTCAATGGAACAATGGAAAGTTCCCGGAATTCACCGAACCCGATCCAAGCTATCATGGCTTGGTGTATTGGGACGCTCTGGGAAATTTTCCCGGCCTCGGCAATGTGGCGTTCATCATTAAATTGCGCGTTCAACTTCTCCGCGACATCGGTGCCGCGTTGAGTCCGTTCAACTCGTTCCTGTTTTTGCAGGGACTGGAAACGCTGCCACTCCGCGTTCCAAAGCACTCGGAGAATGCTCTCGCCGTTGCACGTCATCTCAAAAAGCATCCTGCCGTTTCATGGGTGACTTATCCCGGATTGGCGGATGATCCCAATCACAAACAAGCGGCTAAATATCTCAAGGGAGGTTTTGGCGGACTCGTGGGCTTTGGCATTAAAGGCGGTTTGGAAGCGGGAAAAAAATTCATCAATTCGGTGAAACTTTTCTCGCACCTCGCCAACATGGGCGATTCCAAGAGTCTCGTCATTCATCCTGCGTCAACCACACACCAACAATTGACCGTCGAGGAGCAAGCCACCACCGGCGTCACGCCGGATTACGTGCGGCTCAGCGTCGGTTTGGAAGGAATCAACGACATCCTTGCCGACCTCGATCAAGCCCTTGAAGCCGCCACACGCAGCTAATCAACCAAGAACCAATAACCAAGAACCAAAACACACACAAAATGAGTAAAACAACCATCCATCAAGAAGTCCTCGAAGCCAACGCCGCTTATGCCGGAAACTTTGGAGACAAGGGAAAACTTCCCATGCCTCCAGGGCGCCGCTTTGCCGTGTTGACTTGCATGGACGCACGCCTCGATCCCGCCAAATTTGCCGGGCTTTCCGAAGGCGATGCCCACGTCATCCGCAATGCCGGAGGTCGCGCCAGTGATGACGCCATCCGCTCGCTCGTCATCTCTTACAAGCTGCTAGGAACGAAAGAATTCTTCGTCATCCACCATCGTGATTGCGGCATGTTAACCTTCAACAACTCCATTATTTCGGACCTCCTCTCGAAGAGTTTGGAATCCGCCGTTGTAGATTAAAATGGCTGGCATGATGTAGGTCAGGGCCCGGGTTCACCGGAAGGCGCGAAGATTGATTGGCTTGCTTTTAGCGATGAGGACAAAGCCGTTCTCGATGACGTAAAAGCCATTCGCAATCACCCGCTCGTTCCGAAAACCATTCCGATTTACGGCTACATTTACGACGTGCGCACGGGAAAGCTTGATGAAGTTCCTGGAGCCGAAGCTGCAGGTGCCGCGCCGTCGGCTTCCTAAAGTTTGGGAGAAATTCTATGAGCAAAAAACATTCCATTATCACCGATACCATTGGGCACACGCCATTGGTGCGTATTCAGCGTCTTGGCGGCCGTGATCTTGGGGCCACCGTTCTCGTGAAAGGCGAATTTGCCAATCCACTCGGCAGTGTCAAAGACCGCATTGGGCGGGCCATGATTGATGCGGCAGAAAAAGACGGACACCTCCAACCCGGTGGAACGATCATCGAGCCGACTTCCGGCAATACCGGCATTGCGCTGGCATTTGTTGCAGCGGCTCGTGGTTATCGGCTCATCCTTGCCATGCCCGACAGCATGAGTCAGGAACGTCGTATTCTTCTCACATTGCTTGGGGCAGAATTAATCCTCACGCCCGCGGCGGAAGGCATGAAAGGTGCCATTGCCAAGGCGGGGGAAATTCAACGGCAAATTCCCGGCTCTTGGATTCCGCAGCAATTTGAAAATCCTGCAAATCCGGAAATCCATCGTCAGACAACGGCGGAGGAAATTTGGAAGGACACCGAAGGCGAAGTGGACATTCTCGTTTCTGCCGTAGGCACCGGCGGAACCATCACCGGCGTGGGCGAAGTGATCAAATCACGTAAGCCGGGTTTTCAAGTGATTGCCGTGGAACCCACCGGTTCTCCAGTCATTACGCAGGTGCGTCGAGGCGAAGCTCTCAAACCCGGCCCGCATAAAATTCAAGGTGCAGGTGCCGGATTTATTCCGAAAAACCTCAATGTCGAAATCATTGATGATGTCGTCACCGTGACCGATGATGCCGCGCTCGATACAGCGCGTCGTCTTGCGGCAGAGGAGGGCATTCTCGCGGGAATTTCCACCGGCGCCAACGTGTGGGCTGCTTTGCAAGTCGCCGCACGGCCTGAAAACAAAGGCAAAACCATTGTCGCCATTGGCTGCAGCACCGGTGAGCGCTACCTCAGTACCGCCCTTGCCGAGCAAGCCCGCGAAAAAGTTGCGTTAGCAGCGACCCCCAAGGCCGCCTAACATTCGTGGTAGAACCGCCGATCGGCCTCAAACCCCCAAAGGGCCGATCGGCGGCATCCCGCAAAATCAAAATTCTCCCTGCGTTGGTGGTGTTTGTTTCTGCGGTGAACTTTGATTTCCGTTTACAGGCCTGAAGTTTCGCTTCCATTCGACGCAGTGACGCGCTTCGATTAATGGTGGAGCTTACAATGTCCAACGAGGCCAATACTTGCCGGAAGTTTGTGGTGCCCAAGCTTCAGAGTGCTGGATGGGATTTGGAGCCGCACGCCATTTCAGAACAGGCCAAAATCACTGAGGGACGCATCGTTCCCGTCGGCTCTGGATACCGGCGCAAGGCGCCTTTGCGAGCCGATTACGTGTTGCGCTATCGCCGCGATTTCCCCATCGCCGTGGTTGAAGCAAAAGCCAAACACAAATCCGTTTCGGTGGAACGGCTTGTTGCATTGCAGGCCAGAACAGATGCGATTGCCAAACACATCACCGACTTTTTGAAGCGCACCAACCGCATGGCGAAAACGATCATCTTTTGCGTGGATCAGGAACATGCGCTCGCAATGCGCGATGCGTTGAACAACCTCAACGCTGATTTCGTGAAGCATTACCCGTTTTATGTCTGCCGCGTAACCGCCGAGGAGGAAGACGAGGGCAACACCACCGCGACGGAGGAACAAATCACCGATCCGCCCGTGAATGACACGCGCAGCGTCATTAAGGAGGCGGAGAAGCAGCACCGCAAATACTATGTGGATGGCGGTGTGTGCGAGATCATGGGCGAAGTCGTCTCCATCCTCGATCCTGACGGCAAGCTGCTGAGGACAGAAAAAATTACCGACTACACGGCGGAAAAAGTCCGCACGCTTTACACCACGCCGGAAAACCTTCTGAAATGCTGGGGCAACCCCGACTCTCGAGAGGATGTCCTCGCCGACATCCAGACGCGGGGCATTGATTTTGAAACATTGCGCAGCGTACTGAAAGCTCCGGCCGCCGACCCGCTCGACCTGCTGCTGCATGTCACCTTTCACGCGCCGCTGCAAACCAAACGCCAGCGGGCGGACAAACTCTGCAAGGCGCATCGCGCGTTCCTCGAATCCTTCCAGCCGGAGGCGCGACAAATTCTCGACGAGATTCTCGACAAATATACCGAAGGTGGCTTCGACTCGGGCGCGTTCGCTTCGTCTTTCTTTAGGCAAGGTTGTTTCCGACATGGCCCGAGCCTCTTTGGGCACCGTGCGGATCGAAGAGGATGATCGCGGATTCCCTGTTTTACAGGCTCCGGCGGGATCGTCTCCCATCACTACGGAACGGGTTCGGCAACTGACGGAAGAAATGGACAACGATGAAGCCGCAGGCACTTCTGGATATTAACGTCCTGCAGGCTCTCGTCTGGGCCGGGCATGTCCACCATGCGCGAGTGGTGGCATGGCATCGGGAATGGATGCCAAAAAAATGGGTGCTTTGTCCTTTGAGTGAGGCAGGTTTTCTGCGCTTGTCCTTAAACCGCGCCTTTGTCTCGGGGGAGGCAACAATTTCCATCCTGCGGGAGACCTTACGACGTCTTCACGCACAACGCAGTTGCATACGAATTCATGAGGTGCCGGATCCAAGTGATCCACGCTTTGATCCGGTTTGGAAGAAAGTTCGAGACCACCAGCAAGTGATGGATGCCATGCTTCTTTCTATCGCCATAGCCGCCAACATGCGTCTGGCCACCTTGGATGAGAAAATGGGTGGCCTTGCCGATCGAGACGACCGGATTATCTGCATTCCCTAAAATTCCATGCCTCCTAAAAAGCCCTCACCCGCTCTCACCACCGCGCAAAAGCTTGGGACGGTCATCAAATCTGCCCGCAAGATCATGCGAAAAGATAAAGGACTGAGCGGCGACCTCGACCGGCTGCCGATGCTCACATGGATCATGTTCCTGAAGTTCCTCGACGATCTGGAACTCGTGCGCGAACAGGCCGCCTCGCTTGGGCGGAAAAAATACCTGCCTGCCATCGAAGCTCTCTACCGCTGACGCGACTGGGCGGCGGATTCCTCCGGCATCACCGGCGACGCCCTCATTGCCTTCATCAATAATGACGAAGCCACCCGCCCCGACGGAACGCGCGGCACATTGACTCTGATCCATATCTCAAGGTTCAAGCCGAGAGTCTCTCCTTGGTTCAAGGCGTTGGCGCGGTGACAGTGAGCACCTTGCTCAGCCACCTTCCCGAGCTGGGCAAGGTCTCCGACAAGGAGATTGCGGCCTTGGTCGGCGTCGCCCCCTTCGCCAAGGACAGCGGAACTTCCCAAGGGCGGCGCACCGTCCGTGGAGGCCGCGCCACGGTGCGCAACGTCCTTTA
>JAJTYZ010000065.1 GCA_021463515.1 Chthoniobacterales bacterium | reverse complement strand
TCCGCAGCATCCGCCCTTGAGGTGTTCGCGCTGCGGGGGGAAAATGATCCCGCTCGCCCGCCTTCTGCCCTCATGGAAACTCGGACGCGCTCCCTCGCGCTCTTTTCTCACCCACATGCGCCCAAAAGCGTCATTTTCCAACAGCGACAGTCATTCAATGCCCCGCCGCTTCGTAGAAAAGGCCATCATCGGCCAGTATTTTCGTATTCCAATTTGGCTCACGCTTGCCATCCATTCCAAGGCCGTTCTCTTTCGGCAAACATAAGAAGCATAAGCAGTCAGCCTCGCTTCACTCAGCGGGCTTGTTCAATCAGGGGTGCAGTCGGAGGGCTCGTTCCTCGCCTCCGCTACACCCTTTAATGTTGGGATTTATTTTTTGAAGATGTCGCTGTGGCTGCCAGTGCGTTCAAGAAAAAGTGATTCGCTATCAGTCCGATAAATCAATAGCCAGTCAGGTTCAATGTGGCAGTCTCTCGATCCCTTCAATGAACCTGTCAATGCATGATCCCGATGGCGGGTCTCGAGGAGTTCTCCATCGGCAATGCGTCTGACAATTACTTTTAGCTTATCGATCTGTTTTCCTTGTTTTTTGACTTTTTTTATATCCTTCCTGAATTGGCTGGTTTCGTAGATCGCCTTCATTCGTCCCAGCTTGTGAAAAGCTCATCAATAGAGTTGTGCTTCCGCAGCTTGTGGCCCCTGCGAGAATCATTGATTGCAGACAGCGTAGCAGAATTCGGAATCTCGACTTCAAATGGGATTCCATTTCGGAGGGTGATCTGGGTATAAAACATCCGAATGGCCTCTGTCGGACTCAAGCCGAGTTGGGTGAGGATGGCTTCAGCCCGCTCCTTGATTTCTGGATTGATGCGACTGTGGACCGCAGCAGTTTTCATGTCTGCAATATATTACATTTGCAACACGGCGTCAATGTTTTTTCCCAACTTATTGTAGAATGATATGTTGAATTATTAGAAAATCGTGGTATCATGTTATCCCATGAAGACTGATGGTCGAAAAAAATTCGATGAAGGGCAAGGTCGCAGCGATTTGGCAGGTTCGGATTCGATTGGCTTTGAAGCAGAATGGGGCGGAGCGGAGGTTTCATGATTTTTATCGGGGGTGGGTGTTGTGGTGGATGAAGTTTATCAGGCTTCGTAAGTTTGAGAAGGGAAATCTGGAGGATGTGCGGTCATTTTACTCTTGATCTCAATTATCTTTCGCGCTGCTTGCTCCAAGGACATGTCATATATATCACAAGCATCGCTGGGGCTGATTTGAATTCCAAAGGCGTCTTCAATATCACAAATGGGTTCGGTTCCTTCGATAATATCCGGTGGATCATCCGTTGACCACATGCAACACATCTGTTTGGAATCGGGATTTTCACGGTGAGTGCGACGGCGCTTTGAATATATCGCGTGGAGCATCTCGTAAACGCTTGTAAAACTGGTCTTCATGCTAACTTTCATCAAACAGCAGCTTCAAGAGAAACGACGTTCGGATGGTGATCACGACCTGCTGTGAAGGAAAAACCCTCGCGCCTCCACGGTCACTTCGGGGCCGCGGCGGTACCGTTCGCTTTTCCATTGAGACTCGCTTTGGCGTTGAAAAAACCCTTTTAAGCGGTTCATCCAGCCCTCGCGTCGGGTTGCACCATAAGTTTCCATGATATTCCGCCGAGGGGCAGAGATAGAATCCTGCGAGCTCCGAGACAAAAAGCAGAGATGTAGACAACGAAAATCCGAATCTTCCCATGCCACTTCATCATGAAGAAAGCGTCGGCTTGTCTCGCCAAACCCCGAGCGGAAAACCGGATTACCCCCATGAAGGCGTTCTGTGCAATACCCATCCCATGATTCAATGGCCGCGAAGTTGTAAAGTTTCGTCATGCTACGGCAAGGCGGGGCAAGATGGCCGGTTGCTGTTGATTTATCCGATGCAAGTTCCGTCACATGAAGTACATTGCCAAGGAGCATCCATGAATCTGAAAACTCGCCTGCTAGAAGTCGTTGGCGGAGCCGCTCCAATCCCGCCGGATCGTAGATTTCATCGCCGTCTAATCCGAAGACCCACGTTTTCTTTCCGGCCAGAGGGCGAATCAATTCATGCGATTCACGCGGATGACGGATGCGGTAAAATCGGGCGGAAGGCAACTCGCTTGCGAGGCGATCCAGGATTTCCGGCGTCGCATCCTGCGAACCATTATCACAAAATATCCATTCATCACAAAAGCCCGCCGCATTACGAATCGCCTGCTCCACGAAAAACTCCTCGTGGCGCGTGAGAACTATACCGACGATTTTTGTCACTTTTTCAGCGGGCCTTGCAAGAGAACCCAAAGCCAGAGGCGTTCACGCTCGACGCGTATCAGCGACTTGAAAGTCGTCAGCAATCGCTGCAACACATCCTCATTACGCCCCCACTCGATAGCCTCCCAAATTCCTGCGCCCTCCTCCTCATTACACGGAATATCGTAAAGCAAGAACCCCTCAGGTTTCAAAGCCCGTGCATGTTCGGCAATCATCGCGTCCAAATCGAAGGAGTGATCCACGCAGTTCGTGTAAATGAGATCGAGCGACCCATCCGTCGCCTCTAATTTCATCATGTCGCCCGGCTCAACAAAGGGATTATCCGGCCCCGGATTCAGGTCTATCCCTCGCGCATTGTGAAACCCCAGATCACGCAGAACCTCGACTTCGGTTCCCTGACGCGCCCCGCAGCAAAGAATTTTGGCGTCATGTGGGAGCAATTTTTTTAAATGACGAAATCGCGTATAAAATTTCACCCGGTAGTCAAAAATATCGAAATTGCTGAAGCCGCCCTTAATTTTAAGCATTTCCTCAAGCTTAAGCTTTTGGTGCGTAAGGTATTCTTCGTAATTGTCATAATCCCGCTTGCGCAGCCCGCCTTCCGCCTCCCCTTTCCAGCCCTCCTGTCCGTGATGCTTGTGTCGCAACTCATGCTTGTCGCGGTCATGAACATAAGACGCATCCTTGGCTCCCCGCAACTTGCGCATGTAGCCAAAGCCCCCTGGGGTCAGCAGATACGCAAAAGTCTTCACCCAGAACTTAGGTTCCGGACGGCATAATACAAGATCACGAAAATAAGCCATAAATACTCCTGTTAATTCTCACGCCAAGGCGCCAAGGATTTTGTTTTGTCGTTTATTCTACCACTTTACATTTTTGTGCTGCGGTGCGAGCCATTTTCATTTAACTGCCTCACATTTGCGCAAAAACACTACGCGATTCGTCCAGACCGCATCGGGGTCAGCCTCTATAAGGGCCACGAGGGCATTTGCCACGCCCTGATGGTCATTTTGCGCAAATGATTTGCTTGAGATAAAAATGACACCGCTATGATTTTCTTGCGCCTCTGCCATTTCCTGCAGTACGGCGGGTATGGTGTTCACGTCAAATGTGGCTAATGTGTATCCCGATTGGTGAGCTTCACGGAGGATCATCCCATCTTCGCAATTGATAAAGCGGCCACAAGAAAATTCATGAAGGCTCTCCGCCTGTGTGCCTGGCAATCTCTTCTGCACCATAGCCGCAAGCCCCGGCCAAATATGCTCGTCAAGAAGAAGCTTCAAAGTGAAGCGACCTCAAAAGTTTCAAAATTTGGCAGACGACACCTCAGTTCCCGCGCCTCGCTGGAGGCGATATCCTCCCATTCTTTCCGACATTCCTCGGCAAATTCCTCTATGTAGGCCCAAACCCCCGCTGCTTTCCATTGCGGCAAAGAAAAAGTCTCGGCGATTTGGTTGGTCGTCAGGGAAGGATCATCGAGTGTCTGTCCATAAATAAATGCCACTTGTAGGCGTGTTCCTTGGACATAAGCCACGCGACCAAGGCGGGTATCCCGGAATTCTACAGCAGGAAAATCCTCCCTTCGTCGCGCCTCTTCCAAAAGCCGTGTTGCCGCCATCCCGACGCTCCCGCGCCGTTTAGCAAACCTCTCCAACCAACGGCGCATTTCCATCGGAACGCGAATACTCAAAGTGGTAGTCATGTAAGAAATGTATGAATTGTGCGGAGTTTGTCAATCCCCCAATTTCGGCGTAATCCGTGTCCCAACCAAGCAAAAGCATATCTCACGCCAAGGCGCAAAGCACCTAGTTTTGTAAATTTCTGACCCTTTGCGCCTTAACGTCTTGGGGTGACCCCCATAAGCCCTTAATCACGGATGCCGCCAGCAAAGGCGCAGCCTCGATATACAGCAGATCATGTTTAAAATCCCCCACATAATGCCGGCAGATTGCACCACGTTTCCTAAAATATCCCCAACTAATCTCGTAGGTCAGAGGCAATGCGCCTCCGCGCCTCCACACCGAAGCCATCAGCCCGTAAAGTGTCTGTTCAAAAAATTGCGGATGATGCGCTGTCCCTTCAAAAGTGACAAGCAGCCGTTCCGCCCAGTCCAAATTAACCGCCGCAGACGGCATCAAAACCAGCCCGCTGTTAAAGCGCGGCCACATAGTGATACCAATGCCCTTTTGAATCTGCGCACGGGGAATGCAGTATTTTTCTTTTGTGTCTTCGTTATAAAGACAAGTCTCAGCACCGGAGTCCACCCATTCGAGAATTTCTGTCGGACGCCGGAAAAAAATTGCGTCCGAGTCTAACACAATAAATCTCTCCCCTGACGCAAACGCCGGAAAGTCAAAAAACTTTAGAAAGAGATTATGTTTGGCTCGATGTTCACGGCATTTCGGATGTTCCGACAAATATTCCGCCGCACGCTCATCCGCCTCCGCACGAGGAACAAACAGCACATCGGGAAATATCTTACGAATCTTTGCTTCTGCAGTCTTATCCACAGTTCCATCATCATGAATGGCAAATTTCCAGCGTCGCCCCGTATGATGCTCGAAACTCATCGCTGCTAAAAGCCCTGCATGCCAAGTCTTCGATGAAACCAACATCTGCACCGACTCGGGTCCAGCGGTCGCCGAAGGTCGTTGATAAAGTCTTATGGCTGCCGAAGCGGCAATATGCTTGCCCATAGCAGTCGCTGCCTGCCGACAAGCGGCACGAAATCGAGTGATTAGAGATGCAGGATTCAAAATGGTTTGAAAGCTTTTAAAAGTCCGAGATTTTGCAAATTGAGAACGGCGCATGGACTTTCTTGCCACGCTCGATAAATGTCCGCTCTCGCAGCGCGGCGATCCACACTCAGAGCCGCAAACGCATTGAGCAAGTAGCACCGCGCTAG
>JAJTYZ010000064.1 GCA_021463515.1 Chthoniobacterales bacterium | reverse complement strand
TGTGGGTGTCAGCAGTGGAGAGCCGGGCCAGACTGCTAGAACGATCGCTTGGAATCCCGGTACGGGGGAAATGATTCAGGATGGGGAATGGAAGTATGAGATCAAGCCGGGGGAAGAGGTTAGGGACAACGCGGCAATAGGGAGAATAAATGGAAACGGTGCAAAGGAGTTTTGGCATTGGAATAAAAGTAATGGTTTAAAGACTATAAGGACTGTTGATGGAATTACCCAATCCGTATTTCAATTTACGTCTGGTGCACTAAGAGGGAAAATGCGTGCGTTAACTATTTCGAGAGATGATAAGGAGATTTTACGTATTAACATTAGCTATGATCAAGATGGTAATATTGCAAGGCATGTCGTAAAATCAAAGTGATAAAAATTTATGAATATTAAAAAGGCCGCTTCATATTGTGTGGTTCTATTGATTGTATTCATCATTAGATTGTTTGTGGTTAATTCTAACGCTGAATATGCTGTTAAAAATAACTTACACTGGGCGTTCGTAAAGGAATCTGTCGCTATGCCTACAAAAAATAATGGAGTTCAATTGGAAACGAAGCTTCATAATAAATCTGATAAAGCTATTACGATTATTGGAATAAAAACTAATTGTAGCTGTGTCAAATCTTCTTTTGATCCGGACGCGAGAGCTCAGGTTTTGGCAGGTGACTCATTGACTGTTACTTTTTACTTAGGATCACAATTCTCTGAATCGCAATTACAAGCTTTTGCCATATTGGATGGTGGCGAAGTTCTTCCTCCAGCAACTTGTCTTATCATAAAAGGAGGACTAAAAATAGAACCAAGAATGCTTTGCTGGAATGAATCTGAAGATGATATGTATGTAAAGAACGCGACTATATCATACAGTAGTCAGGGTATTTTTATTGAATCCGTTGAAGTGTTAGGGCGTAATTTTGAAATAGTACGTCAGGAGATTCAAGGTGACTCCCTTATACTTTTTATTCAGCCAAAGATAGAGGAAAATGAGGTAGAACGAAGTGGTTTTCTGATTGTAAATACCCTTGAGAATAATGTTCGTAAAACTCGGTATGTTTTATTAAATATTAAAAAATCATGAAAAAATATACACTCATAATACTATTGATATTTTGTTCGAAGGCATTAATTAATGCTCAATGGTGTGGTGATCCTGTATCCCCGCCATGTCCTCCGCCGGGAATGGGAACCGGCCGCTCTAGTTGCGAGGATCGTGGTAGAAACTGTACATTAACGCAATTAGAATTTAGTGGATCATGGTGTGCACCTATATATGAGCTTCATGATACAGGTCAAACGGGGCCTGGGCCCTGCCTACCTGGCGGCCCGCCAGAATCTTATGCGATTTACCCGATTTTGGTTTTTGTTGAATATAAACAACGCTTTATCAACTGGAAATGTATCTATGGTGATGCAAATGCTGATAACGGGCAATGTTGTGAAAACAAGAGCGTTGGAACTTATACCGAAGTGCGTGTTGATATTGAGGGAACCCCCACTACTGAATGTTTCTAAGTTATATGGCATTTGCCATGTCATCCTGGGCTCTTGGCATAATTTATAAAGCTATTCTGAAACGAGAATATTGATTTCCCAAAAACCGCATAAAACATGAATTACGTTACTTCAAAGCCAGTATGTTTTATATTGACTGTGCTTGCATTTTTTTTGATGATGATTAAATCTCAATCTTTTGCAGTGGATGTCTTTACGGTCGATGGTGAGCGCATATTGGAAAGTGCAAAAAAATGGAAGAAGCATGCCAAGGCGCTCCAGCAAGTCCAGTATGAAGTAGACTTAGAAAATGGTCTATTATGGCAGTGGATGCTGTTCATTGATGTATCAAAAGGAGACTTTATTGCAACATTAGGAAAATTAGATAAAAATGCCATTTTGAATTTTTATGATGGAACACTCGATGCGAAGCCATTGTTGATTCGTGGTGTCGCCAAAATTGGAGGGAAACTCTATATGTCCAATAGCGCAACGGCCCAATGGACAGCAGGAGAGAGGGAGATGGTATATGGTATGCTCTCTCGATATAATTACTTTAATCTTCAAACCTGCCATGACTTTTTGTTGGGTGGTGTTACTAGGTTTAAGCAAATTCAAATATCTGATGATATGAAACGTGTCGAGTTTACACGTGGAGACTGGACGATTCAGGTCGTAGTTGATGCCGATGAGAATATTTTGTCTTGGAGTGTCCTGAAAGAAGGAATTATATTTCGGAAGATTATTAATGAGATGGTGGATAATCGCTCTTTGAATATTGATGGATTACCGACAATTCATAGCTTTTTGACCTTTCGTAATGATGCTTCAAAGGACGGTTCTCTCTTTTCCACAATTGCAGATCAAGTTGGAATTGGTGTGTTTTTTCAACTTATTGACGATTCGTTGATTGTAACTCATTTACTGAAAGATGGCCCAGCCGAGCAGGCAGGTGTCAAAGTTGGAGACAAGGTACTTGAAATTAATGATGTTCCCATGGAAAACAAGGCATTGGCTGATGTTAAAGAAGTAATCAATCAGAATAATAAAGCCACCAAAATTTTAATTGATCGTAAAGGAGTTCCTGTCACTTTAAGCATTCAAAAGGGTCGCTTAAAGATACTACCTTGAATTCGAAGTTTAAGGGAGTTAGTCAGGGTTTATTGACATTATTGTGCAAATTTGATGGGATGAATATACGCCGAGGCAAGTTCAAATTGAGTGTTTTGGGGCGATCTACCGCGTGGGGATTGTTGGGCATTTGGGAAATTCGGAAAAAAATCCTAACAATATCAATAAACTCTGCCGCCCTCACTTTGGTCGTCTCCGACTGACCAATGCAGCTTTTTATGAGATAATCCTTACATCATGACCGCGCCGCGTCTCGCATTTTTCAAACAGGGTATCCTCTTTCTGTGGATGACGGCCACCACCGCGCTCTGCCTTGGGTTGCTGGTGAATCAATTCCGCGATCATCCTCTGCCGCTCATCTACCAGAGTAAAGACACACGGCTTCAAGGGGCGGTGGAACGGCTGGCCTCCGCACCATCGCCAGCCGCGGAACCTCCCGCCTCATCCGCGGCGCATCAGACGGAGTATTTGACCTTGGAGGAATTTTCCGGGTTTGTGGATAAGGGCGGGTTGGTTCTGGATGCCCGCCCGGAGATTTTTCACCGTCTGGGACATGTGCCCTGCGCGATCAGCCTGCCCCGGGATGACTTCGAGAATGCTTACACGGCCTTGAGGGAAAAGCTGGAGACCGGCAAAACCCGTCCCATAGTCCTCTATTGTTCCGGCTCCTCCTGTGAGGATAGCGAACTGGTGAAAAAGTCTCTGGGCGCATTGGGCTACACCCAGGTGGCGATTTTCAAGGGCGGCTGGTCGGAATGGCAGGCCGCAGGCAAACCGGAGGAGAGCGGACTGCCATGAAAATTTTCCATCATCGTTGGTTTTTGCTCATTCTCCGCGTGGTGCTCGGAGGGGTGTTTGTTTATGCGGGAACGCTCAAACTCGTCCATCCGCTGGCCTTTGCCGACAGCATCGCGACCTTCCAACTGCTGCCACCCCAACTCATCAACGTGGTGGCGCTGTCTCTGCCGCCTTTTGAAATTATCGTGGGCGCAATGTTGCTCTTCGGAATTTTTCAACGGCAGGCGGCGTTCTCGCTGCTGGTTTTGACGGGGATATTCATGCTGTTCCTTTTCCAGGCTATTGTCCGGGGGCTTGAGGTGGATTGCGGCTGCTTCGGCTCAGGAGAGCCTTCGGCATGGTCGGCCTGGATTTCTTTGGGCCGCAATTTGTTTCTTGCTCTGGGCTGTGTGCTTATTCTGCGCAGGGTGCGGAAGGCAGATTTTTAAAATGTCAGGGGATTGAGTTTGTTTTTGAAAAAACCAGGTAACTGCTCAGGTATGAGGGCGTGAAAAAAAAGTCAAAAATAAAACTGTACCCCCGGATTTGAAGAGAGTAATAAAATTGGGGTGA
>JAJTYZ010000063.1 GCA_021463515.1 Chthoniobacterales bacterium | reverse complement strand
CCCGCCACATAGTCGAGCATTTCGTCCGTCAAACCAGGATAGATTCCGACAAACAGGGCGTCGTTCAACACGCGATCTGCACCTGCAAGGTCGCCGAGGGTGCGGAAGGCTTGTGGGTTATCCTTTTTCAAATTCACAAAGGCTGGCTGACGTACGAGATTGCCGCCGAAGAGCATTCGGTTTCCAATGTGTTTCGCATCCAAATAACGCGCCATCTCAGTGCGGGTGAACGGAGCACCGGGCTTGACGAGAAGTAGAAATCCAAACCATGACGGATCAGAGGTGTGTCCGCTGGCGTCCCAAGTGAAACCCTCCTGCGTCCAGGCGGTTGCATGGGTTGGTAGGTGAAAATCAAAGAATTCTTCCAAATCGGCCAACTCCCGGCGAAGAAACTCCCAATTTTTTTTACGGAGGGCAACAAAGGCGGGCAATTTTTTTAACTGTGCCCGTCCAATCGCCGCCTGCATATCAAGCGGTTTCAGGTTGTAGCCAAGGTGGCTGTAGATATATTTGTGATCGTAGCCTAGGGGCAAATCCCCTAGTTTCCATCCAAAGCGTTTGCCGCAGGTGTTTTCTTTGCCGGGGGCGCACCAACAATCACGCCCCCAGTCACGAAAACTCTCCACCAAAACTTTGAGCATCATGTTGCGGACGACATTGACCGATCCGCCCTCACCCATGGTCATGTGATGGGCGGGGTAAAAGGACTGCGTGGAGAGATCGCCAAAAGTGCCGGTGAGCTGCCCATCATAGAGTGAACCCAGCGCGTCGCAGTTGTCTTCGATAAGCCAAAGATTATGACGGCGGCAAAAATCCCCAACAGCAGCAAGGTCGAAGGGATTTCCCAGAGTATGAGCCATACAGACGGCTTTGGTTTTCCCCGGTGAAAAGGCAGCCTCAAGTTGCTCAATGCGGATGTTGAGGGTGATGGGATCCACATCGAGAAACACGGGGATGCATCCATTTTGCACGATCGGGGCCACGGTGGTGGGGAATCCGGCTGCAGCGGTAATCACTTCGTCTCCCGCGCGCAGCCGACGGTCGCCGAGTTTGGGGCTGGTGAGGGCTGAAAACGCCAGCAGGTTCGCCGAAGAGCCAGAGTTCGTGAGAATGGATCGTTTGATGCCAAGAAAACCGGCCAACTCCCTCTCGAAATCCTCCCCCTCCGGCCCGAGGGTAAGCCAAAAATCCAACGTCGTTGCCACAGCAGCCTCGACTTCGTCACCATCAAAAACACGCGCTGCATAGGGAACAACCGTCTCCCCCGCTACAAAAGGCCGATTCTGCCCCCCGGCTATCTGATTGGCACCATGCACCAGCTGTGAATACTGGCGCGTTAAACGTAGAATTTCGGCTTTGATTTCTTCAGGGTTCGTCATGATTTACGACTATGTTAAAAGGTACTTTTAACCACGGATCGCACGGGTTTCACTGATTATTTTTTGACTTTCAAATATCTGAATTTTATCCGTGTTATCTGTGTAATCCGTGGTTAAGTTTTTTCCAAAGACCATCTCCAGCAAGAAATCGGAACAGTCCAGAAAAGGCATTTTTTAACCACGGATCGCACGGATTTCACTGATTATTTTTAACTGCAAGACATCTGAATTTTATCCGTAATCTGTGGTTGCTTTTTAGGCACTCCCGACGGCTGGGAGTTTCAACTACGGAAACACAGAGAATGTGTGAGAGGTAAAAACTTCCTGCGTTCTTCGTGGCTGTGTGAGAGAAGAGTTAACCCGAATGCAGAAATCAGTCCTCGATGCCGGCTTCACGCAGCAGGTCGTCCAGACCGGGAAGGCGGTAACGGGTACAAAGGCTGCGTATTTGGCAAAGATCGGCGTCGGGATTGCACTGCAATAGTTCAACGATATCAGCCTTCGACTTATAGCCGCCCGCATAAAGTTTGAGAGCAATAAGATGCGGAAGTGGGGCAATGCGTAAACGGCTTCCTTCGCGTACAACCAAAGATGCCGCATTGAGGGCATCCTCAATAACTGCGGGAAAGCGGTTCGCATAACTAATGATTTGGACAAGCCCAGAGGGTGCCAGAACGTCAATCACCCCAGCGAGCGGATCGTTGCCATCCGGCTCTCTCAGCTCAACCCGAAAGCCGCGTTCGATCAATTTCTCAGTGATCCTACGCAACGTCGGCAGGTCGACATTGACACCAAGATCAACATCTTCCGTTTGGCGCACATAGTGATGCGCCGCCAAAGCCACGGCACCGATGACAACCGCTTGTACGCGGCATTCTGCAAGGATGTCCAAAACGGACTCTGCGGTGTCGAGGATTTCGGGAAGATGGCTCATGGCGTGGTCTTCGGGTGTGGCACCGGTTTGAGATGCCGGAACCGATTCTTGATAGACAAAGCTGCCTCGATGCGTTGAGTCACAGTCATGGCACGCACACGCTGCAATTGCGCCGACCGGGACGCCTCCGCACACACGCTCCGGCGTGGGCGGAGGGGTTCAGGGGATGCAGAGAAGGCGTTCATCATGATTTACGACTATATTAAAAGGCATTTTAAACCACGAATCGCACGGGTTTCACTGATTATTTTTTGACTTTCAAACATCTGAATTTTATCCGTGTCATCTGTGTAATCCGCGGTTAAAATCCTCTTATCGAACTACCCTTTTCCATTCCAAACGTGCGGACTTAAAATTCAGGAGCAGAGCAAGGCGTAGGCCGGTTATAGCCAGATAGCCCGTCATTTGTGCCATGTGTGAGTCATTGAAAGCTGTCACAACTTTTGGATCAACAACCACTTTGTCATCAACAACCATATCGGGAACCAAAGTTCCAATGTTGTTTGCTTTATAGACGACAGGGAAACAACGCTGCTGCTCAACATGATGTCCGCGATCGCGCAGTTCAATAACCAAAGCGTTCTCGTAAAGCTTCTCATCAAGCCCCGGCTTGAGAGTATTGAGAACCTCCATCGCAGCCCCGATAATCTGCTTGCTCAATTCTTCATGAACAAGAGGCATATTGGGGAATTCTAAAGGCATTTTTAACCACGGATCGCACGGATTTCACTGATATTTTTTGGCTTTAAAACACCTGAATTTCATCCGTGTTATCTGTGTAATCCGTGGTTAAACTCTGTATTTCTACAGAAAAGGCTCATACCTCACTTTAGGTGCCTTCCTGTTTTCTGCCACCCTTTTGCGCCAAAAAGGCAGTATGTATTCTAAACCCGGCTGTATTCGTCAATTTGCCGTCGGGTCAGTGCTTGAAAATCAGCAGCCTCGACCAAGGATTGTGCTGCATGGTACCACGTGACGGTTTCACGTACGGTTCGTGCAAAATCCCACTGCGGGTACCAATCGAGGATGGACGCGGCTTTGGCGATGTCGAGGCTAAGGCGATGGGCTTCGTGGGGAGCCGAAGGATGACTGCGATTTTCCCATGAGCCGGGCCATGTCTGAAAAATTTCTTCCACAAGATCCTGCACGCTGCGTTCCGAGATGGGGCCGGGGCCGAAATTGAAAGCTGCATACGAGGCTTCTTGGCGTGCCTTTCCCTCGTCGGCAGGCTTTTCAAGCAGCCAACGGGCTAATGCGAGGTAGCCGCCGAGCGGCTCAAGCACATGCTGCCACGGGCGCGTGGCCAGCGGGTTGCGCACCGGGATGGCTTCGCCTGCCATAAGGTAACGCATGGAATCAGGAACAATGCGATCCTCCGCCCAATCACCACCTCCGATGACGTTGCCCGCACGGGCGGACGCAAGGCGCTTCGCTGGGGAATCGAGAAAAAATGAACGGCGGTAAGCGGATGTGACGATTTCCGCTGCGGCTTTCGAAGCACTATAACAATCGTGTCCGCCCAGCGCATCGCCTTCACGGTAATCGTGTCCATTTTCCAAGTTTTCGTAGCATTTATCCGATGTGACGACGACAACCACGCAAGGGTGATTTGCTTTCTTTACGGCCTCGAGAAGATGGGCCGTTCCCATCACATTGGTGGCAAACGTTTCCAACGGCTCTTGGTAAGACCGACGCACCAAGGGTTGGGCGGCGAGGTGAAACGCCACATCTGGCGTAGAATCAGCCAAGGCTGCTTCGACTTTCTTCGGGTCACGAATATCCGCGATTGTATGATGAACTCGATTCGCCAAGCCGAGTTGGACAAAAAGCGACGGCTCCGTATTTGGTTCTAGGGCCAGTCCATAGACTTCGGCTCCGAGGGAGAGCAGCCACTCACAAAGCCAGCTTCCTTTGAAGCCTGTATGACCCGTGACCAAAACTCGTTTGTCACGGTAAATGTCGTTGAAGTTCATCACAACACCGCCCTTCGCGACGGTCGAGACGACCGTGCCCCCTGATGCTTGTCTCCTACCAAATTTTCCACGGGGCTTCCCCCGATTTCCACAAGTCCTCTAGAATCTGTTGCTCACGAAACGTGTCCATGCACTGCCAAAAACCGGAATGCTCGAAAGCTCCCATTTTTCCTTCGTCCGCCAAAACCGGCAGCGCATCGGTTTCAAACATACATTGGTCGCCGGAAAGATAGGCACCAATGGAGCGGTTCAGCACCATAAATCCGCCATTGATCGGCGAACTTGCTGCCGTCTTTTCGTGAAACCGCGTCACCTTACCAGATTCAATGGTGATGTCACCAAAGCGCCCTTCCGGACTTACCGCCGTGAGCGT
>JAJTYZ010000062.1 GCA_021463515.1 Chthoniobacterales bacterium | reverse complement strand
GCCGGATGCGGGAAATCCGCACGTCCGGTTTGATGAGGGGGAAGGAAGTCAGCGGTCAAAGGATGCGTCCTGTCACCCCGTGACTTCCTTCTCTACTCTACAGGTCAAAATGCATTTTCCCGTGCGATGAAAACGAGTTGGAAAACTCGTTCTACGTCTGCGATTCCGTCCTCCCCCTCTCTCCCTCTCTCTCTCTCTCTCTTTCTCTCTCTCTCTCTCTCTCTCTCTCTCTCTCTCTCTCTCCGTGCCTCCGTGCGAGAAAATCGAACGGCGTCTCAGCAGAGTGACGCAGCTACCGTGGGAACTCACTTTGCCCTTTCGCTTCCGAGATCGTTGCGCTATGAGTCGCAGGTTTTATGAGTACTTATTTCCGGCTTGTTTCTGATCATTCTCTGCTTCGTGACGGACTTAAAATTTTTCAAGAGGCGTTACCTCAGCATTTTTCTTCGACGGGGAAGTTGGTGACGTTTGAGGAAGGATTTTCGGGTGATGGGTTTTCTATTGATTCGGGTGATGAAGGGCTGCGGGTACGTTTTTCGCAACTTGCCGATGCTTATCGTGCTTTGGGAATTATTTTGAGCGGAGGCGTGGAGGAAGGTGCTTCATTTTCACAAACGCGGGCGTTTTCCGATGTCGGTATCATGTGGGATGTTTCGCGTAATGCGGTTCTAAAAGTCGAGGCCGTGGAGGAACTTTTCCGTGCGTTAGCACTCATGGGCTACACCTCGGTGCAACTTTACATGGAGGATACCTACGAAATTCCCGGGGAAGATTTCTTTGGCTATGGACGCGGTGCTTATACGGAGGAGGAATTGCGGCGGATTGATGCTTACGGACACACGTTGGGCATTGAGGTGATTCCGTGCATCCAGACCTTGGGTCATTTGGAGCAAATGCTGCAATGGCCCTCGTATCACAAACTCCAAGACGTCAAAGGCGTTTTGCTCGTGGGAGAGGACGCCGTGTACACCCTCATCGGGAAAATGCTGGATACGCTCGCCCGTTGTTTCCGCTCGCGGCGTATTCATATCGGCATGGACGAGGCGCACGGGGTCGGTACTGGCGAGTATTTGAAAAAGCATGGCTTGCGACGTCCGTTTGATATTTTAAATGAGCATCTGCGCAAAGTGACCGATTTGTGCAAGGCGCGTGGATTGCGTCCGATGATGTGGAGCGATATGTATTTTCGTCTTGGGTCGGACACTCATGATTACTACGACTTCGAGGCGGTGATTCCGCAGGAAGTTACCGAGGCTGTTTCGCCCGATGTGGACTTGGTGTACTGGGACTATTATCACGCGGATGCGAAGTTTTATGAGGAATGGATTCGTCGTCATCGCGTGATGGGTAAGGAGCCGATTTTTGCCGGTGGCGCGTGGTCGTGGGGGCGGTTTTGGGCACATTGGGGACGTTGGCGAGAAACGATTGCGGTGAGCATGCAGGTGGCACGAGAGCAAAAAGTTCGCGAGGCGTTTTTGACGGTGTGGGGAGATGATGGCATGGAAGTTCATCCGTTTTCTGTCTTGCCCGCAGCGCAATATTTTGCGGAATGGGCGTATGTAAAAGCACCGGAGGATGCGGCCTTGGAGTGCCAGTTTGCGGTATTTTCCGAGGGTGTAACTTTAGCGGATTG
>JAJTYZ010000061.1 GCA_021463515.1 Chthoniobacterales bacterium | reverse complement strand
TATCCTCCCGAGCGGCGCACTGTCCCGTATTCCGCTTTGAGCATGGCGGCGGAACATTCGGAATCCGAGACGGAGCCTATCAGCCCCATGCTTTCCGATCACGGCACGGTGGATGGCTTGGTCCAACACGCCCATCCTGATCTCGGCAAACTGGGCGTGTTCTGGCACACCCAAGGCAGCGGGAAGTCCTACTCGATGGTCATGTTCGCAGAGAAAGTGCGTCGTTATGTTCCGGGTAATTTCACGTTTGTGATGATGACGGATCGAGAAGATCTGGACGATCAGATTTGGCGGACATTTGTCGGCTGCGGGGTGGTGGATCCCAAAACGACACCTCGCGCCAGTTCCGGCGCGGAATTAAGGACCATCCTGCAAGGCAACCACAGCTTTGTTTTTACCCTCATCCATAAGTTCAATCAGCCGATTGACCCGGATAATCCCTATAGCTTACGCGACAACATTCTCGTCATTTCCGATGAAGCGCACCGGACGCAAGCGGGAAAGTTTGCCCGCAACATGCGGCTGGCACTGCCGAACGCTGCCTTCATCGGATTCACGGGCACTCCGCTGTTCAAGTATGACCACCTCACCAAGCGAATTTTCGGGGGTTACATTTCTCGATACGACTTCAAGCGGTCCGAGGAGGATAATTCCACGGTCAAGCCGGTCTATGAGAATCGCGGCGAGAAACTCGGCATTGCACGCTTGGATTTGAATGACCGCATTGCGGCGAAAATTGAGGAAGCGGAGTTGGACTCGGATCAGGAATCCTTGCTCGAACGGCTGCTCGGTCAGGATTACGACATCATCACGGCTGGGGATCGCCTTAACAAGCTGGCTTACGATTTTGTCGAACAGTGCGCGGCACGGTGGCAGTCGGGAAAATCCATGCTCGTTTGCATTGATAAAATCACCTGCGGCAGGATGTGGAAGCGGGTGCAGCGACTCTGGAAGCTGAAAATCGCCCGCCTAGGGGTGTTGATCCCCCAAAAGGCGGCCGCTCTTGCTCTCTTGAGTGACGAAACGCAGCGTGCTTCGGCGGAAAAAGAGCTTTCCTTTCTTCAAGGGCAATTGCAATGGATGGAAAGCACCCTCATCGAAATAATTATCAGTGAGGCCCAAAACGAAGTGCGTGATTTTGCCAAATGGGGAATCAATATCATCCCTCACCGCTTGGTAATGAAGACCGGCTTTGAAACGCCGGATGGCCAGCGACTTTCTGTGGATGATGCCTTCAAAAATGACGATCATCCATTCCGCGTTGCCATCGTCTGCGCCATGTGGCTCACGGGATTTGATGTGGAATGTCTCCAAACCCTCTACATTGATAAACCGCTCAAGGCCCACACCTTGATGCAAGCCATCGCCCGAGCGAATCGAATCTATCCGGGTAAAGATTGCGGGTTGATTGTTGATTACAATGGCATGTTAAAAAGTCTGCGTGCCGCACTTGCCGAATACGCGCTGGGCGACGAGGCCGGACAAGGTGATGAAGGCAATCCCGCCATCCCATTGGAAGAATATGTTCCCGCCTTGATTGCGGCCATCGAGGCGGCTGAAAAGCATTTGCACGACCTAGGATTCGAAGTCTCCCGCTTGGTCGGAACAACAGGATTTACCAGGATCGCCGCGCTGCAGGACGCCGTGGACGCCCTTTACACCACAGACGAAGCCAAACGCCGTTTTGAAATTATGGCCAGGGAGGTCTTCGCCCGAATGAAGACCCTGATTTTGGAGCCCTCCGTCAGGGCTTACTACGTTCGGCACGACAACATCGAGGCCATTTACAAGAAACTACAGGAACGCCGTGATACGGCGGATGTGACGAAAGTTTTAAAAGAGATTCAGAAGATCGTCAACGAGGCCATTCAGACGCAGGGAGCCGGGGCGGATCAGGCCGAAGGAATCCGTGTTGACCTTGGCCAAATTGATTTTGAAAAACTGCGGGATGAATTCGCGAAGAAAGTCCGGCGCAAGCACACCGCTTTGCGAGATATCCGTGAGATCGTTGAAGCGAAACTTGCCGCAATGCTGGCGCGTAATCCCCAGCGCATGGACTACTATAAGGAGTATCAGGCCATCATCGCCGATTACAATCGGGAAAAAGACCGCGCCACCGTCGAAGAAACCTTTGCGAAAGTAGCAAAGCTTGTTTCAGAAATGGACGAGGAGCTGCAACGGCATGTGCGGGAAGGTCTCACCGAAGACGAACTTGCTCTGTTTGATCTTCTGGTGAAGAAAAACCTTTCCAAAGCCGAGTGCGAACGTGTCAAGCAGGCCAGCAAAGGCCTGTTGGCGGCATTAACCGAACAAATTGCCACAATGCCAAACTGGACACAAAACGTGATCACGCAGGCTGAGGTTCAAGTTCTAATTCGAGATTCGCTTTACGCTTCTCTTCCGCGTCCGCCTTTCACGGATGCCGATATGGATAGCCTAGCGGCGCGGCTTTACGGCTTTGTTTGGCAACGCAGCAGCACGGGGCAACCACTTACCCTTGCCGCTTGATTCCAAAATTGGCATACGCCCACACAGCGCAATTCCCCCCTCGAAAGCCTTCATTCCCAAGGATTCACGAGCGCGATGCCGGTTCCGGCAAAATCAGCAGTGTTGCGGGTGGCAAGGGTGAGATGGTAGATTTTAGCGGTGGCGGCGATGAGGGAGTCGTTGTAAGATATGGCGCAATCCGCACGATAGTCTGCCGCCCGTTTCGCTATGGCGAGCGTCACGGGCAGAATGGCATACATCTTCGGAGCGGCCAGAATTTCCTCATACCAGATTTCCAGGCGCCGGGCAAATGCCGGGTCACGCATCTCCACCTTGCGCCGCCCATACCAGATTTCGTTCATAGTAATGACGCTAACAAATGCTTGCCGCCCTTGAGCGGCGTATTGCCACTGAAGTACTGGCTCCGCAGCTCGGGATTTCTTACGAAGCTCGGACAGGGTGACGGTATCC
>JAJTYZ010000060.1 GCA_021463515.1 Chthoniobacterales bacterium | reverse complement strand
TTTTTAGATAAAAGGAATACTTCGGGGAGAAATGACCGCTACATACACGATCAAAGCGGCGCAGTAGCAACTTTCCGCCATGATACGAGAGGCACAGGAGCATCCGGTCACGATTACGAAACAAGATCAGACGGTTGCGGTGGTGATGTCGGTCGAACATCTGGAGGCGATTGCCGAGACGATGGAGATTTTGGCCGACCCCGCAACGATGCAGACCATCCGCACCCACCGCGAGGTCCACGGGGTTTATCACGATATGTCGGTGTTGGATGAACTATGATCGCCGTACGCTAGGAGGTTTTAGACTACCTGCGGAAACTTCCATCGAGCCGCGCCTTGCGCTGCGCTTGGCGATCAGGAGCTTGGCTCATGAGCGAGGAGATATCCGCGCACTAACCGGCGACTTGGAGAGATTCTGCCGGCTTCGAATCAAAACATACCGTGTCATCTTCAAATACAAAATGACAGACAGTCAGCGAACGGCAACGTGTGTGTTTTCTGGAGGACGGCGATGGGTTTATGAGGTGTTCCAGAGACGCTTGGGCGAGACGTAAGAGCCGATGTTTTCCTGTTCATCAGAGAGTTCTCTTACCAGCAAATATAGCAACTTTTTCAAATCAGAACGCACTCATAGAGCAGCCAAGTTGGCTACCTTTCGGCATTTCCCTTCACACGACACTCAACCTCAGTGCATTTCCGTGACTACGGAGCCGAGATTGGGGCGGAGGTAGTGGAAATGGACGTTGGGATGATCGGCAAGCAGGGACATAGGGACGCTGCTATCCGCAAGACCCTTGGAAATCATCAATGCCGTCAGGCGAATTCCAAAGGGATTGTCATGCCAACCCGGATGCCATATAGAAACTTTATCCGCCTTCCATGTTTCTCGCGGCCCGACCGTGGTGGCTCGCGTAGGAACAAGTGCGACATTGCCCCCACCGCTTGTACGGGCATTTTGCGTTATTGTTACCGGATGCAAAGTTACCTCCCGCGTGCCCAATTTGCGGTATTCCTCGGGACTCGGGGGAGCGTGACGGTATTTTTCGGTACGTTTCACAGGATCATTAAAAGCCCAGTGTTTGATTTCTCCTTGGCCGCCCTGCATGAGGGCGCAGCGGATGTTGTTGAAGCTGTCGCTAAAAGCCTTGAGATCTCGGGTCGGGAAACTGATTTGCTCCACATGAGGACGAAGGCTTTTTTCGATGCGGCTAAAGCACATGGCATTGACACAGCGATCGAAGGAAAGCGGATGTTCCCGCGTGACCGGCTTGCCATCGAGAATCCATTCATCCATGCCCCAATAATACGCACCAAGTTTTTTGAGATTTAGGCCGATGGCATTCACAATGCGGGCGACGAGAGGAAGTTGCTCCGTGGGGCCAACAGGCCCGCAAACGCCAACAGGATTATCAGGCGTACTTTGTTTCCACGCCTCAATGTATTCCAAGGCTTCGGCAGTAAAAAATTCTTCCACCGTCTCGTAAAAGTGAATGGTAAACCCCGGACGTGTTAGCCCGCGTAGTTTTTTCTCATTGATGTGTGCCGCATCGTCGAGAATTTCCGCATCAAGTGTCGTGTAATCCCACCATTCGGGGGCGAGTTTGCTGAGAGGTCTAGGCATGATGTATTGGAGGTTTAGATGAGTAAAGAAAAGTCTAAGTCAACGGCAGAGAGTTTCAAAGACTGGATCGAAGTTTTCTGGGCCAAAGCCCAAATGTGAGTGACGTCGCCAGCCTTCGGCATAAGGAAATTTTTCCGAAATTTTTCCGACTTCGGCACTCATGCGCTCCATTTCATCCAAGTAAGAATCCATTCCTTGCGAAGCATCAAGCCACTCTTTTTGCGAAGCATGACACGCCAACATCGCACGCTTACGCGCTAAGACGCCGGTAATATCCACGCAAAAGTCAGGGAAAATCCGCTGACGCATCGCATCGTGAAGGCCATGCGGTAGCGCATGATAAACGGCCACCGGCGCGTCATACGTTGGGCGTTGAGGGTTTGTTGGAACATTTCGCATTCCACGCACAAACGTCGCACTCACAATCAATCGGGCGACATTTTGATGATCTTCCATGTAATCTTGCAAGGAATGTGTAAGAACCACATCGGGGCGAATGTCTCGTATCACGGCGCACACACGCGCAAGGGAGGGTTTATCGTAAAAAATTTCCAAATCCGAAAACAACGAAGGCTGTGCCGTACCTCCGAGGAGTGCAGCGGATTGACGGGTTTCCTCCCAACGGATACGCACGATTTCTTCACGATCGAGCGTCGTCGTTCCGCAACACCCGTCCGCCAAATTCCAAAGAAAAACTTCCCACCCCGCATCCCTCAATCGTAGGAGCGTCCCCGCCATCATAATTTCAATATCATCGGGATGAGCAACGGCAGCAACAACTCTCATAGCGTAAAATGCTGGAGTTTCGTCCTGCGGAAGTAGTGAGTCAACGCTTTGATGATACCCGACAAATTTGGCAAAATACGCAAGAGGCTTTATCTTAAAAAACCATGCGGTTTTTGATTCTACTCCTCACGCTGACATCGTTGAGCCTCGCCGCAGAGTCGCCCGCTAACATTGCTAACGTCCGCCTTCTCGGACAAAATAATCAAATTCTTCCCGCACAGATTATGAAAAAAATAATGAAAACCGACGCCGAATGGCGTGCGCAATTAGGCGATGGTGAAGTTTATCGCGTGACACGAGGTAAAGATACGGAGCGTCCGTTTTGCGGGGCATTTAATGACCATGCTGAACCCGGCATTTATGCCTGCGTGTGTTGCGATCTGCCGCTTTTTCGCTCAGATGCAAAGTTTCATTCCGGCAGCGGGTGGCCCAGTTTTTTCCAACCCATCGCGAAGGAAAACATCACCACGCAAACCGATCACAGCCACGGCATGCTGCGGGAGGAAATTCTTTGCGCCCGCTG
>JAJTYZ010000006.1 GCA_021463515.1 Chthoniobacterales bacterium | reverse complement strand
GCCGCTGTTTACCTTCGATGAACCGCTGGTCTTCAAGCCGCACGAAACACGTGGTTGGCTCGCGGCGGCGAAGCCCATGCTGAATATGGTCAGACATCCTGACCTCATACAGAAAAAATGGGCGCATCGGGAAAACTAATGAGCCGAATTGAAAGGCTGGGAATATTGGGAGATAAGGGGACATGCCGCAGATTTAACTTCCGATATTTCCAAGCAACAGCACGTTGATAACCCCTGAACTTGCCTTCGAAGAGCGTGAAGGAAGGGTGTGGTATTTTAGCCCGAGTTTCTTTAACAAAATTACATATCCTCTAAAGCATTGTGACATCTTTCCTCGACTCGTTTTGTAAGCCGTTGATAATCAACGATCGAGATTTTATTTCTGAATTGTAGTGCCTAATTTTTAATTCTGCGCTTGCTAAAGTTTTTTGTTTGGCTATCATTGGCCTCAACGTTTTTTCGTACCAAAACCATCAAGGGGACACCACTGGTCCAACTCGTTGAATCTTATCGTAACGCCGAGGGTCAACCGCGTCAGCGCATGGTGGTCTCCCTTGGAGACGCCAACATTCCGGAAGCAGAAAATCGCCTCATCGCCCGGGCCGTGGAAAATCATCTCTGCGATCAACCCGACTTGTTGGTTCCTCAACTTTCCAAGGAAGCGTCTGCATGGGTGCGTCGCATTTTGCAGCTTTTAAGCCGTTCCCAATACACCCGCCCCGCGCCTGTTTCGAAGGTTGATGGCGTTCTCGTTGACCGTGTGACTACGGAAAACATCGTGCAATTGGGGCCTCAGGTGGTGGCTCTTCATGCGTGGAAGCAACTGGGACTCAGTGAGACTCTTGAGCAGACCGGCCTCAATGCCAGTCAGATCGCTACAGCACAACTCATGGTGACCAACCGCCTCATTGAACCCCTGAGCGAATGGGCACTTATTGATTGGGCCTCCCGAACGGCCCTTCCCGAGCTTCTGGATATCCGCGTGACCAAGGGAACCAAGGATCGCCTTTATTATACCAGCGACGCTTTGTATAAGCGTCGTAAAGTGCTCGAAAAGGCTCTGTGTCGCCGTGAGGCAGATACTTTTTGCTTCCAGCGCAGTATTATCCTTTACGATATGACCAACACGCATTTCGAGGGGATTTGTGAAAAGAATCCCAAGGCGCGTCATGGCAAGAACAAGCAAAAGCGAAATGACTGTCGGCAGGTGGCCGTTGGCATGGCCTTTGACGAGCGCGGCCTGGCTCTGGCCCACGATGTTTTCGAGGGAAATATCTCCGAGAGTAAAACACTGGCTCTCATGCTGGATCGGCTGGAAAGGCCCGAGGGAGGGGCGAAACAGGTCGTTATCCTTGATGCGGGTTTTGCCTCCGCCGCCAATATTGCTCTGCTTAAAAACGCGGGCTGAGCTACCTCATCAACATCACACGCAGCCGCCGTTCCCAATACGCCACGTCTTTTGCCGAAGGCGATTTCCAACCCGTTCCCGGACGCTCTCCCGAGGAAAGTATTGAGGTCAAAACCATCGTTGACCCTCATGATAAGCACAGTCACCTTGTACTTTGTCGCAGTGCCCGACGTCGCGAGAAAGAAAGTGCGATGCTCTCCAAAGCGGAATCTCGTTTTCTTGCCGAGGCAACCGCCCTGCGCAAACGCATCACCGAGGGGCGGCTCAAGAATACCGCCGGTATTGAGCGGAAGATTGGTTGCCTTCAGAAAAAGCACCCCCGCGTGGCCCGTTTCTACACTTTGCAATATCGAGATGGCACCTTGCTTGTCTCGCGTCTTGAAGACAAACGCCAGCAAGCGGACGAACTCTGTGGCAACTATGTGCTCAAAACCGATCAAAGCATGGATGCCGCACAAGTTTGGTCCCTCTATATGACCTTATTCCAAGCCGAAGAAGGCTTCGCCGGCCTCAAAGGCAGCCTTGGACTGCGCCCCAATTTCCACCAACTCGAACACCGTGTTGAGGGACACATTTTCATCTCCGTGCTTGCCTACCATCTCCTGAGCTGGGTGCGTGAAACCCTACGAGCCAGCGGCGATTTACGCGATTGGAAAACCCTGCGTCGTCTTCTGAGCACCCACTCCCTGACCAGCATCTTACTGCCGTTGGAAGATGGCCGTGTGCTTCGCATCCGCAAGCCCTCCACCCCGGATCCCGAGCAAGAACGCGTGTACAAACTTTTAGGTATAGACTGGAAGTCCGTCTTTGCCCCTCAAAAAACTTTTATGAAACCCTGACGATTTTGTAGTGCCTTTCGCCCCCCTCCCAGTGTAGAAGTGCTGGATTTAAGAAACTTGGGTTAAACGCTGCCGGAAGGAAAATATTCAAACCGCGACTTCCAGAACTTGCCGCGCTTGCAAAAGGCGGGAACGAAGCATTTCGTAAGGCACATCCTGTACGTCTACGTCCTGTTCAATCGCTATGGCAGCAGCCCGTACAGCGGACTCCGAAAGTACCATATAGACGGGTTCCATGCGAATGGAGCCAAAGGCAATGTGCGAGGCAGAAAGGCAAAATGGAACAAAGAGGTTTTTGACTTCGCCGCGTTTGGGGATAATCGAGCGGTAGGAAACACCATAGGGCGGGCCGGATTTCACCTGTACGTCGCCTTCATTGCGTACGGTATCGTTGACGACAATTCGACGGCAGTTGTGCGAGTCCATGGTGTAGGCGGCCAAGCCAATAGGGTCGTTGACATTTTCCTCCCCACGACAATGCCGCTCGGTCATAACGAAATTGCCGACTAGGCGTCTTGCTTCACGGATGTAAAGGGAATGCGAAAAACCGCCGGTGTTCAAAAATTCATCCTGACACCAGCCCCATTTTTGAAAGTCACTTTGAAACTCCGGCGTGACCGATTTATCCGTTTTCCAAAACCAAAGCAGACCTTTTGTCCAGAGGACGTGTTCCTGAAAAATGCGCTCGCGTTCTTGATAGCTGGCCAACGGGAAATTGTGATTCGCACCAATAAAATCAGACGACACGGCACCGTAGTTATTCATATCTACCTTGTCATTGATCAAGGCATCAAACTTGTGGAACTCCTGACGGTAACCCGCACGGAAATAGCGTGCAGCAAGTTCGTAAGCTGACCGGTCGTAGCCTTCGGGTTTTTCAAACGGGATGTAATTACTGGGGCGATTCGTCAGACAGAGTCGGAAATTGTAAGCCTGCACACGATGATCGCCTGCACCTTCGACATGCGGTTCGGGATCAATGCCCACAAGCAAGCCGCTGTCGGGATCACCTTCGACAACATAAGGACTGACGGGGAAATCAAACTGATGAAAAGGTTCCATCTGTGAGCCATTGAGCGTTTCGTTGTACTGCTCGTTCGATTCGCGACCAACGGTAAATGTTACGCCAGCCTTCGCCATGAGATCGCCCTCGTAACTCGCATCCACAAATTGCTTCGCCCGCACCGTGATGCCATGTTCGGTGGTAAGCTGCCAGAGGCGTCCATCCCGCATTTTTACATCGCTTAAAAAGCTCTCAAAATAACAGGTGACGCCACATTCAATAAGCCATTCATTGAAAACTTCTTCCGCTACATGAGGCTCAAAACACCAGTGTTCCTCCACTCCGTACTTTTTACCAACGCGTTGGTAAAACTCACGGGCCAGCCCACCAATGGCAAATTTATTGCCGATGTC
>JAJTYZ010000059.1 GCA_021463515.1 Chthoniobacterales bacterium | reverse complement strand
TTGCACATCATCAGCGGAATTTAATAGCAGTCAAAGTCCGAGTCGTAAACCTATCCCGAAAAATTTCACCTTATGTGCGGATTTGGGGAATTGGAGAAAGCGGCAACAGAATGCCGCTGCTACATTTTGTAATCAACGCGGCTTGATGACGATCGTGGCGACAACTTCGGGGCGACCTAACAATGAGGCTTCCACGGTATATTCGCGTCCGGCGACCATATCTCTCGTGGGGATCGCGGCTTCATACTCGATGCGCTCGCGAGGATTGACGACGACGATGGCAGAACGTGGATGAAAAATGCGGTCTTCCGACCATAGGAAAATACGTTTTCCATCCGGCACACGCACGGCAACTTCGAGACGTTGCTCGTTAGGAAATTCGAGGCGCTCGGCTTTGTTGGTGGTGTTTTGCACGGTGAAAATCACACGAATTTCGCGCCGATCCACCAAGGAAAATTCCGCAGGTTCCACACGCACAAAGGCTCTCAACGCCGGTTCCTTCGGCCCGAGCCGGAGGGAATCGGGCACCACGGGATTAACCAAATCGGAAGCACGGTGCAGCCATGTGTCTTCCTGACCTGTGCGTGGCGCAACACAGGCTGTGAGCAGAAGGGCAATGAAAAGAAAAAGGCGGTGAGTTAATCGCATGACACCATTAAAGCACGTCGCCTCACGGTTGCAATTCCACGGCGCACGGGTGTAGATTTAGCTATGCGTTTTGTACGACTGACTTTGCTGGCAAGCCTGATTTTTTGCATGGGGGCGGCGAAACGTCCGTCGCTGGATTTACGAATCCATGCGCTGGGAACAGCGGCAGAAGCACCGACATTTGCCTACCCTGCGACGCTGCTCAATGGCACGCCCATTTTTCTACAACGCATGCCGTTGCTCACACAGCGTGAAGTTGTGTCGGTTTTTCCATTTGCGGCGAAAGATGGAACGGAAGGCATTTATCTCAAGCTTGGCGCGCACGGATCACGCTTGTTGGAGCAGAACACCATGACGCGACGTGGCACGATGCTCGTCGTTCTTCTCAATGGGCGGCAAGTGAGCAACCTTCTCGTGGATCGGCCCATCAATGACGGAATTGTTTGCATTCCGCGAGGGCTGAATGCGGATGAGATTTCGCTCCTTACCGCTGCATTTCCCGTCATGGGCGAGCACGGAGAAAAATCACGTCGTTGACATATTCATCTGCACTCTCTGCAACATTGCGCTTGCAGACTTGGCCTTAGAAACGGACTCTTATTATTCACACATGAGCGACCGACAGCCCTACGCCTACGATTCGAAGATCGAAGGTAATATCATTTTCACGCGTTTGGATGCAGCCATCAATTGGATGCGCGGCAATTCTCTTTGGCCGATGCCGATGGGGTTAGCTTGTTGTGCGATTGAGCTTATGGCCGCTGGTGCCTCGCGTTTTGACATTGCTCGTTTCGGCGCGGAAGTCATGCGTTTTTCTCCGCGACAATCCGATGTCATGATCGTCGCCGGCACAGTGACTTATAAAATGGCGATGGCGGTGAAGCGGATTTACGATCAAATGGCCGAGCCTAAGTGGGTGATTGCGATGGGTGCGTGCGCCTCGAGCGGAGGTATGTATCGCAGTTATCCGGTGCTGCAGGGCATTGACCAACTTCTGCCCGTGGATGTCTATGTGTCCGGCTGTCCGCCGCGCCCCGAGGCGTTGCTGGATGGCCTCATTCGCTTGCAGAAAAAAATCATGAGCGAAGACTCTTTCCTCGAGCAGAAAAAAGAACTTCTCGCTGCGTTATAATGAAACTCTCCGAAGCTGCCGACGCTATCACTTCCCGCTTTAAGGAAGTCATTACTGCCACCAACGAATTTCGTGGCGAACTAACCCTCACGGTCGCTCCTCATGCTCTACGGGAGGTGGGGAAGTTTTGTCATGACGAGCTGAACTTTGAGCTACTGCTCGATATTTCCAGCGTGGATAATTACGACTACGAGCCGCGTTTTGAGGTGGTTTATGAGCTTTACTCGATCGTAGATGGAATTCATCTGCGATTAAAAACCACGGCAATGGAGAACGAGCCATCCGTTCCTTCGGTGTGTGATGTGTGGCCCGGTGCCAATTGGCATGAGCGTGAAGTTTGGGATTTAATGGGCATTCGTTTTGAAGGTCATCCCGATCTGCGCCGTATCATCATGTGGGAAGGTTACCCGTATCATCCCCTGCGCAAAGACTTCCCGATTGAAGGCAAACTCAGCGAGGTTCCCGATGGAACTTTCAGCGACGTGGCACCGTTAGGAGGCGGCCCGTTTGTCACCATTCCTGCTTCCACGAATGCTAAAAATCGCGAGCCCCGCGCACGAAGCACCGAGGTGGCTGTGCATACCGAAGATTTTCCTCAAGAGCCTTGATCTCGCAGCCGGAACAACTGGCGGACTTCACGACACGCCTCGCGACGCATTCTGTTATCGGACTCGATACCGAGGCGGATAGTCTTCATTGCTATCATGAAAAAGTTTGCCTCGTGCAAGTATCCTCGCCGGAAGGTGAGTGGTTGGTGGACCCGTTGGCGGATATTGATCTCACCAAACTTTACGAATTGTTTTCGAAGCGACGGCTTATCATTCACGGAGCAGACTACGATTTACGTATGTTGGGGCGACATGCTTCATTTACAGCCACCGATATTTTTGACACCTCGATCGCTGCACGTTTTATCGGATTGGAAAAAATCGGCTATGCCTCGCTCGTAGAAAAATTTTTCGGCATCACGCTCAGCAAATCCTCCCAACGTGCCAATTGGGCCCAGCGCCCTCTTTCCTCCAAAATGGAAGAATACGCTCTCAACGATGTTCGTTATCTGCTGCGTCTGGGGGAAATTCTCGAAAACCAACTGCGCGAACTCGGGCGGTGGGAATGGTATTTACAGTCGCGTGATCTCATGGTGTCCAACGCTCGTGCGCCGCGTGAATGTGACATGGAAAATGCGTGGCGACTTAGCGGCAGTAGCAAACTTTCTCCTCGTGAAGCTGCTGTTCTTCGTGCGCTTTGGCATTGGCGTGAAGCGGAATCCTGTGCATGGGATCGCCCGCCTTTTCATGTTCTTTCCAACGACCGCCTTCTTGCTGTCGCTCGCGCCGCCGCAGCACGGCAGAAAGTCGAAGCTCACCGAATGCCGCCCTCTCGCTACGGTCGCATGAAGGATGCCATTCACGGTGCTCTCGCAATTCCGGAAGAGGACTGCCCCATTTTTATTCACGAACGAAAGCCGCGCCCTTGCAACAAGGCCTGTCGTCGCTTCGAACAATTACGAGAGAAACGCGATCATATTGCGCGGCAACTCAAACTCGATCCTACTCTCATTGCCTCGCGGGCAACTCTCATGTCGGTAGCTACTAATAACGGCACCCCACTTTTACCATGGCAGCGCGAACTTCTCGAATCCCATGACCTTGTCAGCTCGTGATTTTATTCAGCGGGCTTTACGCGAAGACATCGGGGACGGCGATATCACATCACAATGTTTTCTTTCCGAAAATCACCGATCTACCGCCCGCCTTATTGCTCGCGAAAGCTCTGTCCTTGCGGGGTTGGAAGTCGCAGAGGAAGTTTTTCGTCAAACGGACCCATTCATCGAAATCACGCTGCATAAAAAAGATGGTGAGGTATTAACGACCGGCGACATCGTTCTCACCACCTACGGCCCGACGCGTTCATTGCTTACGGCGGAACGCACGGCACTCAATTTTCTTCAACGTCTCTCGGGTATTGCGACCCTCACGCAGCAATTTGTAAAAGCAGTGGCGGGAACGCGGGCGGTGATTCTCGACACACGCAAAACCACACCAGGTCTTCGCGAATTTGAACGCCTCGCCGTTCGGGCTGGCGGTGGAGCGAATCATCGTTTTGGGCTTTTTGACCGTGTGTTGGCCAAAGACAACCATCTCGCTATTGCTTACAGCGCGGAAAAAATTCAAGCGGCCATTGATAAAGCACGGCAACTCAAGCCGGAAATCATCATCGAAATTGAAGCGGACACACTCAACCAAGTTCGCATGCTTTGCGATCTGCGCGGAGTGAACATCATTCTTCTCGACAACATGAGCAACGATCAGCTTCGAGAGGCTGTGGCGCTTCGTGGATCAAATCCCATCACACTCGAAGCCAGCGGCGGCGTGAATCTGCAAACCGTTGCCGCCATTGCTGCAACGGGCGTGGACCAAATTTCCGTCGGTGCCCTCACCCACTCCGCTCGCGCCGTGGACTTCGCGCTGGATATCGCTTCGGATTAAATGCCGCCGCATCACCGACTTTACAGCGGGCTTTTTAAGCGGGAGTTGTTCCTCGTTGTTCACGATGCGCTGTCAAAGCTGTCACAATGTTCTCCGCCACTTTTCGTCCAACACCCGGCACACACGCTATGGCTACGACGTCCGCTTTTCGCAAGCGCTCAACCGACCCAAAAACTCGCAACAAAGCCGTTTTTCGCAAGCGGCTCACACCCTCAATATCATCCAACAGACTCTCCGAAACACGTCGCCGCATGAGAAGTCGGTTGTATCCATTGGCTACGCGGTGCGCTTCATCACGGATGCGTTGCAGCATTTTAAGTGCTCCACTTTCATGCGAGAGGCGCAGGGGTTGAGGATCACCCGGAAAATAAATTTCTTCTCGTTCTTTAGCTAACCCAATAATCGGTTGACCGCGCAATCCAAGGCGAGACAGCTCCGCACAAGCACTCGATAACTGCCCTCGTCCACCATCCACGACAACCAGATCCGGAAGCCGTGACGCTGCAGGAAGTTTCAGGCGATTCACAGCATCACGTACATTTTCTTGCGAGAACTCCGAGACTTCCGGTGCCACCTCGTGTGCGCCGATTAACAACCGTGCATAGCGACGACGCACCACCTCCGCCATGCTGGCAAAATCATCCTGCCCTTCCACCGTGCGAATACGATAGCGACGGTAATTGGAACGATCGGGAACACCGTCCTTAAATCGCACCATCGAAGCCACGATGTGCGTGTTGGTGATGTTAGAAATATCAAAGCACTCCATGATTGCCGGAGGTCGCGACAATCCCAGCACTTCGGCCAGTGCGTCGAGATCCTCGGAGGAATTATCCACACGCGCCAACACATCGCTGCGCAGGAAACGGCGCGAGGGTGCCGTTGTTTGCCCAAGAGCGGTAATCATATCGCGCAAGGCCGCCGCTTTTTCAAAATCCAGCTTCTCCGCCGCCGCCCGCATCTCCGTTTCTAAATCCTCCGACACGTCTTGACTCTTGCCCTCAAGAAACGCACAGGCTTCGAGAACTCGCTCGCGATAGGCTTCGGGAGTGATTTTCCCAATGCACGGGGCGGAGCAATTTTTAATGATGTCATCATGACAATGACGATAATCCTTTTCGGTAGGCACACGCGGGCGACAAGAGCGTATGCCGTATTTACGTTGGAGAACTTCCAAAGTTGCCCGCGCCGCGCCTGCATGAGCATAAGGCCCAAAATAACGTGCTCCATCTTCCTTGCGGAGCCGCACGAGTTGAAAACGCGGGAAGCGGTCTGCAAGATTGACTTTGATTTGCAGGAAATTTTTATCGTCGCGGAAGGAGATATTGTACTTGGGGCGATATTCTTTAATGAGCTTCCCTTCAAGGAGAACGGCCTCGGCATCAGAACGCACTTCGTGAATGGAAAAATCCCAAACCGAAGCAAGCAACGAGCGCGTTTTTAAGTCCGCCATCCGCGAGCGTGCCGGCGTAAAATACTGCGCAAGCCGCTTGCGCAAATCTCGGGCTTTGCCGACATAAATCACACGCCGAAAACGATCACGCATTAAATACACACCCGGCTTATGCGGGACATCGTGTAAACGAGATCGCAAATCTGGCTGCTCTTCCGATGACATGAATCTCCAATATATCCACAGTTGCCCCTACCGCCATCCTTGCATGATGTCCACAGATTGCTAATCTCACCGCGACATGAGGATTCTCACACTCATAGCTTTTCTGCTGCCTACCGTCGCGTCGGCACAAACCGCACACCCACCGACACCCGCAGCGCCGTTGAATTTGTGGCAAGTCATTGTTTCCGGCGGTCCCGTCATGATCCCGTTGGCCGTCCTTTCCATTCTCGCGGTGGCTTTAGTACTCGTTTATCTTTTCACCCTACGCCATGGCGTTGTTGTGACGCGGCGTTACATGGCAACGGCGGATGCTTTGCTGCGCAAACGCGATTACCTTGGTCTCCTGGCCATTTCCAATCGTCATCGTGAAGCTGTCGCCCGTGTGATGCAACGCACCTTGGATTTCATCACGCAAAACCCCGGCGCCACCTTCGATCAAGCTCGCGAAATTGCGGAGACCGAAGGAACACGACAAGCTGCGGCACTCAATCAACGCATCGTATATTTGGCGGATATCGGCACGATTGCGCCCATGCTCGGACTTCTCGGCACGGTGCTCGGAATGATTAAATCCTTCAGCGTTGTGGCCAGCGACATCGTTTCCTCGCGGCCCATGATGCTCGCCGATGGCGTGGCGGAAGCCCTCGTGACTACTGCGGCGGGGCTGTTCATCGGCATTCCCGCGATGGTTGCCTATTCGTTTTTTCGCGGTCATGTCCAATCTCTCATCGCCGAATTGGAGGCGGCTTCGACACAATTGATCGCTCTTCTCGCCGTCGGATTTTCCAAAAAGTATTAATTTTATGAAACCTCAAAATTTTAACTCCCCACCGGGCAAAAAATCCGCTAAAGACAAGGTTATGCGAATACTTCCCCTCCTTTTACTGGCGGCTGCATTTCTCACCGGCTGCGCCACTCCCGAAAATCGCCGCGAGCTTACAGGCCCATATTATCCTTATCTGCCCATTCCCTTTACCGAGCCCAAGCCAACGGATCCCAGCAAGGCATCCGTAGAATTATTGCAGTCACCTCATGAAACCACCGTATGGTATGGGCCGGATACGCGTCGGCAAATCACTGGCCGTTGGGGCATGGCGGGGCACCTCCCTGACCTCAACTATCCCAACACCCCTCAGGGCATCGAACAGCGCGTCATCAGCCGCATCAATCCTAAAGGTCTGCGTGCGCAAAAAATCGCGGATCAAACGTTCGCTGCTCGCTAGACGTTTGCGAAAAAATCTGCCAATTCCAGCAACGCGCGCCCACGATGGCTCAGCGCATGTTTTTCATCGGATGTCATCTCGGCAAACGTCCGTTCATCCCCCGCAGGTATAAAAAGGCTATCGTAGCCAAATCCCCGTTCACCTTTTTCGTCCGTAGCAATACGCCCTTCCACGATGCCACAAAATAGTCGAGAGCGTTCCTTGCGACTCGCCAGTGCCACCACGCAGCGAAAACGTGCGGTACGTTTCTTCATAGAAACACCGCGCATTTGTTCAAGTAACAAAGCCCGATTGTCTGCCATCGTTGCTTTTTCCCCTGCAAATCGTGCGGAGCGAACACCCGGCGCACCGTCTAAGGCATCCACCTCGAGACCCGAATCATCCGCCAACACCCACCCCGCATAATGACGCACTCCCTCGCGAATTTTCAGCAGTACATTTTCTTCAAACGTCACTCCCGTTTCCTCGACCTCGGGCATTTCCGGGCAAACCGAAAGGTCCTCCACATGAAAACGAGTGCCAAGAATTTCACGAACTTCACGTACTTTTGCCTCATTTCGCGTCGCAAAAAGAAGGCGTTGTTTTGACACATGCGTCATTCACGTCAAAATGCGCGATTCCACAACCACATGTCCAGCCAACGTAAACAGTACCCTTTCTCCTATTTCGAACCCAAATGGCAACACCGGTGGGCCGAATCGCAAACTTACCGCACACCAAATCCGGGAGACGATGGCTTCGATGCATCAAAACCAAAGTACTACGTCCTCGACATGTTCCCCTACCCCAGCGGCGAAGGTCTCCATGTCGGCCATCCCGAGGGCTACACCGCTACCGACATCCTTGCTCGCTGGCACCGCATGCGCGGCTACAATGTTCTTCATCCCATGGGATGGGATGCCTTTGGGTTGCCGGCGGAACAATATGCTGTCAAAACCGGACAACACCCCGCCGCTACGACCGCACGCAATGTAGCTCGGTTCAAAATCCAACTTGAGCGCATCGGCTTCAGCTACGATTGGTCACGCGAAGTCAACACCACGGATCCGGATTACGTGCGATGGACCCAGTGGATTTTTCTGCAAATCTACAACGCGTGGTTTAATCCCGAGACGAATCGTGCCGAGCTTATCAACACTTACCAAGGCAATGATCCCGATTCTGTGCGCCTCGCCTATGTCGCCGAAATGCCCGTCAATTGGTGCCCCGCACTCGGCACGGTCCTCGCCAATGAGGAAGTCGTAGATGGAAAAAGTGAAGTCGGTGGATTTCCCGTAGAGCGCCGCCCCATGCGCCAATGGATGCTCCGCATCACCGCCTTTGCCGAACGTCTGCTCGCCGGACTCGTACCTCTCGATTGGCCGGAATCCATTAAGCTCTTGCAAAAAAATTGGATCGGTCGCTCCGAGGGAGCTTTTGTAAAATTTGCGGTCGAGAACAGCGAACATCGCATCCCCATCGAAATTTACACAACACGCCCCGACACTCTTTTTGGTGCCACCTACATGGTACTAGCTCCCGAACATCCCCTCGTCGCCACCATCACCACGCCAGAGCAAAAAGAAGCCGTCGAAAATTATATTCAAACCATAGCCTCCAAATCCGAGCGCGACCGTCAAGATGCCTCGCATGAAAAAACAGGCGTCTTCACGGGTGCTTCCGCCATCAATCCCGTCAACGAAGAACGCATCCCCATTTGGATCGCCGACTATGTCCTTACCGGCTACGGCACCGGTGCCATCATGGCCGTCCCCGCGCACGACGACCGCGACTACGAATTCGCAAAAAAGTTCCACCTCCCCATCCAAGAAGTCGTCCGCCCCATAGCACCAACTTTCCAAGAGCAAACTTCCGAAAAACAAGTCGCCGAGAACACAAGTTTAGGAGGCATCACCTCAGAAGAATTCGCCCCAGGAGGAATAATCCCAGGGGGAACAGGCGTCCCGCCCGTTATCCACCCCATTCCACAGCCCTCTCCCCCCTCCTGCTTTACAGGCGAAGGCATCGCCATTAACTCCGGCCTCCTCACCGGACTTCCCACCGCAGATGCCAAACGCAAAATCACCACATGGCTCGAAGAACGCTCTCTCGGTCGAGCCGCTGTCCAATACAAACTCCGCGACTGGCTTTTTTCTCGCCAACGTTACTGGGGCGAACCCTTTCCCATTATTTGGGAAAATGGACACCACCGCGCCCTCAATGCCAGCGAGCTTCCCGTACGCCTTCCCGAGCTTGACGACTTCAAACCCACCGGCACCGCCGAGCCTCCCTTGGCCAAAGCCAAAGACTGGGTGCATTATTCCGATACCGCCACACGTGAACTCAACACCATGCCTCAATGGGCGGGTTCCTGCTGGTATTACCTGCGCTTTTGTGATCCCCAAAACTCATCGCAATTCATCAGCAAAGAAACCGCCCATTATTGGCTCGGCGATGGCAAGAGAACCCCCGGCGGCGTTGACCTTTACGTAGGTGGCACAGAACACGCTGTGTTGCATCTGCTCTACTCCCGATTTTGGCACATGGTGATCTATGATCTCGGCCATCTCCCCACGCCCGAACCCTTCCAACGCCTCGTGAATCAGGGCATCATTCTCGGAAATGATGGACAAAAAATGTCCAAAAGCCGCGGCAATGTCGTCAATCCCGACGAAGTCATCCACGACTACGGCGCCGATGCCTTTCGCCTTTACGAAATGTTCATGGGCCCGCTCGAACAAATGAAACCCTGGAGCATGAAAGGCGTGGAAGGAGTTTATCGTTTTCTCGCTCGTGTCTGGCGTCTCGTGATGCACGAAACTCCGGATGGCGAGTGGCAACTCATCGAGGCTCTCGCCGACATCCCGCCAACCCCCACGCAACTCCGCGTTCTTCACGCCACCATTAAAAAAGTCACCGCCGACCTTGGCACTCTTTCCTTTAACACCGCCATCGCGCAAATGATGGTATGCGTCAACGAACTCACCGCCGCCGAAAAACGCCCCATCGCGGCCCTGCGTACCCTCCTCATCTTGCTCAGCCCATTTGCGCCCCATATCGCTGATGAACTTTGGGAGCAACTTGGAAAAAAATTCGCCGAATTTGAAGGCCATGCTCACACGCAAACTTGGCCGCAACACGACGAATCCCTCCTTATCGAAAACGAAGTTGAAATCGTCCTGCAAATCAATGGCAAGGTGCGCGGAAAACTCACAGTTTCAAAAAATGCCGAACGTGCCCGCATCGAAGCTGCGGCCCGTGCTGATGAAAAATTTTCCGCTCATCTCCAAGGTAAAGAAATTCTTAAGGTCATCGTCGTCCCGGGAAAACTCGTCAATTTTGCCGTTAAAAATTGAAGTCCTTTGGATCGCAACTTCCTTCGAGAACCTGCGCAAACACGGCCCTTCGGCGTGACCATTTTCGCAAAAAAATGCGAAAAAATTATTTTTAGCGTACCCCCGCCGATGTCCTACCCCATCCTTTATGATTCGCCCGTTATGAAAACATTCACCACCGAAATCTCCTTCATCCTCGATCGCTCCGGCTCGATGCAATCCCACCTCGAACCCGCCATCGCTGGCTTCAACAAGTTCCTCCATGATCAAAAGGAAACCTCCGCCAATGCCCGTTTCACACTCGTCCTCTTCGACGACCAATATGAAGTCTCTTGCGCCTCCATTCCCATCTCCGAGCTTGTGGAGCTCGACACCACCACCTTCGTTCCGCGCGGTTCCACTGCCCTGCTCGACGCCATCGGACAAACCCTCGACAACCTTCACTCCCGCCTCGAAAAAATGAGCGGCGACCAACGCCCCAAGCAAATTATCGTCGCCATTCTTACCGATGGCATGGAAAACGCCTCTCATAAATTCACCCATCGGCAAATTTCCGACAAAATCGCCCACCTGCGCGACAATCACGACTGGCAATTCTTTTTTCTTGGGGCCAACCAAGACACCATCGCCACAGCATCCGAATTAAACATCAGCACCCAAAATACAGCGTACTTCCACGATTCTGCGGATGGCCACTCCGCCGCCTACGCCGCCCTCAGCCGCAAAACTTCCGCCATTCGCAAGCTCGCCGAATCCGCCCCCCTCACCCGCGAAGAACAAGCCGACCTCGACGCTAACCTCTCCGACATCGTCAACGAAGAATCCAAACCCAAGCCTCCAAAAAAGAAATAACACGTCCCCCTCTTCTCAATCTAACGCAACCATGCTTTAATGAAGTAACCCCCACATGAAACCGATGCCCCAGACCTTCCCAGCATTTTTCCAAACCGCCACCGACAAGAGCCCATACGACTACCAATATCGGCTAGCCTGCGGCGAAGGTGCTCCTGCAGAAGTTACCGGCACTCCTTGCCAATCCCTGCTCATAGATATCCCCACCGGTCTCGGCAAAACCGCCGCCGTGGTGCTCGCCTGGCTGTGGAACCGCATCGCGCTTCCGTATCAAAATTCAAATCCGCCATCTGCAATGCGCGAGCCCCTCGCGCCCTGGCCCCGCCGCCTCGTCTATTGCCTGCCCATGCGCACCTTGGTCGAACAAACCCGTGCGGAAACCGAGACCTGGCTCAAGAACCTCGGCCTGTCCGAATCCGTCGGCCTCCATCTGCTCATGGGCGGCGAAGACGCGGACGACTGGGACATCCATCCGGATAAAAACGCCATCCTCATCGGCACCCAGGACATGCTCCTCTCCCGCGCCCTCAACCGTGGCTACGGCATGTCCCGCTACCGCTGGCCGATGCATTTCGGCCTTCTCAACAACGACTGCCTCTGGGTCATGGACGAAACGCAGTTGATGGGGCCGGGACTGGGCACTGCCTGTCAGCTTGAAGCTTTCCGAACAGCGGATACAGCAGGCTACGGCTCAATTGGCGGAGATGGTTCTGTGACGTGGTATATGTCGGCAACTAGCAATCCGGATCATCTTCTAACTAGGGAATGGCGCAGCATCACTCGACCGGAAGGTTTCTTGTTCGGCCTTACACCCGAGGAAAAATTGACATCTACTGGGCCAATCCATCAGCGACGGTTTGCCGCAAAGCAGTTGGAACTTAGACCGGATACAGGTTTCGAAAAAACTGCTTCACTTGTCGCTGAAATTGTGAATCGCCACAATGCCATGTTGTTGGCAATTGCAGACAACACGGTGCTGCACCGACGGACCTTGATCATCTGCAATACCGTTGACCGCGCCATCGCCGTTCACAAACAGCTTGCAGCGGAAAAGCCCGAAGGCTGCGACCTCCTACTTCTGCATTCCCGCTTTCGCCCGCCGGAGCGCCGGGCACAAATGGAGCGGCTCAAGCCCGAATTGCTGGCCCATTTTCCCAAAGGCCAGATCGTCGTCGCCACGCAAGTCATCGAGGCGGGAGTCGATATTTCGAGCGGCATTCTCTGGTCAGAAATTGCGCCGTTGGCCTCGCTTGTGCAACGGCTGGGACGCTTAAACCGTTCGGGTGAGTTCAATGAATCTGCGTGGATCCCCGTGGCTGTGGTAGTCGGTATCGGCTTCAAGAACGAATCCGAAGAGAGAAACGAAAAGGCTCGTGACAAAATCCGAAAGGAGAATACCAAACGCTGCCTGCCTTATGAACTTGCTGCTTGCGAATCTGCCTGGAGTAGTTTGCTCAAGCTTAACGGTGATGGCTCACCAGCTACACTCGAAACAATCCAAGGTGACATAGCTGCTTCCATTCCGCGGTGCCCCTACTCGCTCCAGCGCCACGAACTACTCGATTTTTTCGACTCCGATGCCAACCTCTCGCTCGGGTTCACCGACGTTTCTCCGTTCGTGCGCGGGCTGGATGACGACACCGATCTTCAAGTCCTCTGGCGTGAAGAATGGCTTCAGAAAAACGACGAAGAAGGAGTCGGAGAACCGGGATTTACGCCCGATTTCCAACGCGACGAACTTTGCCCTGTGCCCATTAGTAAGTGGAAATACGATCCCAAAGCCCGCGAAGTACTCAATCACGGCTGGCTCTGGCGCGGAAAAAACAGCGGTTGGGTGAGCGCGAGGGACGCGGGTCTCGCTCCCGGAATGACGATCCTTTTGCCGCTCGAAGCAGGCGGTTATGACAACGACATGGGGTGGACGGGCGAGAAAGATCATCAAAATTTCTCACCACATTACCAACCTCGCGAATGGCCATCCGACGAAGACCAACTTTCCTCGTTCGCTAACGGTTGGCAGAGCATCGCCATCCATACCCATGCCGTAGAGGAAGAACTTTGCGAGTTGCTGCGTCATCTTCTTTCTGGCGAGGAAGCCGAACGCAACGCGCTCCGGACGGCAGCACCTTGGCACGACATCGGCAAGAATCACCCCGGCTGGCAGCAGGCGGTCATTGCCGCTTTGGAAAAAGCAGGCATCACCGGCAAGGACGATCACCGGCCCTTCGCGAAGTTCTCGTTGTCCGAGAGTCCGCAAGTACGCAACGCCGACGGTTCCGCCAAGTTCACCGGCAAGCAACTTTACGCGATGCTCAAGAAAATCAGCCGTTCCTTTCAGCCAACGGCCACGCACGAAGTCGCCTCTGCCCTCGCCTTCCGCCAGGCTGAGCAAACCCGCCTCGGTTCCGCTCGTGACACCGACCTCGCCAGCCTGCTCACCGAATACATCATCATGAGCCATCACGGGCGCGTGCGAAAGGTGCTGCGCGACGAACTGCCCCGGAACTCGAAGGATGAGAAAGACACCGAAACCGTGCGTGGAGTCGCCCACGACAGCGCGCTGCCCGCAGTTACCATTCAAGATCAATCGCTCGGCTGCGACGCTCTCTCCACCGACTGCCGGGAAATGGGCCGCAGCGAGAACGGCCACGAAAGCTACACCCGCGGCGTCCTCCGTCTGCTCGACCACTACGGTCCCTTCCGACTCGCCTTCTTCGAGGCCCTCTTCCGCGCCGCCGACATGCGCGCTTCCGCCAAAGCCTCAGAAACCATCGCCTGAACATCCGCGTCTCATGAGCACCCTCGCCCTCTTTGAAGAAAAACAAGTCCGCCGCGCATGGAACCAGACCGAAGGGAAATGGTATTTCGCCATCGTCGATGCCATTGCCATCCTCACTGGCAGCGACAATCCCCAAGTCTATTGGCGCGTGATGAAAAAACGTCTCGTGGACGAGGGGAATGAAACCGTTACAAATTGTAACAGTTTAAAAATGACCGCAGCCGACGGCAAGCAGCGTCTCACTGATGTCGCTGATACAGAGCAACTTCTGCGCCTCATCCAATCCATCCCTTCACCAAAGGCCGAACCCTTCAAACTCTGGCTCGCCCAGGTCGGCTACGGGCGCCTGGAGGAAATCGAAAACCCCGAACTCGCCGCCAAACGGATGCGGGAACTCTACGAGCAAAAAGGCTACCCCGAGGACTGGATCGAAAAACGCCTCCGGGGCATCGCCGTTCGCGATGAACTTACCGACGAGTGGAAGAAACGCGGCGTGAAGGAGCAGAAAGAGTTCGCTATTCTCACCGCTGAGATCAGCCGGGCCACCTTCGGCATGACACCCTCCGAATACAAAGCCCACAAGTCACTCGCCAACCCCAAGGAAAACCTGCGGGATCACATGACCGACCTGGAACTCATCTTCACCATGCTGGGAGAAGCCTCCACTACCGAGATCGCCAAGAAACGGGGTGCCCGGGGCTTTCCGCAAAACAAAGCCGCCGCGCAAGCCGGAGGCACCGTCGCCGGTAACGCTCGCAAGGAACTCGAAGCCCAAAGCGGAACCAAAGTCTCCACCCGCGCCAACTTCAAAGCCCTGACCGAAGGCCCGACCAAAGCCCTCCGTCGCCGCAAACCCAAAGCCGACTGATCCACCATGCCCGATCACCTCGAACTCCACGGCTGCCGCCACGACATCCTCGGCCATTACCTCAAGGCCATCGGCCTCCTCCGCGTCCTCGCCAAGTGCGCCGACGAAGAACACCGCGACCCCGAAGCTGAAGGCTGGTGGGACAACGACAAAGCTTGCTTCTGCCTTCGCTCCGAAAAATACGGCACCCCCGAAAAACTCACCGAGTTCTTTGAAAAGCACTACCGCCCGACACCGGTGTTCATAGAGCAACGACCGCCAAACGCATTGCCGCAAAGACGCACAACGTCTCTTGCTCAAGCCGCTTATCTGCGACAAGCCGCCACAAATCTCGGAGCCGACATTGAGCAAGACGCTAAAGCCAGTAAAGCATTGTCCGCCTACCGCGATTCGCCGTTCTCAAACCTTGCTGACGTGCTGGATACGATATCCGCACCCCGTTTCGCCCACGGAGCGGATAACCCGCTGTTTTTGTCAAAAGGCATGACATCGGGAACCGGGCATATCTGGCGTTCTTTCGCCGAGTATAGCGACAAGTTCGACAATCAACGGAAAGGAATTCTTGAAACAGCGAAATCCATCGCCGCCCTCGGAAACACAGAGTCAAAATTGCAAAAACTGGAAGATGCTCTGCGCACAGCAAAAGATGAGCAATCGGCTTACAACGGGAATGCGGCGAAGAAATGCGCTTCGTTAAAATCAAAAGTGGAAAAGGCAGAAAACAAACTTTCTGAATACCAAGAAGGAAAGGAGAACAAGCGGCGTGATTTGGAGAAAAAAAGCAGAACTCAGCAAGCAGACCTAGTTTCATGCCTTTTCGCTACCCAAAGTTCAGCCGTCGAAACAGGCAAAGGCACCCCGTTTTTTCCCGACGCCATCAAGACCTACAACGTCGGCGGTGGCTGGGTGGAGGAGAGTTTTCCCTTTGCCGCGCTGGATTACATTCTCGCGGTCGAAGGCGCGTTTGCGATGCGCGGGAGCGTTTCGCGAACGCTTGGCGCGAACACGCGGCGGCTCGCGGCGTTCCCGTTTGTTTTCGATTCCGGCGAGGACTTGGTGGACGATGCCAACAAAGTGAAAGGCACCGCTTCCTCGCTCTGGTTTCCGCTCTGGGAACGTCCCACAACTTACGAAGAAATCTCCTCGTTCATTTGCGACGCGCAAGCGCGGCTCCCTCGCAAAGAAGCGCGGTTTTCGGCGGAGTTTCTGCGTGCGTTGCATTCGCAGGGCATGGATGCCGGATTCTCCGGCTGGCAGGAGTTCCGCTTCCGTATGAAAGGCAGCCGCGTCCCGTGGGTGACGGCTGGCAACTTCTCCGAAGCCAAATACAGCGCGTCCGCCACACTCCTCAACCGCGCCCTCGAACCCTTCGACACCACGCGCTTCATCGAGCAGTTTGAAATCATCTGGGAAGGTGGCGCGGCGAGCGCGAAAAGTCCGCACCGCATCCGCGCCGGACTGAATGCCGCCGTCGAAAATGCCTTCGTCGCCACTACTGCCGAAAACAGCCTCGAAATCCTCTGCGCGGTATTCGACGCCTGCAAGAAACTCGCCATTTCAAAAGCCTTTCGCGAAAACTCGCGTCTGCAACGACCCGCCTTTTTCACCCCGTTGCCGATGCTCGAATGGTGCGAACTCCTGCGCGACCTCGAAGGCGTCCCCGAGTTTGAAATCGCCCGCGCCGTCGCGTCCATCGTCGGACGGCAAAAACAGCGCAACGGCGGGTCTTCCAAGGTCCAGCCGCTTCTCGGCTCCCTCCTGCCGCTCAAGTTGGAAAAATGGGGTTGGCATCTGCCGTTTCCACCAAAGGAAGAACCTAGCAATCAAGCCGTGTGGAGTGGCACCGACCTCTGCCGCGACCTCGCCGCCATCCTGCAACGCCGCTACATGGACTCCGCGAAAGAAGATTATCCGGCGCTGCAAGCCGTCTTCCCGGCGCGTCTCGAAAGCGTTCTCGCCTTCCTCAACGGCGAACTCGACGACCATAAAATCGCCCGCTGGATTGAAGCGCTTTCACTGATTGGCTGGAAGATGCCGGATCATGATGATGGCATCAGCGAGCGTAGCGAGTCAGCCATCCCTCTTCCCTATGCCGCGCTGCGCTCCCTGCTCGATGCCGAACTCACCTACCAGAAGCCGGAGACTTACAAACGCCGCCGCAGCGAACAGCCCGTCGCGCAACTCTGCGCCTGTTCTCCGCATACGCTCGAACAAGCCACCCGTGAAGCGTTGCGCTGGCTCTCCATCTGGGGTGTCCCCAACCCGTGGGCCGAACAATCCCGCGCTAAACTCTCCGAAATGAAGGGCGCTTATGTCGTCCGCCTCGATGACTGCCCCTTCCGACTCCCCGAAGAACTTCTGTCTTCCGCGCGCGTCGCCGCCGCCGTTGCCATCCCGCTCACCAAGCGCGACCGCCGGCAACTCCACCGCCTTGTCACTTTGCCCACAAACCTGAAATCACAAACCCAAGGAAAACCAAATGCCTAACACAACAAACAACAACGCGCCGTTGCTCACCTTCGGCGGTTTCACCATCCCCGCCGGAACGCGCCGCGTGCTCGTCACCGCCGAACTCGAACCGTCCAACGACGGTGCCCTCGTCCAGCCTACCGGCTTCCCCGACATCGGTCCCGTGCTCTATCCCGATCCGTCGGGTAAAAACGGCTTGCTGTGCCTCGTCGAATCCGAGGCCTCAATGGCCAACCGCCTCGAAGAGGTGTGTTTCGCCAACAAATACGACGGCAAGCTTGCCAGCGAATTCGCCAACATCCCGTATTTGCTGGCAAAGAAGGGCGGACAAGTCCTTACTGCTTCCACGCTCGACGGGCACCGCTTCGCCTCGGATTTCCTCGTGAAGGGAAAAGCGAAGTTCGACGGGCAAAACGAAAAGGCGCTCGGCGATTACGTCATCGAGAAACTCGGCCTTTCCGCCGACGGCAAAACCATGCCCATCGCGAACGTGCCGAACATGTTCCCGTTGGTCTTTGAACTCGACACGATGTCGCTCATCCACGGCTTCCAAATCTCCAACGAAAAAATCTCTTTCGTCGGTTTGCGAATGCCCCGCGCTCTGACCGCCTCTATTGTGGCGTTTGACTGCCAGCGCGTCGCCGTCCCCGGCATCAAGTTCAACGTCGGACAGGTAGAGAGTGAAAGCGGCCAGGCAATTTTCCAGAAGCCGCGCATCACCGCCAAAAAGATTGAGGTGCGTTTCTCCATTGATGTCGGATTGCTGACTTCGCTGTCCACTCTCACCGCCGAACGTCAGAAACTTCTCTTGGCCATTGCGCTTTGGAAAGTTGCGGCGTTCCTCGACAAATTCACAGTTGAACATTCGCTGCGCACCGAGTGCAAACTAACGCTCAAAGGCGATCCGCAAGCACAAGTGGACAAAGCCGCCAAAGCCGATTTCGGATATGCCGCGATCAAAAGCGCGTCACTAACCGAACTCGTTGCCGCCGCGCAAATCCCGGAAGATCGTTCTCCGCTCACACTCACGTTCCCGTAAGCCGCCGCCATGCTCACCATCCAAATCAAACTTCCGTGGGAGCGATACCACGCGCACCCGTGGGGGCAGAATCCGGGGCGCGTGGCGGAGGCGGAATGGCCGCCTTCCCCGTGGCGGCTCCTGCGCTCGCTGGCGGCGGCTTGGTTCCGTGCCAACGCCGGGCAACCAACCTCCGGCGAACTGCGCGACTTGCTCGAAACGCTTGCCCGCGAACTCCCTCACATCGGTGTTGGCAAAGTGGCGTTCGCCAAGACCGTCCACTACCAGCCGAACTACAAGCATCCGTCCAGCGACGCGGATTTGGCGACCTACGGCAAAACCCGCCACGAAAACCTCTTCGCCGCCACCGCCGAGCCGTTTTGCTTTCGCTGGACAAACACCACGCTTGACGATGCGCAAACTGCCCTCCTGAAAACGCTCTTGGAAAACGTCGCCTACTTCGGACGCGCCGACTCCATCTGCGAAGCCGAAATCGTCACCGCTGAACCTCCTGCTATCGGCTGGTGCAACCCGTGCGGCGGGAGACGCATTGCCCAAACCTGCCGCGACGTCTTCTGTCCCAATCCCGCCGATTTCCAAGCCACCGACCTCTGGATCCTCCGCGCCAACGCAGAAGGCGACGAAGATCAGCGCAGTCAGCCGACCGTCCCAAAACACCTTGTCAATCAACTCCTCGCTGCCGACATGCGCGTGGACGGCGGCATCCTCATCTCCTACCAAATGCCTGACGGCTGGCCGCGAAAATGGCTCGTCACCGCCGCTCAGACCACTCGCGCTCGCCCCGCTACCAAAGACATTTCCACCGGCCCGAAAGTCGCTCACTACCTGCGCTTCTCCCTGCAATGCCGCGTCCCCGTCGCCGCCCGCTTCGCCGTGGACGTCGCCAACCTCTTTCACAAAACCGTTTGTAAAATTCTGGACGGGTGTGCCAGCCCCGCGCTCACCGGCAAGGACATCAGCGGACACCAGCACGCCTTCTACCTCCCGACAGGCGACGACACGACACTCACCGACTTACATATCTGGTGCCCGCTCGGCTTCACGCGGCAGGAAATGGATGTCCTCACCCGCGTCCGCCACCTGCGCTGGGGCAACAACCGCTTTGAAAGTAAGAACCGTTTTGGAATCAACCCCGTCCTCATTGCAGCCGCTAACGAACCGCCTATTGATAGCGGTTTGACATTCGGGGCGACCGCCAAGGCCTGGGAAAGCCTCACACCATTCGTGCCGCCACTTCATTTCTATCGCGGCTCAAAAGAAAGGCCAAAATTTAATGCGAACGCCTCGCCCGAAAAACAACTTTTCGACTGTCTGAAAGATGCTGGCCTCAAAGAGGCCGTATTTATTGAGCGTCTCGCGCCGACCGCACAACGTAGTAATTGGGATATTGTCCGCGTAGATGTTACCAATGAAACCGCCGCTAACGGTTTTGCTAATGGAGTATCCGCTACCGTCCATCAAAATGGCAGCGCTTTTGCAAACGCCCGAGAGATCCGTCGTGTAGGTTTCTTTTTCCGTCTGACCTTTGACGAGCCCGTTGCGCTCCCTCGTCCCTCCTTTGGTCACTCCTCCCACTTCGGCCTTGGTCTCTTCGTCCCCGCAGATCTCCAACACTCCCATTCCCCATGAAAAAAACGCAAAAGAAAAAGAAGGAAACGCTGGGCCATGGCAACCACTGGCAGGCATTGGGCGTCGAAACTCCGGAGGCCTTTCAGTCGGCCATCACTTTGCCCGTGGCCCACGGAAGTGTCACAGGGAGTTTTCCCGCTCCATGGCCGAACGCCCCTTGTCAGAAAGTTCTTTGCTACGAACTGCCACAAGCTTCTTTGCTGTTTACTGCCTTGGTTGGTGTTTTTCCAAAATCCAAAACGCTGGAATGTCTGTCCTCGTTTCCTGTTCTCACAAAGACCGTGGAATGGATCGTTCAGGTGAACGGACCTTCCGATGCCTATGGTAAATTTGAAGGAGTCGTCAACGGTGAAGCCGCCAGCGGACACCCGCTCTGCTGGTTTGCGCCACGATTCGGCTTTGAAGCGGCGGACTGGCAAAAGCCCGGTCCGGCTCGGGTCGCCTTTGCTGCATTGGCCTTGGAATTGGGGCGATTTGCCGCTGAACCTATCATCATCCGCGACGGTCCGCGCATCGAGGAACGGCGGGCTGAATCGCGTGCGGAAGGACACCATGAGGAAGCCGATGACCCCGATCTCACGGTCACCTTTTTCACCGACATGCTGCGCACCTTTTTTTCATCATTCCACGACCATCATGAATTCGTGGGAAAAATCCGATGTGTCCGCCCCATCTGCCCGCGTCCGGAATTTACCGGCTGGTTACTCGACCTCGAATGCCTCAATAATCAACCCGAAACCGGATTCATCATGCCCCTGTATGTATTTCCCGATTCTCTCGAGGAAGGCTATATCCCCAAGCGTGGCGATCTCGTTCAAGGACTTGCGTGACTTCAAGGGACGTGGAAAGAAGGGTCATCATCTTAAATCACAACAATTTGGCAAAAGGAAGCAGAAGAACCATCATAACTTCAAAGATAGGAAAACAACTTCCTTTTAAAAGCCTATCCTTGGCTTGTCATCAACGTCCGTCATTTGCAGAATAGCACTTCTATGGCCGTGCGATCCCAGAGCGTTCGGCGAAAAGCTGCTTCGCAGAGACTCCCCGCGCCCGAGCGGAGGCGGGAACCTTCTGATATTGCGTCGGAGCCATCACTTCCGTCCGCACCTCCGGCAATCACACCAGATTCTGCGGATGAAGAAATTCGGCAATCGCTGGATGCCGCAATGAAACAAGCCGCGGCGACAGCTTTTGCTCCGGAGCCTGCCGTTCCACTCGAAAAGTCGCCCGCTTATTCTCAGCCGCAGGGTGGCTCGAACGATCTTTCGACGGTTCTTCCTGCACGGATGCTCAACGAATTCGTGTACTGCAAGCGTCTTTTCTATTACGAATTTGTCGAGGGCGTCTTTGTTCATAATGCTGACACCTTGCGTGGAAAATCCCTTCATGCACGGGTGGATGCGGGAACCGGAGAGCTTCCCCCGGCCAAGGCCGAGCAACCCTCCGAGGAAGCCTCGGAGCCGGAAACCATCCATTCTCGCTCGGTGCAGCTTTCTTCGGAACGCCTTGGCGTCACGGCCAAAATGGACCTCGTAGAAGTGCGTATCGGCGCGGCAGGAGGAGCGGACGACCTCGGCGAGCTTTTTGCCCGCACGGAGGTATGCCCCGTAGATTACAAAGCGGGCTCCCCACGCGAAGGCGACGAAGGAAAGGAACTTTGGGACACCGATAAAATTCAACTCGGTCTGCAATGCCTTATCCTGCGCGACAATGGTTATGCCTGCCGTGAAGGGATTATTTATTATCGTGGCACCAAGCAACGTGTGCGCCTGGAAATCACACCCTGTCTCGACGCCTGGATCATCGCCCAAATTACCGCCGCCCGTGAAACGGCACGCGGCCCCATGCCGCCGCCTCTCGAAGCCTCTCCCAAATGCGTTCGCTGTTCCCTCGCCCCGGTCTGCCTACCCGATGAAACCCGACTGCTTAAAAAAACCACGCAGGAAAGGAACGACACGAAAATGCCTTCGGATACGGCACCTATTTCTACCCACTCCCCGCGTCCCCGCCGCCTTATCGCCGCCCGCGAAGACCGTCGTGCCCTTTATTTAAACACCCCGGGCTTGCATGTCGGACGCAGCGGCGAGGTCCTCCAGGTGCGCGAAAAAAAGCAGGTTCTCGACGAATTTCGCCTCGCCAACGTCTGTCATATCGCCCTCTTCGGCAATATCCAGATCACCACGCAAACCATCCAGACCCTCTGCGAATTGGAAGTTCCGGTAACCTATTTTTCCATGGGTGGATGGTTCTATGGCATCACCCGTGGCCACGCCCTCAAAAATGTATTCCTCCGCATCGAACAATTTCGCCAAGCCGCTATGCCCGATATTTGCCTGCAGCTTGCCCGCTCTTTTATCCAAGGAAAAATTCGCAACCACCGCACTATGCTCATGCGTAATCATACTGAGCCTCCGGCGGAAATCCTGCGACGTCTCAAGGGTGCCGCTGAAGATTGCCTCCGCGCTCGTTCGCTGCCCGAACTCCTCGGCGTCGAAGGTGCCGCCGCCGCGCTCTATTTTCGAAATTTCCAAGGCATGATCAAAGCTGATGCCGACGAGGATTACCTCGAAGGTATCGAGCCTCCTCCACGACCCGAAGCCGATGTGTTCACCTTCGACTTCACTCATCGCAATCGACGCCCGCCCACCGATCCCGTCAACGCCCTTCTCTCCCTCGCTTACAGCCTCCTTTCCAAAGACTGCACCCTTGCCGCCCACGCCGTCGGCTTTGATCCCTATGTCGGCTTCTATCATCAACCCCGGTTTGGCCGCCCCGCCCTCGCCCTCGACATTATGGAGGAATTTCGTCCGCTCGTCGCCGAATCCGCCGTCCTGACTGCCATCAACAACCGCATGATCACCCTCGGTGATTTCGTTCGCGCTGGTGATGCCGTCAATCTTTCTCCTGCGGGTCGCCGCCAATTTTTCAATGCCTACGAACAGCGCATGAACCACCTCATCACCCATCCGCTCTTCGACTATAAAGTCAGCTACCGCCGCGCGCTCGAACTCCAATTCCGCATCCTCGCTCGCGTCCTCACCGGCGAAATCAGCACTTATATTCCGTTCACCACGAGATGACCTTCCGCGCCCCATGAGAACCACCTACATCGTCACTTACGATGTCGCCGACGCCAAACGCCTTCGGCGTGTTTTTAAAACATGTAGAAACTTTGGCGACCACCTCCAATTTTCGGTCTTTGAATGTGATCTCACCCTCGCGGAACTTGCCAATCTCGAATTTGAGCTAAACGAAATCATCAATTCCCGCGAAGATCAAATCCTGATCATTTCTCTCGGCCCCAGCGAAAGGCGTGGCTGCCGCGTCATTCATTCTCTCGGCCAAAGTTATGCGAAATTCGATGCTCCTTGCTATATAGCTTGAGGTTCAACCGCCCCTGCCCTTTGACATCTTAAATTCATTTACGAGCGATGACGTGGCAACGCTTTCATGCAGACTGCTCGCATATTGCTCCACAACAACTTGCGCCGATCCTCCAAAAAAAGCTTCCCCAGACTTCGCTCATGAAACCCACCTCTCGCAAACCTCATACTTGCCGCTTCCTTATCAACACGATACAAGAGGGTGATTTCCGCGCCCAAAAAGGCGCGGCTCCGTTGAAGCCGGGTGAGTCGTCGGACTGTCGAGCGGTCGCT
>JAJTYZ010000058.1 GCA_021463515.1 Chthoniobacterales bacterium | reverse complement strand
TGTTTCCCCCGCGTACGGCAGTTTGGTATTCGCGCACGACGTAGAGTAATTCGGGGCTGTAAATGGCGGCGAGTGGCGCGCCTTTTTCTACAAATTCGCCCACGTGTTCGACATAGATTTGCTCGATGCGCCCATCGTAGAACGCCGCAATAATGCGGTGGATATTTTCATTGTCCTCGAGGATACCACTCACGCGAAGTGTCTTGTTAAGCTCCATACGTCGTGCAGGAACCGTGGCCACATTGAGGATTTGAACGGAGTCGGCACTGAGCGGAATGATGTTTTTAGCGGCATCGGAGGACGTCGCGTTCGCTCCTTCTTCGCCTTCGTAAACCGGCACCAAATCCATCCCGCAGATGGTACAATTCCCCGGCATATCCGACGTGATCCACGGGTGCATGGGGCTTTGGTAAAACTTGATTTTATGGGCCGTGTCGGCGTGGTCTTTGCATCCAGTGAAAGTCAGCGCGACGAGAGCAAGGAGCACCATGGAACAAATCGAGCGAAGGGTCTTCATGAGCGAGTTTATTCTTCAAACAACAACCGTGTTTGAACGCAGGAAAGTTAGCATTGAGCCATCGAAACATCCAGTTGCGTAGCCGCAGGAAATTTTTTCGATTGTGACAACGCGGGAGGAGTCGTAAGAATGAAGGTTTCCCATGAGTTCCATGAGCCAGAATATTGAATCTCACTTAGTCGAAAACCGTGTCATTAAACCCTCGCGTGATTTTTCCAAAAACGCACGCATCAAAAACATGGCGGAGTACCGACGCATGCACGAAGCGTCTATTAAAAACCCCGCGAAATTTTGGGCTGCGGAAGCGGCAGAGTTGCAATGGGGGCGTAAGTGGAAATTGGTGTTGCAATGGAAGGAGCCTTTTGCCAAGTGGTTTGAGGGCGGAACAATCAATGCGGCGGAGAACTGCGTGGACCGTCATGCCGAGGGTGATCGCAAAAATAAAGCGGCGATTATTTGGGAGGGTGAGCCAGGCGAAAAACGCACCATCACCTACGGTCAGCTTCGCCGCGAAGTTTCTCTCTTCGCCAATGTCCTTAAACGCAACGGCGTGAAAAAAGGCGATCGCGTCATCATTTACATGCCGCTCATCCCCGAGGCGGCGATTGCCATGTTGGCCTGCGCACGTATTGGAGCAGTTCATTCGGTGATTTTTGGTGGCTTTAGTGCCGATAGTATTCGTGATCGCGTTGCCGATTGTGGGGCAACGTGTGTGGTGACAGCCGATGGAGGTTATCGCCGTGGCTCTATTGTACCGCTAAAGCAAAACGTGGATACCGCCCTTGCGGGCAATAAAGCGGTGAAGCGAGTGATTGTTTATCGCCGTGCCAACAACGAAATCCCGATGACGAAAGGGCGCGATGTTTGGTGGCATGACGAAGTGAAGCACGTGAAGGCCGATTGCCCGATTGTGCATCATGATAGCGAGCACCCGCTCTTTGTCCTTTACACCAGCGGTTCCACGGGAAAGCCCAAGGGCATTCTCCACACCACGGGCGGATTTCTGGTGCAAAATTATTCCACCAGCAAATACATCTTCGATTTACGTGAGGATGATATCTACTGGTGTACAGCGGATGTGGGCTGGGTTACGGGACACAGTTACCTTGTCTATGGGCCGCTTGCAGCGGGAGCAACGTGCTTCATGTACGAAGGCGCGCCCAACTGGCCTGAGCCGGATCGTTTTTGGCAAATTATTGAGGAGTATGGCATTACGATTCTTTATACGGCACCGACGGCGATTCGTGCGTTTATTAAATGGGGCGACGAATGGGTGGATAAGCATGACCTTTCCTCCTTGCGGCTTTTAGGTTCTGTTGGCGAACCCATCAATCCCGAGGCATGGATGTGGTATTATCGGAAAATCGGCGGCGAACGGTGTCCGATCGTGGACACATGGTGGCAAACGGAAACCGGTGCCATTATGATTTCTCCTTTGCCCGGTGCCACGCCGCTGAAGCCGGGAACCGCCACGCTTCCGTTCTTCGGAATTGATGCGGCGGTGGTGGATAATGACGGCAAGGAAGTCCCGGCCAATGTCGGTGGCAAACTTGTGATTCGCCAGCCCTGGCCTTCGATGCTGCGCACCATTTATGGTGATCGTGCGCGTTACAAAAAGACTTATTGGGGCGAGATTCCCGGATTTTACGTGTCCGGTGATGGGGCGCGTCGAGATAAAGACGGCTATTTCTGGATTGTCGGCCGCCTCGATGACGTCCTCAACGTTGCCGGCCATCGCTTGGGAACTTCGGAAATCGAAAGTGCGCTTGTGAGTCACGAGCTAGTGGCGGAAGCGGCAGCTGTTGGCCGCCCGGATGAGATTAAGGGCCAGGGAGTTGTGGTATTTGTGACCCTTAAAACCGGCGTAAAACCAAGCAACGAGCTGAAAACAAATCTTCGCAATCATGTCGGTAAGGTAATTGGTGCCATCGCCAAGCCTGACGACATTCACTTTGCAGAAGCACTCCCTAAAACTCGCAGTGGCAAGATCATGCGACGCCTCCTCAAAGAAATCGCCGCTGGCGGCGAGGTTAAGGGCGACGTCACCACACTCGAAGATTACACCGTCCTAGCTAAGCTTAGCGCGCAAGAGTAAGGAAGCTAACAGTTAACGAGGTAATTAATCCATGGTTACCATCGCTACCTTTAGCAAACCTGAAGAAGCGCACTTGCTTCGTATGCGGTTGGAAGCTGGGGGAATTCCTGCTTTTGTTCAAGATGAGAATATGGTGCAAATGAATTGGCTGTATTCAAATGCCATTGGTGGGGTACGGGTTCAGATTTGGGAAGAGGATATTTCCAATGCTAAGGAATTACTGAGTCAAGACGCTTTTCTTTTAGAGGGTGCTGTGATTGTGCAATGTCCGTTTTGTAGCTCTGGTGAAACACAGGTGGATGAATTGCCGCGACGATTTTCCTTTTTATCGCTGCTGCTTTTCAATTTTCCACTTTTGTTCTCTAAGAATAGATATAGGTGCCGGAATTGCGGTAAAATTTGGAACGAAAGGAAACGTGTGGCTTGGAGTGAGGCAGATAAAAGGTCGGTTTGTAGTCCACCTCCTAACTAATTTGCCTTGTTAATTTTGCAATACACTCTGCAAACGAGTGAGTTCGGAAATTGAAAACTGAAACGCAGAACGCTGAGAGGCCGAGGAAGTTGACAGTTCGCAGTTTGCAGAGAAGCAGTTCACGCTAAGGCCCTAAGGTTTAATAAAATTACTATTTCCCTTACTCCTCCTTAGCCAAATAGAGAGCAAAGAAATATCCGCGGGGGTGACGCCGCTGATTCGGGCGGCTTGGCCGAGGGATGTGGGTTTAATTTGGGAAAGTTTCTGACGCGATTCTGTGCGAAGCCCGGGAATTTTGGAGTATTCCCAGTTTTCGGGGATGAGTTGGTCTTCTTGACGTTGCTGACGGGCTACAGCTTCCATTTCACGGCGAATATAGCCTTCGTATTTGATGTCATTTTCGACTTGTGCCCAAATTTCATCCGACGCCCATGCACGCATGTTTTGTGGGAGCTGAGACGCGAAGTTTTCCGGGCGACGAAACCACTGGTGGAGTGATGCGCCGCTGTAACGCTCTGCTTCAAGGCGTTGCTTGAGATTTTCGATGGCTTGCCGTTTTACGGCACAACGGGCGTGCTGTGATGCTGATATTAGCCCGACTTTAAATGCTTTGTCGGCAAGCCGCAAGTCAGCATTATCCTGACGCAATAAGAGACGAAACTCAGCGCGACTGGTGAACATGCGGTACGGCTCGCGGGTGCCGCGGGGGACTAAATCGTCAATAAGAACACCAATATAACCTTCGGAACGCTCCACGTGGAACGCGGGCTTTTCGCAGAGTTTGAGTGCCGCATTGGCTCCGGCTACGAGTCCCTGCGCTGCCGCTTCTTCATAACCGGAGGTGCCGTTAATTTGACCTGCTAAATAAAGCCCCTCTATGGCGCGAGTTTCAAGGGTTGGTTGGAGTTGGGTGGGGGGGCAGTAATCATATTCCACGGCATAACCTGCACGCAGGATGTGAGCGTTTTTAAGACCGCGAACGGATCGCACAAGCTCCAACTGAACTTCAAAGGGGAGACTGGTGGAGAGTCCATTGACATAGTATTCCCCGGTTTGTCGTCCTTCGGGTTCTAGAAATATCTGATGACGGTCTTTGTCGGCAAAGCGGACGATTTTATCTTCGATGGAGGGGCAATATCGCGTTCCTGTTCCCTCGATAATGCCCGCATACATGGGGGATTTATCGAGGTTTCTGCGGATAATGGCATGGGTTTTCTCGTTGGTATAGGTGATCCAACATGGGAGTTGTTCCACGTGGAACTTTCCATCGGCCCAGCGATTTAAATCAAACGGCCCGTGCTCATGTGTGTGCTCTTCGGGATAAAAGGCAAAAGTAGGTGCAGGGACATCCCCATTTTGCTGTGTGCATTGCAAGAAATCAATGGATCGCCCGAGAATTCGACAAGGTGTCCCTGTTTTGAATCGTTCCACCTCAAGGCCGATGTTTTTCAATGAATCGCTTAAGGTAGAGACGGCGTCGCCCATGCGCCCTCCCACGGTGTTCTGCAATCCTACGTGGAGGAGTCCGCGCATGAAGGTGCCTGTCGTGACAATCACGGCTTTGGCGCGATAACGTAGTCCGAGGTTGGTTTCGACGCCGGTGATGCGACCGTTTTTGGTGAGGATGGTGACAGCGTTCCCTTGGAGTAAATGTAAATTAGGCGTGTTTTCGAGCACCCATTTCATCCGAAACTGATAAGCTTTCTTATCGCATTGGGCGCGGGGTGCTTGAACGCTGGGGCCTTTACGCGCATTGAGCATGCGAAATTGAATACCTGTGGCATCCGTGTTGTGCGCCATAGCTCCGCCTAGGGCGTCAACCTCCCGCACCATGTGCCCCTTGGCCATGCCGCCAATAGCCGGATTGCAGGACATCTGGGCAATCGTATCCAAATTTTGAGTAAGAACACCAGTGTGTGCACCAAGCCGTGCCGCCGCCAGCCCGGCTTCCACACCGGCATGACCCGCCCCAAGTACCAAAACGTCAAAAACTTCGGGATATTCGAAAATACTGTTCATCAAATCAATGTTCCACGTGGAACGTTAGGGCCGTCCTAAAATTCCTTTTGAGGGCCTTGGAAGTAGCTCCGATAGAATAAATTGTTCCGATTTTCCCGTAAAATTGGCTAAAATAATTTCCAATGTTGGGTGGAATTCGGCCAGTACCTGGCGGCAGGCCCCGCAGGGCGAGATAGGCTCATCGGTGTCGGCAGCAATCGCGATTTTTTGAAAATTTTGACATCCGGCTGCAACAGCCGCAAAAACGGCACTGCGTTCGGCGCAGATCGTTAACCCATAGCTCAGATTTTCGACATTGCATCCACAGAAGATACGGCCATCTGTCGTTAAGAGCGCTGCTCCCACAGAAAATTGAGAATAGGGCGCATAAGCAAAAGATGCTACCTTAATTGCTTCTGTAATTAACTTGTCATCAGTAATTTGCATATTTTTTCGTGAGACGCTTTTTGCCCATTACATAGTTACTTCAAGAACCGTAGGCGTTTTGTTGCTATTTTGCAAGGGGGATGGGAGGAGTTGAGAGTTGAGGGTTGAGAGTAGAGGCAGGAGGCTGAGGCCGGGGGGCGAACGGTGAGACTCAACGGCCCATTTTTCAATGTGTCAATCCATGTGCCGTGCGAGGGCGTGCGGCATGGCACCAGAGGCGGGGGTGGTACCTCCCTGAAATGCCAGCATGGCGATTCCAGAACCGCGTTTTATCTTCGTGACACGCACTATTTTTCTAAGTCTCTCAACCCATAATACTCAGATATTCTCGCCTCACGCGGTGCCCTCTCGTTTTCCAAAAAAATCTGAACGTTCTTTCCCCTTGTCAAACGCTCGGTCTTTTGTAAGAATCTCTGCCCTTTTGCGATGGCGACCATGGTTGCTTTCATTGCAGAAGAAAGCGATCAATTGATTGTCGTGACTCGATTTTTTATCTCGTGACCACAGCCCAACTTGAGAAGACAGAACATTCCGTGGATGACTTTGCCAAGGCACCAGTCAACGCCAGCCTGACCTCGAAGCAAAAGCTGGGATTTCTTCGCGACATGCTGCGTATCCGCCGTTTTGAGCAGGCTTCGCTGAAGCTTTATCAGCAGGGGAAAATGGGTGGGTTTTTGCATCTCTACATTGGGCAGGAATCCGTGGCGGTAGGAACTTGCTCGCTCCTCACGCCGGATGATCATTGCATCACTGCTTACCGGGAGCATGGTCATGCGATTGTGATGGGCATGACGATGGATGAGTGCATGGCGGAACTCCTTGGTAAGTCCACGGGATGCTCGAAGGGTAAAGGCGGCTCGATGCACTTTTTTGCGCCGGATAAAAATTTTTGGGGCGGGCATGGGATTGTGGCGGGACAGACGCCGATTGGCCTTGGCATTGCATTTGCTTTGAAATACCGAGAGATCAAAGGTTGCTGCCTTACATTTCTCGGCGATGGCGCGGTGAATCAGGGGGTGTTTCATGAGTCGCTCAACATTGCGGCACTTTGGGGGGTGCCGGTGGTTTTTATCGTCGAAAACAATGGCTATTCCATGGGAACGAGCCTCGCGCGATCATCGTCCATTCGTTCCTGCCTTGCGGAGCGTGCGAATGCCTACGCCATGGATTGGGATATTGTGAATGGCGAAAATCTTTACGAAGTTCGAGCGAAATCCGTCGAGGCAATTACGCGGGCTCGCGAAGAAAGTAAGCCGACATTGCTGGAGATAAATACCTATCGCTATTACGGACATTCGGTGGCTGACGCTAACACCAAGAAATACCGGAAGGCCGAGGAGATTGAATTTTACAAGCAAAACCATGATCCCATCCGCTTGTGGGAAAAACAGCTCAAGGCGGAGGGCGTGGCGGATGATGAAAAAATTGCCGCAATTGACCACGAAGCGCGGCAGGAGGCGGCGCGGTCGGTGCAGTTTGCCGAGGAAAGCCCGTTCCCCGAATTGCAGGAAATTTTTGACGACGTTTATTATGAGGTGGATCAGGGGACGGAAGCCGGACACACCGGACGTCATTTTTTTAACGACTAATTTCCCTTCGCAAAATTTATTTCCGCATGCCCGTCATTACCTATCGTCAAGCTCTCAATGCCGCCCTCGCCGAGGAACTCGCTCGGGATGAAAATGTCGTTATCATTGGTGAGGAGGTCGCCGAATACAACGGTGCCTATAAAATCACTGAGGGACTGTGGAAAAAATTCGGCTCACGTCGCGTGGTGGACACGCCCATTAGCGAAGGGGGATTCCTTGGTCTTGGAGTTGGAGCGGCGATGATGGGACTTCGTCCGGTGATGGAACTGATGTTTTGGAGCTTTGCCTACGTAGGCTTCGATCAGATTGTTAACAACGCCGGCTGCATTCGCTACATGTCGGGCGGCCTTATCAATCTTCCCCTTGTCATTCGTGGCCCGGCCAATGGGGGCACGAATGTGGGCGCCACGCACTCGCACACACCGGAAAATTTTCTCGGCAACACGCCGGGACTTAAAGTGGTGAGTCCGGCGACGCCCTACGATGCCAAGGGGCTAATGAAGACAGCTATTCGTGACAACGATCCGGTTTGTGTAATGGAAAACACTCTTCTTTATGGCGACCTGGGGGAAGTTCCGGAGGAGGAATACACGATCCCGCTGGGAGTGGCTGATGTGAAGAGGGAGGGGAAAGATATTTCGCTCATTGGACACGGACGCGCCGTCATTACCGCCTTGCGAGCGGCGGAGCGTTTGGCGGAGGAATTTGATATTTCTGCGGAAGTGGTGGACTTGCGCTCGATTCGTCCGCTGGACGAGGAGACGATTCTTGCCAGCGTTCGCAAAACGCATCGAGCGGTGCTGGTGGATGAAAACAAGCCGTTTTGCGGAGTGTCGGCGCAGATTGCCACCATGATTCAAGAGTACGCATTCGATGATTTGGATGCGCCCGTCACGCGTGTGTGTGCGCTGGATGCGCCGGCTATTTACAGTCCGCCACTCGAAGAACATCAATTGCCCACGGCGGACCGCATCATTGAAAAAGTACTCGCCGTTTGCTGACGCCGCGACATTTACCCTTTTAACTTTCACCTTTTCGCCTTTCACTTTTCATTATGCCGGTTGTCACCATGCCCAAACTTAGCGACACCATGCTTGAGGGAACCCTTACGCGTTGGTGTAAAGCCCAAGGCGATCCCATCGAGACGGGAGATATTTTAGCCGAAGTTGAAACCGATAAGGCGACGATGGAAATGGAGGCGTTTGACGATGGAATACTGGCCGAACTTTACGTGAAGCCGGGTGAGGTCGTGAAAGTCGGAGACCGTATTGCCTTGATTCTCGCCGAGGGAGAAACTGCGGAAAATGCGGCAACGACCTCCCAAGAAAAACCGCCCCTCGCTTCCGCCAAGGCCGGACAAACGGCGGTAGCCAAGGTTGTCACTCCTCGATCCCCGTCGCCGAAAGCTCGCGTTGCGGAATCTCGTGTCCGCATTAAGGCGTCCCCTCTCGCTCGCAAAATCGCCGCAGCGCAGGGCGTCAATTTAGCCGCCCTTGTCGGCACAGGCCCCGGCGGGCGCATCATCAAACGCGATGTGGAAAATGCGCCCAGAGGAGGTGCCTCGATTTCTTCCGCCTCGCTGATTCGTGCGATGCGTGGAATTGCCGGAGAAGAAAAAGTGATTCCGCTCACCGGAATGCGCAAAACGATTGCGGAACGACTGCTCGCAAGTAAAACACAGATTCCGCATTTTTATTTGAGCGTGACGGTGGATGGCGGGCCGCTGATGGAGCTTCGCAAAGAACTCAATGCGATGGCGGAAAAAGGGGGCGGGGAAAAACTCACCATCAATGATTTTATTCTTCTCGCGGCGGCGCGTGCTGCGGCTGAAGTTCCGAAAATCAATGCGGCGTTCGATGGAGAGGCGATCATTGAATATGCCGAGGTGAACCTCGCGGTGGCGGTCGCCATTGAAGACGGCCTTATCACGCCGGTTATTCGTAAGGCCAACTTGCTTTCCCTGCGTGAAATCAGTGCCCAAATGAAAGAACTTGCGGCCAAAGCGCGTGATAAAAAATTAAAGCCCGAAGAATACCAAGGCGGCACGATCACGCTTTCGAGCCTTGGTGGTTTTGGGATTGAAGACTTTTTGCCCATCATCAATCCCCCGCAGTCTTTCATTCTTGGCATCGGTGCCATTACGAAACAACCCGTGGTCACCGAACATGATCTCGTGACGGTCGGGCATCGCCTGGTGGTTTCCGCCAGCGGCGATCATCGCGTGATAGATGGTGCCGTCGCCGCCGGTTACATGAACGCCCTGCGCCGCCTCATCGAAAAGCCCGCGTTACTGCTGATGTAGTTTGCGGCGGAGGAGTCTCGCGCAGAGGCGCGGTGACGCGGAGCGTGGAGAGAATCAGATAGCGGAGAAGATGGGAGAAACTCCTGCGGAAGCGTGTCTAAAAAATGGTCATGTGTGCTGCACTTTTGTCGGTCAGTTTCTCGGCGCATAGTGACCCATTATGAGCAGTTCATCCGGTTCCGTCCGACTTTGGTCGGCCACGCCGACGCCGTTTTATCAGGATTTAACACCCGACTTCGATTCGGTGGCGCGTTTGGTGGAGCGTCACATAGAGTTAGGGGTTGAGGGCATTATGTTTGGCGGGACGTGTGGCGAGGGACCGTGGATGCCCATGACGGACCTTGTGGAGGTGGTGCAGGCGGCGGTGCGTGCCGGGGATGGGCGTATTAAAATTGCCGCGCAGGTCACGGATAATTCCGCTCGGCGAATGCTGGAACACATTGATCGCCTTGAGGCCGTTGGTGCCGAATATGCCGTGGTGGCTTCCCCGTATTTTCTCATGAATGCCACACCGCGTGTGATTTTGAATTTGTATTTGGATGTCATTCGCCAAAGCCCCATCCCTGTGGGATTTTATGATCGCGGAAAATATGCAACTTACCCCGTGGAGGAGGAGTTTTTGCCCGAGTTGCTTTTCGAGCCGAACCTTTGCCTTGTCAAGGACAGCTCGGCGGATCGCACGCGGCTTCAAATATTTCTGGAAGCGGAGAAACAACGATCTGGTCTTTCGATTTTTACCGGCGATGAATTTCATTGTGACCAGTCGTTGGAAGCGGGATGCCGTGGGTTATTACTGGGCGGCGGGATTTTCAATGCGCGGTTGGCTCACGCGCTTGGAAAAGCAGCGATCGAGGGGCGAATGGAGGATGCCCCAAAACTTCAGGCGCGGATGAATGAGTTGATGTACCGCGTTTATGGAGGGGCAAAAATTAGCTGTTGGTTGCATGGATTAAAATATCTCCTTGCACAGCTTGGTGTCTTTAGCGGCACTGCGAGTTATTTAAAATATCCTCTAACGGAAGAATGCCGGTTGGCTATTGAGGAAATGGTGACGGGTGCCGATGTGGATAATTACCGGGATGATCTCGAGGTTTCCTTGCCCTCCTCCCCGCTGCAACATGCCTAATTTTCCTCTGCCTTACACCGACACCAAGCCGCAGGGGGCCGCAGATTTCTATTTTGCCATCAATGCTACGTTTCGCTTCCTTTATGAGCGTCTTGGACGCAAGGCATGGATTGCTTACTTGGAACATTTGGCTCGTGGGTATTTTCGTCCGGTGAACCAGGCATGGCAGCGTGGAGGTCTTCCGTCTGTGGCTTCGTATTGGAAGGCGTTTTTCGATGCTGAGCCGGGAGGTGATGTGAAGGTTCGGGCGTCGCCTGATGAGGTTGTTATCGAGGTGAGAGAGTGTCCGGCTATTGCGCATTTGCGAAGGAGCGGGCGGGCGATTGTGCCGTATTATTGCGAGCATTGCGCGATTCTCGGCGCGGCTCGCGCTGCGGAGGCGGGTTTTTCTATGAATCTATTTGGTGGCAACGGGAGCTGTCGTCATGTGTACCGTCGTGCGGGAGAGCTGCCGCCGCAGAATCCGGCGGATATCAAGGAGGTTGTGCCATGTTAGGTTGCTATGATTTTTGCGGTTACTACGAAGCAACCTTTCAATGGTTGGAAGAGCGCGGCGGCGAGGAGTTGCTGCATGAGTACTGGCTGGAGGCGATTTCCAAAGACAGCCAGAGACACGCACGTGATTTGATCCTAGGTCGAGGTGCGGATGGCATGATGGAATATTGGGGGCATACCCTGAATGAAGAATCACCGGATCAGGGATTTTCCATGAGCCGTGAGGGGGATGTGGTTCGTATTGACATGCATGATTGCCCGTCAAAAGGGTTTTTGCTCCGCAATGGCCTCGAACAATATCGGGATTATTGCGACCATTGCATCGGCTGGATTGGGCCTTTAATGAAAGATGCCGGCTATGTGATTCATCATGAGCACAATCATTGCGGCCAATGTTGGTGGGAATTTCACAAGGCCGAGAATCCTTCTTCACCCAGTGACATTGGCAAGCTGGCAAAAAAGGATGTGAGGCTTACGGAAGATTGGAAGGAGCATTGCAAGAAGTTGGACGCCTTTTTTAATGCTCAAAGCGTTTTAGAAAAGAAGACGGAACCTTGATGTTGGCAAACAACTATCGGGGTGTTGTGGGCGGCAGAGTTTCTCCTTCTACCAATTCTGGGGTGATGAGATGTGGTTTACGCACCAAAGGAAGTCCGGCTTGGATGCGGTCAATGATGCGGGTGATTTGACGCTGGAGCAGTTTCTTGCGAAAGGTATAACGGCTCACCTCTGGAAAGTAGTAGGAGAAATAAGGATGATCGTCCCGGCTCAGGAGATAAAAGTCGCGAGGAATCTTCAATCCTTTTTGCGCCGCACGTGACATCAGGGCAAAGACAAATTCCGAGTGAAAGCAAAAGATGGCAGTGCGAGATGTTATATGCCGCAATACCCGGTCGCAAACGCGCCTTAAATCATTGTGCGAATTTTTTGGAGTGGTTTCTTCGGAAAATCTAACTTCAGGATGATGGACTAAGGTCGCTGTCAAGGTTTCTCGCGTGATTATGTCGCCTGCCCGCAGTATTTCCGGAACCATCGTGATAATTTGTCGGCAGCCTCTGCGAAGAAGCAAATTCCCCGCATGGGTGGCGAGAGCGCGATAATCGGGATCAATCGCTGTCAGCGCAACTCCAGGGTAGTTTGTTCCGAGAATGGTCGTATTTTTATTCGTTTTTTCAAAATACTCCTGCACTTGCCTCGAAGCACCTACGAGCAACCAGTAGGCGTGGGGTCGCTGTTTTACGACTTCGTCGAGAAAGGCAATGGTGTTGTGCGGTGGCAGGGAAAAGTATTGTTCCCAAGGCAAACCCGCTTCGGCGAAATAGAGCCGCATCTGCCCGAGAGTGCTTCCGTAAAATGGATCGAGGGACTGACTGTCAAAGGCGCCGATGACGCAGACATGTCTCGTGCGGGTGCTGCGTCGGTGTTTGTGCGGGTGGTTGGTAAGTTGCGTGCGTTTTCCCTTGGTGATATGAACCATTTTTTCCTGCATTAAAATTTGCAGAGCGTCTCGAATTGTTCCGCGGCTTATTCCGAGATCCGTTGCGAGGCGGGCTTCACCGGGAAGAGGGCTGACGAGAGTGCCATCACGGATTTTTTGACGTAAAATTTCTGCGGCTCGGCTGGCCAGTGGAAGTTTCCAGTCCTTTGTGGAAGAGTGGGCGAAGGTCTGCGGCATAGAGGGTGTCCTTTTTTTATACAGGGATGTACAAGTTGCGTTTGGGAGGATCAAGGAAATAATGACCACCATGACCCCAGCAAAACATTCCGTTATGATTCGTCAATTATCAGGCATCGTCTTAGGGATAATTTTCGGATTTTTCCTAGGGGCTTCGTGTGTGGCTGAAAATATTGACGGTGTAGATTTTGATGTGGTTTATCGTCCGCACGTTTTTCCGGAGCAGGCCGTACCACCGTGGAAGCGCGTGGGGAGGGGGCAGCGTGAATTGGTGACGGTAGATGGGCAACCGACTTTGCAAATGACCTCGGAGCCTGCTGGTACCGATTATTATGAGATATCCGATTTGATCGCAGGAGAGACTCCTAATTTCCTAGAATCTGGCAAGGGACTTACCATGGAGTGCTCACTTCGGGTGGATAGTCAGGATGGCAACAATGGAGCAATTGCCATTCGGGTAAGTGACAAAAACTGGTTGTTTATACTGCAATGCGATCGCGACGGGATATGGCCTTACAAACGCCTCAAGGAAAAAGTTCCTATCTCACTTAGTGAAAAATTTCACCAGCTCCGTCTTGTCGTTCCTCCAGAAGGCGATGTTCTCTCGGTTTATGTGGATGGAAATCCGGAGGCTCTTTTACGTATTTTGCGGCATGCCAATAAAGAAGACTCCCAATCCCATATTGCTTGGGGCGATATGGGTGCGAGTATGGGAGGACAGTCAACTTGGCAATACTTTGCCTTCACCACACATGGAGCTTTCCCTCCCATTAAACCGTAATAAAGCCAGAGGTGCCTATGGCATGACCATGATCGAAATGCTTATTACTATCGCCATCATGGTTATCCTTGCCGCCTTACTTTTGCCGGCTTTAAGTCGGGCTAAGGAACAGGCGGCCGCGACTCGTTGCATGGGGAATCTTCGTCAGGTTGGTTCGGCATTGCTCCAAATGGCGGCTGACCAGCAGGGTGTATTGCGTCACTGGTATTTTGGCTCCTTGTCTGGCTCAGGTGTCACCCATTGGGTCGGGCAATTAAAGAATGGTCGCTATCTCACCATGGAAGAGATGGTACAGCTTCGGTGTAGCATCATTCCAAAGACCCTTACGGCCAACACGCACAACTGGGGATTCAATTTGGCAGACCCTTCCGGGGTTGTCACAAGTTTCAAATCCGGAGGATCCACGGTCAAAAACTACCAGATTATCGTTCCAGCACATCCTCATCCTTCGCGCTCAGTTTTGCTTGCAGGAGTATCAAATGGAATGCCCGCCGATAGTCCCGGAGCTTCGACAGATTTGCGTATTTTTCCCACTGGTACCAGTTCTCTTGGCCGCATTCATTTGCCACACAACGGGCGGGGAGAAATGTTCTTTCTCGACGGCCACGCAGAAATCATCACACCTCGGCGTTTAAGTGAAATTCCCGAAACTTTTAGCGGGGGTGATGCAACCAAAAACTATGTAGAGTATTTTAACGAAAATTACGAACTTCAAAGATCACCTATACCGTGAAAACTTTCCCAGAAAACAACAAACCAGAAAGAGCATCATGAAAACTCCAACATTATATCATCCACACTTCTTCCTCATCATAGCCGCAGTGGCGGGCATTTGTACCGCATTTGCCTCGATTTCATCTGCTGCCACCAGCACATGGACTGGGGGCAACAGCACATGGGAGACTGGCGGAAATTGGAATGGTGGCGCACCTGGAAATGGCGATACCGCACTTTTCCCCGCAAACGCGTCCAATACCATCACCATTTCCGGAACCACGGCAACGATTGGCTCGCTGGTCACTTCCAACACGGTCGCGGGATCGTTGATTACCGGAGGAACCTTGGCCTTTGCCACGGGAGGTTCGTTGATCACCCCCAATAATG
>JAJTYZ010000057.1 GCA_021463515.1 Chthoniobacterales bacterium | reverse complement strand
GCGCCTCTTCAGCAAGTCTTTCATTATAGGTGTATTAAGCTACCAATTCATCTCAAGATCATCTCCTGTATGAAATATGCGGGTTAAACCCTCCCAGCAGCGGAGAAGTTCCTTGATCAGGCGATAGGCCAGCATTATCACCAAAGTATGCCCGCGTGTGCTTTTCTCGGTGCGAACATGAATGGGGCGCATCTCCAATTCCACGGTCTTCGATGTGCGGAAGGCTTGCTCTACATGGGCTAAATCTTTGTAACGTGCATGCACATCCTCTTTGGTGATTTGGGCAGCCGTGAGATCGGTTTTAAGAACGTAACATCCGTCAAGTTTGGCTTCTTCTCGGCGTTGTGATTCATCTATGTCCATTTCGGCTTTACGCTGACCGTCCACGGCTTTGATGGTTACCCAGGAGTCGAGTTTGAGTTTGAGAATCTTTTTATTCACCGCCTTGAGTGCGGTATCTACGGCGGCACGCGGATGCTCGTCGAGATAGGTGTTGGCTTGGAGAATTTGACTTTCGACGGCAGCGAGTTTGCTTTTCCGAGTCGCTTCCATTTCTTTGGCTCGCTGAGGATTTCGCCGAAAAATTTAGCGCACGGAGTCTTGTGGGGTGCCGCGAAAGCTTTGCGCTTGCTCTAGTAGAGTAAACAAGTTTTATCGTGTAGATGTTTGCAAGAGTCTGAGTAATTGCGGGATGGTTACATCTTCGGAAAATACCGACGCTGCATGACGGAATCCTGCTTCGCCCATCTCGCGTGCCTTTTCCGGGTCTTCGAGCAAAGTTCGCACGGCGGCGGCGGCGGCTACTGTGTCGTGCGGGGAGACCAAAAAACCTGTTTTCCCCTCGACGACCATTTCGGGAATGCCCGCTAATGTTGTCGAAACAACGGGAACCGTTGCCGCCATGGCTTCCATGATAACTGTGGGAAGAATATCCATACCTCCCGCTTTTTCCTCGACGCATGGCAAAACAAAAGCACTCGCTTCGGCAAGTGCAGCACGAATTTCCGGCTGCGCCTGCGGGCCTACAAGCACAACCACGCCTTCCAACCCCAGCACCCCTATTTGAGTTTGTAACTCGGCCTCCAACGGTCCATCGCCAATGATTTTGCAACGCACAGGCAGACCTTGTTCACGCAGCAGGCGGCAAACTTCAATGAGATCACCAAAGCCCTTTTTTTCCACAAGACGCCCGACCGAAACCAAGAGTGGCGGCGAGGAAGGGATGCGCTCGGGAAATTCTGCCAGCGACATTCCATTGTAAAGCCGTATCACTCGGGTCTGCGGAAATTTTTCTACCAACAACCTGCGACTATAATCGCTCACCGCAATAACGAAATTCGCATCCTTCAATAAGACCTGGCGCCCAGGTGCCTCTTCATGATCACTTAGAAAATCATTCGCGTGCGCCGTGATGCTGTAGGTAATGCCAAAGTCGCGATGCAACCACCACGCGGTGCAAGCCGACGGGCCTACAAAGTGCGTGTGTACATGACGTACTCCCGCTGCTCGAAGACGCGGTCCCAACCACCATGCTTCACGGCGACGGCGGGCATGACGCCCTAACCATTGTCCGTAAAAAAATGCGGCGGCAGGAAGGCGTCCAATTAATCCTGACGTTATAATATCCGCACTCAATTGTGCTCTCGAAGGCAGCGTTTGTACTCGTGCCTCCAATGCCGCAAAACCTTCCTGTCGCGCTGCGTCTTGCGGTGGCTGCATGCTATAAATGAGCGGCTCCACACCATGCCGCGCCAAGCCTTCAATTTCCCGTGCAATAAAGGTCTGCGCAAACATAGGAAACCTTTTGAAAATGTAAGCAAAGGCAGGCACTTGAGGCATGGGAGAGAGTGTTTCGAGAGGGCGACATTCCATCAACTCCAAACACGGCGACGCCTTGCCGCAGGAGAGGTTGCCACGCTAGCCTCTGGCGCATGAATTTTGCGGAAATAGCCAATGGGCGCATCAGCGTTTGGGCGCAAACATTGGAAAAATTTCTCGCACGTTGGGCACCTTTCGTTTTGGTGCTGACCGCCCTCATTTATTACAGCACTTACTATCGCACGGGGCTTAACCTCGGCGGCGAAGGCGGGCTCAATGCGGTGCTGGCGATGCGGCTCATGGAGGGACAACGCCCCATCGTGGATACTTTTCTCGGCTACAATCTCCTGTGGTTTTATCCACTCGTTGCGCTCTTCAAAATCACCGGGCCTGACTACATTGCCATGCGCTTTTTCTTTTTCGCGCTGTGTATTCTCAATGCACTTCTCGGTTTTGGCATTGTCCGCGCTGTCACACGTCAAGCGTGGCTTGCGACGGCTGTTGGCGTTATTCTCGTGTTGGTGCCGGGTATGATGTTCCGCAATTACATGGGGCTTATCGGTGTGTTGCCCATGTTTGCATTTCTCAAAGGCTACGTATTCCCTGCGTCGTCCACGCGGCGGCAAATCGCCCGGATGGGATTTGTTGGCGTTGCCTTATCTATCACATTTCTAATGCGTATTGAGCCGTCGTTATTGCTGTGCCTTATTTGGCTAGGCCTTGCCATTCTCTATCCTCTCGGAGCGCGAGACCATTTTACAACACGCCTGCGCACCACATTCCTTGGCACTTTGCTTGGTGTCGTCCTTCTCGTAGGGATTCATGGAGCTGTCACGTGGCATGCCTATGAGCGTGGATTTGGCACAGCCTTCCTCGATCAATACACCAATTATATCGGAATGTTGCGCTACGAGCTTCAGCGCGAAATTCAAAAGCTTTCTCCGCCGCCCACTCCTGCCATTTCCACCAGCAGCACCGCAAACGCTGCTCCCAATCCTTCCATCACTCCCGCTCCGAAAAGCGACGAAGGTCGTGATGCCCGCCTAGCGCGTCCGCCTTTGTTGAAAATTTGGCAGGCGGAACGTCCCTCCAATCGGTTTTTGGGTCTCGGCATGTATTTCCCGGTATTTTGGATTTCAGGATTTGTCACTGTGGCCGCACTGCTTCTTGGGGTTTCCATTTTTCGCGGTGATGAAAAAAGCAAAGCCCATGCCTTAGTTATTCTCGTCACGACCGGATGTGCGTTGACATTGTTTCCGCAGTACTTTTTCTTTCGTCCCGACGCGCCGCATTTTAGCGAGTTTATGATTCCCTTTCTGCCGGCTGTCGCTTGTTCCGCCTATGCCTTTTGGAAATCCGCCTATGATGCGCGAAGCCACATCTGGCGCACATCCGCATGGATTGCCGTCATTCTCTCTGCACTGCTTGTACCGATTTATTTTAAAGCCATCATGCCGCGTGAGGAAGCCGGTACCATCATTCTCTACGACGAACTTGCCGAGTTTCGTGGTCTCAACAATGTCCATGTGAAAGTTCTCCCCGAAGACGCGCCCGTGCTCGCCGGATTGCGCGATGCCGTACTCAACCACGCGGCACCGAGAGAATATGTGATTTGCTATCCCTACTCCCCCACAATCAATTTCATGACGGATCGTCCAAGCTACGAATACGATCTCTACATTGATGATACGGTTGCCGGTGGGAGCTTCCAAAAGGAGGCCAAGGAACGCATCGAAAAATTTCGCCCGGCTGTCATTGTGATAGATAATCGCGCCATCAATCACACGGAACGTTCTCGTTTCAAAAATTGGGCGGCGGATCTCACAGCCTTCATCTCCGACACCTACCAATCCGTAGGCAATTTTGAAGTTGGTGGCCGCGAAATTGAGGTCTATGCAAGACCCGATAAAGTTCGACCTTAAAAACTACTCGGCAGAGGCCGCTTGAACGATTTTTGCGAAGCTACGTGGATCGAGGCTCGCGCCGCCGACGAGGGCACCATCAATATCGGGCTGGTGCAAAAGTTCCTTGGCGTTATCTGGTTTGACGCTTCCACCGTATTGAATGCGAACTTTTGCAGCAGTAGAAGAATTGAAAATTTCTCCAATGATTTTGCGGATAAAAGCGTGAGCTTCTTGTGCTTGTTCAGGAGTTGCGGTGCGGCCTGTTCCAATGGCCCATACGGGTTCATAGGCGATGACAGTATCGAGCATCTGCTCTTCCGTGAGACCCGCAAGGCTTTCTCGAAGTTGACGGGCGAGAACTGCATGATGCGTTCCCGCATCACGTTCTGCGAGCGTTTCACCAACACAGAGAATGGGGCGAAGGTTGGCGGCATGGGCGGCTTTGACCTTTTTATTCACGAGTTCATTCGTCTCGCCAAAAATCGTGCGACGCTCGCTATGGCCGAGGACGACATAGCGTGTAAAAAATTCGCGCAGCATGGCGGCACTGATCTCACCGGTGTAGGCGCCCGAAGCTTCATGCCACATATTTTGGGCGCCGATAGAAATGCCGGAAACATTGGCCGCGATTTCGGAGAGGCGTGGCAGTGCGGTAAACGGGGGAATAATGACAACATCCACATGTTCGAGATTCTTAAGTTCGACCTCCAAATCTTCCATAAAGGCCGCCGTTTCCGCCGCTGTCATGTTCATTTTCCAGTTCGCCGCAATGATTTTTTTACGCATAAGAGAGCGCGTAGAATAGCGACTGGAAGATGGCCTTTACAAGTCCGGCGACGGATGGGAAATCAGCGGTTCAATAGCGTGAATAGCAGGCCAGAAAAGCGGATGAAAACTAGAACGGCTAAGTTCCGAGAGAAGAATTTGCCGTATATCCTCACGTCCGGCCGGGAGCATGTGAACGAAGTGGGGCGTGTCTTTTATGGAAACATCGAGCAAATAAAATTCCACAGAATCCTCCCGCTGCACCGAAGCCGTTCCATCGGAAAACTTCATCAAAAGTGAGGCAATGGAAAATTTTGACCGAGCGTCTTCTGTCAAAACAAACGTTACAGTTCCTCCATCGGGACGACGAAAGACAGGGCGTGCTTCTTCGACATCGAGATTCCATCTAAAGCGGCTAGCAATCCATCCGAGCAATTGCAAAGCGGTCATTTCATGGCCTGCACCATAATGAATTTCGAGATGTTGCAGTTGAGGAATGCGCTGTCGTGCGGCAGGAAGATCGAAAATATGCGCTGTCGCATAAAACAAATGAAAAAGCCGCGTCCATGCAAGATCATCCACAGCGCAGCGTCCACGCCCTAGGATTTCAATTTGTCGAACGATGGAAAACTGCTCCACAGGCCGACTCCAAGACGTGCTATCAACAAGCAGGCGATCCACCCACGCCCAAAGCTGAGGCTCCGGTTCACGTGGTAACTCGCCCTGCCACCAAAGGTAAAATGGGAGATCGGTGTCGAGGTGCGCAAACACAATGCTGGAGAGGCGTCCGGCGGATTTTCCATTGAGCTGAAAAGTGATTTGTTCGCTGCAAACCTCCTTCAATCCCGCACCGCGCAAATGACAATGCGCCGTGATCCATGCATGAATTTCCGAGGTGGACGCCGAAGGATTCGCCTGCACCAGCAATGCACGAAAGGCGTGTTCCGACGCTAAACTTGCCAGTAACGGGGTGTTGGTTTCGATGGCATCGGGCGCCTCGCTGTACACGACAAAATTGACTAACGACGCCCGGGATTTTGAGGCATCCGATTTCTTCCAGAGGCATGCAAGCTCGTGCTCAATGTCGCTGACTTCCACGGGCAACCCGGGTGATAGGAACATGGTCTCAGCCATCATACGTTACAGCCTCCGCCAAGTGACTCCGCCTTGGGCTAGCAGTTCGTCAGCCTCTATTGGCCCCCATGAACCTGCAGGATAAAAATCAAGGCGCGGCGCATCACCATCGGTCCACGCCTCGCGAATGCCATCTATGAATTTCCACGCTTCCTCCACTTCATCGTGACGAGCGAAAAGCGTGGCATCGCCGCTCATAGCATCCAGCAGCAATCGCTCGTAAGCTTCGGGCGTTGCTTTGCCAAAGGAAGTGCCGTAATGGAAATCCATCTTCACGGGTTCAATTTGCAACAACGCCCCGGGCATTTTTGCGGCCATGCGGAAGGAAATGCCCTCATCCGGCTGAATACGAATCACGAGCACATTGGGATCACGCAGCTGGCTTTGATGATTAAATAACACCGGAGGCGTTTCACGAAATTGTATGGCAATTTCGGTACCCGACTTGGGCAGACGTTTCCCCACCCGGACAAAAAATGGGACGCCCGCCCAACGCCAATTATCAATGTGAAGGCGCAAGGCCACGTAGGTGTCCGTCATAGATTCGGGTGACACACCCGGTTCCGCACGATAGCCGGGAACCTCGTCACCATTGATGAACCCCGCCGTGTATTGTCCGCGCACCACATTCTCCGCCACGGCGTCGCCCACGAGGGGCCGTAAGGCGCGAAGAACTTTAACTTTTTCATCGCGCACGGCATCGGCACCCAGATCGGAAGGCGGCTCCATCGCGGTGAGGCAGAGAAGTTGTAGCATGTGATTCTGCACCATATCGCGTAGAGCTCCGGCATTTTCGTAATACCCGGCCCGTGTGCCAACCCCCATCGTTTCGCTAGCGGTGATTTGCACGCTTTCGACATAGCGATTATTCCACAATGCCTCAAAAATCGTATTGGCGAAGCGCAGCACCATGATGTTTTGCGCGGTTTCTTTGCCGAGATAGTGATCAATACGGAAGGTATCACGCTCAGGAAATGCCGCATGAACAGCCTCGTTGAGATGTTGTGCGCTTGGCAAATCGGTTCCAAAAGGTTTTTCAATCACCACCCGCGCCCACGAGCCTGCCTTAGCATGACTTAGCCCGCTGTCGTGTAGGTTTTGTAAAATGGTGTCGAATTCCGTGGGCGACGTTGCGAGGTAAAATAAGCGATTCCCGCGTGTGCCGTGATGCGCATCCAAATCCTCGAGCACACCCGCGAGAGAGGCGTAACCCGCAGCATCATGAAAATTACTTTGGTGATAAAAAATATTTGCCGCAAAACGTTCCCAAAGTTTTTCATTCACGGGCTGCCGCGAGTATTGGCGCGTGGACTCCCCCAGCTCTTGGCGAAATCCTTCATTCGTTTTATCGCGACGTGCAAAGCAAACAACGGCAAGGGAACCCGGAAGATTGCCGTCCGCAGCGAGATTGTAGAGTGCCGGAATAAGTTTGCGATGGGTGAGGTCGCCCGTGGCACCGAAGATCACGAGGGCGCAAGGATCGGGTACAGGGCGTGTCACAAGATTTTCGCGAAGCGGATTGACAGCTGGTTGGTCAGGCATGGTTGGATGAGTGGTCGTTTCTTTCGAGCGAGCGAGCCAAGGTGATGGCGGCTGACGAACGATTGAGAATGTAAAGATGAATGCCGGGGGCGCCGTGTCGTAGGAGCTCCCGAATTTGGTGGTACGCCCATGTGACGCCCACGGCTTCCGCCGCACGGGGATGCTCATCTACGACGTGGAGCTGCTCCACGAGAGCGCGAGGCAATGACGATCCACACATGGGGCCAAAACGTTGCACTTGGGAAAGCGAAAGTGCGGGAAGTAAGCCGGGCAACACCGGAAGATGTATCTCACGACTGCGGCACGCATGCAAAAAGCGAAAGTAGTGCTCGTTGTCAAAAAAAAGCTGTGTCGTGAGAAAAGACGCACCAGCATCCACTTTAGTGCGGAGGTGAATGAGGTCTTGTTCCATCGTAGCCGACTCGGGGTGTTTTTCGGGATAAGCTCCGGCACCCAAACACATATCGGGAAAGTTTTCGCGAATGAGCGCAATGAGATCACTTGCATAGCGCAGTCCATCCGGACTCGGAACAAAGGTATCCGTCCCCTTTGGTGGGTCGCCGCGTAAAGCCATGATGTTGCGAATGCCATCCGCATGGTATCCGGCCACAATTTCCAGTAGCTCATCGCGTGTCGAACCCACGCAAGTAAGATGCGGCATCACGAGCCAGCCAAATTGCTCACGAAGAATTTTCGCATATCGAAACGTGCGCTCGCGCGTCGAACCGCCTGCCCCATAGGTAATGGAAACAAAGTCCGGACGATAGGGCTTGAGAGCTTCCGCCGCCTCCAAAAGTTGCACGCCTCCTGCTTCAGTTTTCGGCGGAAAAAATTCTACGGAGAGCAGAGATCGCCCGGAGGAGAGCAATTCGGTGATGGGACGATCGGTATTCATTTGAAAAGGGGGCTTATGCTGCACTCTTTGTTGCGTTTAACCCAAGGAAAATTGCGTTGCCAAGATCAACAATGTCGCCGGATGCTGAAGACATGGCATCCGCTTCCAACGAAAAGTCAGGCTCAAGTTGGCCAGAAATTCCTATTCAGCTTTTGGCTGTTTTGTTCGTTCTCCTTGGATATAGCACCGCCTTTTTGTATGCAAAATTTCCGATAAGATCGGTAAAGGTTGTGGTGTTTTCTCTTCCACAATCCGAAATGCAAGCACCACAAAGCAGCGACGCAGGCGCACCATGAGGAATTTCTCGCTATGAGTTCTGCCGTGCGTTCGATTCTCCTACAAATCGTCATCACTCTCGTCGTAGTTGCCGTACTCATGCTGCTTGCGGGATCGGATGCGTTGCTGGGAACGGTGGAGGGCGTGCAAAATTCTGTGAACAGTTGGGGCGCTTGGGGGGGGGTTCTCTATCCTTTGATGGTGATGGTAGCGACGGTGTTTTTTTTGCCCGGGGGAATCCTAAGCCTTGGCGGAGGATTTTTTTTTGGAATGTGGTGGGGAACTGTCTTGGTGCTTAGCGGCAATCTGCTAGGCGCGGCCATCGCATTTTTTATCGGGCGTAAACTTGGACGAACTTTTGTAAGACGCAAGCTCCTACGTAATCGGCATTGGGCTGCACTCGATCAAGCCATCGTTCGACACGGTCCACGCATCATTTTTTTTAGTCAGCTCAATCCACTTTTTCCCATCAGTCTTTTTAACTATCTTTACGGCATTACCAAGGTTCGCTTTGGAACCTGCCTCAAGTGGGTGGCACTGGGGCGGTTGCCCGGAATTTTTCTCTACTGCTATCTCGGGACGCTGGGGCAATTGGGCCTTGGTATTTTGCGCGGACAATCTCAACCCGGACCCACGGAGTATTTCATTTGGGGCGGGGGACTATTGTTGACCATCTTAGTCGCCGTACTTCTCGGCCATACGGCTACAAAAGTTATCGAAGAATATCGTCGCCTCGCACCGCCTTCGGAGGAAAATGAAGAGAGTGATTGATGGGTAGAAATCGAAAAATTATGGGGCGATGCGGATTGTCACGAGGAATACCAATTTTGTTCTTGGTGATTGTTGCCGTGCTTTTTTTAGAAAGCGAATGTGCTGCGGCGACGTGGAGGATTCAGCGACTTGGCGGGCGTGATTACGTGCCGCTTTCGCAAGTGGCGCAGTTTTATGGGATGCGCCTCATGCCACGTGGAGAACGCGGAATGGTGCTGATTTCGGAAGGACGGATTATGGAGTTTACCGGGGGCTCACGGGAAGCGCGGATAGACCGCGTGAAACATTGGCTCTCCTTCCCGCCACTATATTTTGCAGGGACAATGTACATTTCACGCATGGATTTATCGAAAACGATTGATCCCTTGATGCGTCCCCAACGGATTCCGCAGCTTCAACCATTTCGCACGGTGGTTCTCGACCCGGGGCATGGCGGCCATGATCGCGGTGCCGTCAATCGCAGCGGCTCGGAAAAAAACTACAATCTCGACATTGCCCGACGGGTGCGTGTGTATTTGAAGGCTGCCGGGCTTCGCGTACTCATTACGCGCAAAGGCGACAACTTCATTCCGCTGGAAGGTCGTCCGGCAGCCGCCACACGGCTTCAACGCGAAGACCCGGGAACCATCTTTGTGAGCATTCATTGCAACGATTCGGGCCAACGTTTTTCACCAGCAACGGGGCTTGAAGTTTACTCGCTCACTCCCCGTGGCGCACCAAATAGCAATGATAACTTTTTAGAGCGACGGAATTTTTCTAACGAATTAGGGCACACGAAAGATCATGCAAGTCACACCCTGGCGACTGCCATTCAACATTCCATGCTGGGTCATGTGACGATGATGGATCGTGGAGTAAAGCGAGCGCGATTTGCGGTTTTACGTCGTGCGACAACACCTGCGGTGCTGGTGGAATGTGGGTTTTTAAGCAATCCACGCGATGCGCGGTTGCTCAATTCTGTCGAATGGCGTGAACAACTCGCCAAAGCCATCGCGGGTGGCATCATCGAATTTGCGAAGCTTTCCTCGACCAAAAAACCACCTCGTTTGTTAGCCAATTATCTGGCGGAGCGACGTCAGGAAGGTGTGGTGGGAGACCATGGATTATTGGCGGGAATTAGTGCCAACTTTTATACGGGGCTTGGAGCTTTAGTCGGATGGCGCAGTTTATTAGCAGCACCACTCAATGAAGAAATGCCGCCTTTTCGCCTCGAGTTTAATCCGCCGGGTTGGGTGCAACTCGAAGCCATCGCTGCACGAGAAGAAGATGCACGAGCGGAAGATCATGGTTCCGGTACTTCGATGCAGCAGAGTGAATGGCCCGATCCACTCCCGCCCTTTCCCGGGCTGACCGGCTGGCGCGGTGTGGTGCCCCTGCGCAATGTGGAAAAAGGATTTGAACTTTTTCCATCCGACCGCGGCCCTGTCATCGGTGAAACGTGGTGACATGCCGAAAATAAAAAGCTCACCAAGGAACAGACCCAACACTCGCCGCATCGCGTTTGCGTTTTTCTTCCTCCGCCATTTCTTGTAGGCGACGCATTTCAATGGCCTGCAATCCAACAATCGCTGCCACCGTCGTGAGAGATTCCACGCCATCGGCACACGAAACAACGGCAGCGGGTTTGGAAAGTCCGGTGAGAATCTGGCCGTAGGTGCGTGCGCCCAGAATTTCGGTAAGTTTTCCCGCAATGCTTCCGCTGTTGAGATCGGGAAAAACAAGGACATTGGCACGACCCGCAACCGTACTTTGGACAGCCTTGGCGCGTGCCACCGCAGGGAGAAGTGCCACATCCACTTCAAGCTCGCCATCCACTTCAACGTCGAGGTGTTGTGTAAGACAGTGCTGTTTGGCAAGAGCGGCTGCCGCCGCTAATTTCCCTGCACCCGTGACACCTGTGCTGCCTTTGGTAAAATAACTCAACAACGCCACACGCGGAGTGTCGCTGGTTAACTGGCGGCATAAATGCGCCGCTTGCATGGAAATTTCCGCCAGCTGCTCAACATCCGGCGTGGGAATCACTCCGCAATCCGCTAAAATCAAAATCCCGTCACTCCCAATATCCGGGCGTCGCGTATCCACCACGAGGCAACTGCTCACTAAATGCCCTACTCCCGTGGGTTTCACCAAGCGCAACAACGGACGTAAAAACGCATTTGTCGGCGACTCCACACCTCCCACCACACCATCGGCACGCCCATACTGTACCATCATCGCCGCGAAATAATTCGGATTCAGTAAAATGGTGCGTGTATCGGAAAGTCCGAAGTTTTTATAGCGATCGAGCGTTTCCAGAAATCGGCAGAAATCCGGTAAATCGGAGGATGTTTCGGGATTGATGACGCCAAAATGGTCGAAGGGGATTCCTTCCTTGTTGGCGATTTTTTCGATCACCGCTTTACGTCCGAGAAGAATGGGCACCCCAAGTCCTAATTCGTAAAAGCGCCGCCCTGCACGCAGGACGCAGGAGTTTTCACCTTCAGGAAACACGATGCGCTTGGGGTGACGGCGTAATCGTTGGAAAATATATTCGAGAAGTGGCATGGCAAGCGAAGCGATCTGCAGAGTGGCGGAGTTTACACGTCGGCTCAAGCATGGAAGGTGGCAAAGAAATGCGTCAGGCGACTTTTTCCCACATCTTCAATTTCTTCTACGCCTGCTTTTTCATCGCACGAGCCGCTCGCGTACGGCTTCGCAGGCGGAACCAATTATTCCACGTTTTGCGAATTGTCTGGCGTTTACTCAAATAACGCTGCGCAAGTTCCGTTCGCATTTTCATAGCCGTCAAGACGCCTCGCACGGAAAAGTCCTCGGTTTCTACAATCGTACTTGCCACTCCCACAGCATCCGCATGGTGCGCATCGCTTCCTGCCGTCATGGGTAATCCACGCCTCTGCGCATAGTCATAAGCTTTTCGATTGTGTCGCTTGAAGGTGATGGCGGCATTGAAAACCTCCAGCCCATCGAGCGGGAGGGTGTCCAACACGTTTTCGCGGATGCCCGCACGAAATAAGTCATACGGATGCGGTGCGATACACATGCCGCCTGCTTCCTGCGCGAGGCGGCAAACTTCCACCGCCGCTCGGCCTTTAAGCGTCGGAGAAAGTTGGCACCCCAGACACAATAAATGGCCGTCCGATGTCGTCACTTCGACCCCCGGAATCACAAGAAATCCCTCCACTGGCAAACCATCCGCACGCATGAGCCCACGCTCTATCATATAATCCACGGCCTCACATGTATTGTGGTCCGTGATTGCTAAAGCATGAAGCCCCGCACGTTTGGCAGCGATAATAATGTCTTCCGGACTACTAACGCCATCCATCGAAAAAAATGAATGCACGTGAAAATCAACCCTCACAGGCATCGTGGCATTTACGGCGCATGACGCTCCGTTGCCAAGCGGAAACCCGTAAATTTTCTACCTTGTCCGATGGTGGCGAGTAAGGTGCAATCGGAAATTATGACACCGCTTGGCATAGATATTGGCGGCTCGGGAATCAAAGGTGCCCCGGTAAATCTTGCAACAGGGGAGCTACTCACCGAGCGTGAGCGCATCGTGACGCCCTCGCCTTCGCGCCCCGATGCTGTGGCAAGCGTGATTTTAGAATTGGTCGCTAAATTTCCGCAGGCCAAGGGCTGCGTGGGCATTACATTTCCTGGGGTTATTAAAAATGGCCGCACGCTCACTGCCGCGAATATGGATGCCGGTTGGATTGATTTCGAAGCAGCGACACTTTTTACCGCTCGATTGGGACGTCCTGTTGCTGTGCTCAACGATGCCGATGCGGCGGGGATTGCGGAAATGCGCTACGGCGCGGGACGCGGCATACGTGGGACAGTGCTTATGCTTACGCTGGGCACGGGCATTGGGAGTGCTTTATTTCTCGATGGAAAGCTTCTACCCAACACCGAACTCGGCCACATGGAGGTGCGGGGCAAAGAAGCGGAAGAACGGGCTTCGGGGCGCGTTCGCGATGAAAAAAATCTCAATTGGAAAGACTGGGGGCAACGTGTGGGTGAAGTTGTCGCCTGTTATGCGGCACTCCTCAGCCCCGACCTCATAATTATCGGCGGAGGCGTGAGCAGCAAAGGCGACAAATTTCTTCCTGTCGTTCAAGAAATGGCAAAAACCCCCGTCGTCGCAGCCCAACTTCAAAATCACGCGGGCATTGTCGGTGCTGCCCTCTTTGCTTCTCAAACTCTCACGTGAACAACGATCACTTCCTCGAAATTCCTGTCGCTCTTCCAAGCAACAGCTACCGCGTGTTGGTCGGCACCGGTCTTCTTGCACGCACCGGCGAGTTTTGCGCCGACGAAAAAATAAGCGGACGTTGCGCCGTCATTACCGATGAAACTGTCGGACGTCTTCACGGCTCTGTTGTCATGGATTCGATTACTGCTGGGGGTTACGATGCTCATCTGCTCGCAGTTCCTGCAGGGGAAACATCGAAGTCCATGGCCACCGCAGAAAATGTGGTGAATCGTCTGCTGAGTGCCGGATTGGATCGAGGAAGCTTCCTTGTGGCCCTTGGCGGTGGTGTTGTTGGCGATCTTGCAGGGTTTGTTGCCGCCATTTTCCTGCGGGGGATTCCTTTGGTTCAAATTCCCACCACCATCGTAGCGCAGGTGGATAGTTCCATCGGCGGGAAAACGGGGGTCAACGCACGGGCGGGAAAAAATCTCATTGGTTCCTTTCATCAACCACGTCTCGTACTCGCCGACACCACCACACTCGAAACCCTTCCCGATCGCGAATACCGCGAAGGATTTGCCGAAGTCATTAAACACGCCGTCATTCGGGACGCCGCATTGCTCGATACTTTAAAACCCAGCCAGCCACGAAGTTCACTTTCTTCCGTCATCGCCCACAATATCGCCATTAAAGCAACCATTGTGAAGGAAGACGAAATGGAACGCACCGGGCAACGTGCCCTGCTTAATTTTGGGCATACCATTGGCCATGCCATCGAAAATGTTGCGGGTTATGGCACCCTGCTTCACGGCGAAGCCATTAGCCTCGGCATGTGTGCTGCCTTGGAAATTTCACAGCGAAAATACGGGCTTCCTGCATCCGATGCCCAGCGGGTTCGCGAGAAACTGCTTGCCTATGGTCTGCCTTTACGGCTGCCGGAAAATCTCGATGCGGACACTATTCTTGCAGCAACGCGGCATGATAAGAAATTTGACGGAGGTAATATCCGTTTTGTCGTCAGCTCCCAACTTGGTACGGCGCGTGTCGTCAAAGATGTGACGGAAGATGATCTTCGCATAGCGGTAGACTCGCTCCGCCCGTGATGCACTGCGTGCAGCATCTCTACATCCATATTCCGTTTTGTCTGCAAATCTGCCCGTATTGCAGCTTTTACAAAGAAATTGCCGGCCCGGGAAAAGCAGACCCTTTAGTGGATGCCATTGTTCGTGAGGCAGAACTTTTCGGGCACAACGCGATGCCGCGAACTATTTTCATTGGAGGAGGTACGCCCTCCGCACTTTCTGTCAGTCAACTAGAGCGACTTTTTTTCGGACTCAAGGCACATCTCGATTTTTCAGGTATCGAAGAGTTCACCCTCGAAATGAATCCGGCAACCGTCACGTCACGAAAAGCCGCTCTCCTGCGCAACCACGGCATTAACCGCGTGAGTATGGGCGTGCAAACGTGGGATGCGGCACTTCTCGAAACTCTCGGGCGTGTTCATGACGCCTCTCAGGTACGCACGTCCTTTCAGATTTTACGCGAGGTCGGATTTACCAATATCAATCTCGATCTTATCTACGGCATCCCTGAGCAAACACTGAGGCAATGGGAAGAAAGTATTCGCGAGACCATAGCACTCGAGCCCGAGCATATTTCCGCTTATTGTCTCACCTACGAAGAGGACACCGATTTTTTTCGGCGAAAAGTCAAAGGCGAGTTTCGGGAAGATGTGGAAAATGATGCGGCATTTTTTGAGTGTGGTGCAGCATGGCTTGCTGAGGGCGGCTATGCACAATATGAAATCTCAAATTACGCCCGCGCAGGTTACGCGTGTCGTCACAACATGGCGTATTGGGAGGGGGGTGATTATCTCGGCCTTGGCCCCAGTGCATGGTCCACCCTCGGCGAGCGTCGCTGGCAAAATGTTCCCGATACAGCAGCCTATGTTCGTGCCATCAACGCCGGCGTTCGTCCGCTGCGAAATGAAGAGCTTCTCACGTCGAAAATACGCGTTGCAGAAAAAATTGCTTTTGGTCTGCGGATGAATGTTGGACTTCCGGGAAATCTCCTCGCGGCACATCCAGACTTGGTTGCACAACTTTGTGCGGAAGGTTTGCTTGAGCAGAACGGATCGCGCCTATGCCTCACCTCACGCGGACGTCTTCTCGCCGATGAAATTGCATCGGCTCTCATGGAGTGAGTGCAACTTGGGGGCTAGGGCTTCACGGCTTTTTCTTCGGTGGATGAAGAAGCGAGACTGCGACTGACGGACTGAAGTTTTGCTGGTAATCTTGGTGAAGCGCCTTCGAGTGTTGAGGCGCGTTCCCAAGCTTTGAGTGCTTCTTGTTTGCGCCCGAGTTTTTCCAGCACATCCCCAAGATGTTCTTCGATGGTGGCATCCGGTTGCATAAGCGCCCGCGCCGCTTGCTCCAGCAGCGGGAGTGCTTCGAGATAACGCCCTTGTTGATGCAACACCCAACCAAGGCTATCGAGAAATGCGGGATTGCTGGGATCGTTTTGCAAGGCGCGGCGAATGTATTCCTCCGCCAAAGCAAGGTTTTCTCCGCGCTCCGCCCACATGTATCCAAGGTAATTGAGAGCTTCGGTATAATTCGGATCAAGAGCAAGACACGCCTGCAGATAGCGAGCAGCTTCCGCGTGATCACCCGCCCGCTCGGCCATCATGCCATGCTGAAAATGAAACTCCGGCGTAAGGAATGATGGCTGATATTTCGCGGCAAGGTCGGCGGCCAGGTTAAAGGCATGGAGAGCCTCCCGCCAGCGTTGGAGTTGACCAAGCAATTGCCCTTCGTAATAGGGCATTTGCGGGAGGCGATTAAATTTCATCCGCGCTTCGCCGAGCCATCGCGTGGCACGGGCGATGTCGCCGCTTTTAAGACACAAATCTACCAATTCGAGATAAAGCCGCGGGTCTTCATCGTGCAAAACGAGTGCCTTTTCAAATTTGTCCGCCGCTCCGGCATTATCTCCACGGCGCAAAAGAATTTCTCCCTGCATACGATAGGCCGCTAAGCTGGCAGGATTTTCTGCCACCACGATCTCTAGCTCCTTGTAAGCTTCGTCATCGTATTTAAGCGATGCTAAGGCTAATGCCAATTTCTCCCGCGAAACGGTATCCGAGGGATCCAAAACCAAGAGGCGACGCGCGCAGGAAATGGCATCCTCAAAGTATCCGGAGGACGAAAAGAAATTCAGCGCACGCAATAACACCGCCGCATCCTGTTGGGCTAACTTCACCGCATGTCGGTAATGTGTCAGCGCTACATCGGTGGCGTGTTTAATATCGGCATCCTCTGCAGCGAGAACTTGCCGCAAATAGAGATCTCCCAATCCCGCCCAAAACTTCGCCTGCTTCGTGGGCCTCGCAGCCGCCTGGCGCAATAATGCCTCGGCATCCGCCAACTGGCCGGTTGCCCGTCGAATGGTATAAAGCAGCTGATATGTCTCGATGAGATCGGGTGCCAACTTGAGAGCTTGCGTGGCATAACGCGCTGCCAAATCAAATTTTCGCAAACTCACCACGTAAACCCCGGCTATTTGGAGGGCTAATTCTCCGGAATTTGGATTGTGCTTGTAAGCATCTTTCAACACCGACAATGCCTCGGGTGCTTCGCCTCGGCGCAGGAGAATACCCGCCACCTGCCGCGCAAGAGGCGCGTTCGAGGGATCGAGATCGAGGGCACGTTGATAATGAAGCAGCGCATCATCCGGCCCATCATCTTCCGCAAGCGAACCCGCAGCGACATGCGCCATCGCTTCGACACGACGGTCGGCGGCGGATGTCAGTACGCTCGTCGTTCGCCTGACGGGATCGGCAGGCAATCCGGCATCGCACGCCAGAGCGTACGCCTGCGGTGCGGGAATAATGAAGGCGCACGCAAGCGCGAATCGGGCGGCGACAAAACGCAACCGGAGACGCACGAACATGGGCTTACAATAGCCCCTAGCTCTTGTAGCGCAAACGCTTCTTGTGGCGATTAAGCTTCATGCGCTTGCGACGCTTGTGCTTGGCGATTTTCGCCTTCCGCCGTTTTTTAATCGAACCCATGCTGTACGTTAATAAACCAGTTTGTTTAGAGGATACTCTATGATGCCCTCGGCCCCGAGTGCTTTAAGCTTCGGGATAATTTCGCGGACAACCTTCTCATCGATGACTGTTTCGATAGCAACCCAGCCATCGTGAGCCAAAGGTGAAATCGTAGGATTCCGAAGAGAGGGCAATTGCTCAAGCAAATTCTCAATGTGAGCTTCGGGAAGATTCATTTTTAGTCCGACCTTATCGCGTGCCGCCAACGCCCCTTGAAGCAACAGCAACACGCGGTCCATCTTCCCACGTTTCCATTCGTCGGAGTACGCCTCGCGATTGGAAATGAACACCGGATAAGACTCCATGATGGTTTCGAGAATGCGGAGTTTGTTGGCTTTAAGTGAGGAGCCTGTCTCGGTGATATCTACGATGGCATCTACCAAATCGGGAACTTTAACCTCCGTTGCACCCCAGCTAAATTCCACTTCGGTCTCCACGCCGCGCCGACGAAAAAACTCTCGTGTCAGCCCCACAGCCTCCGTGGCCACACGTTTGCCGGCGAGATCCTCCACAGTGCGGATTGGGGAATCTTCCGGCACCACAACCACCCAACGCGTGGGCGACGAAGTAGCTTTGCTATACGGAAGATCACAAAGCGAGGCCACATCCGAACCGTTTTCCGCCACCCAATCGCGCCCGGTAATTCCGCAATCAAGAAACCCCTGCTCCACATAGCGGCTGATCTCCTGCGCACGCAGCAAATGAACGATCAACTCTGGATCATCTACCGTAGGGCGATAAGAACGACGCGCTCCTGTCACATGGAAACCTGCCTTGGCAAATAATGTCAGGGTTTGCTCCATGAGGCTGCCGGAGGGCAAACCGATTTTAAGGGTGTTATTGTGCATAGAAAAAATGAGGCAAAAGTTCCGTGAGTTTACTCATGCCTCCAATGGAACTCCACAGGTGTTTCAATGCTCGGATTTAAACTACGCAGGACGGGGCATGTAAGGGCGGCTCGTTCCAAGGATGCTCGCTGCGGATGGTCCGAGGCGAGCGGGATGTGAACATCTGCGGCGAGTCGCGCAATACGGCGTGGCGCGTTGTCGGACATTTCCTTCGTGATTTCAATTTTCATCCCACTCAAATCCACCGCGTGATGGTCTGCAACAATGCCCATTACCGTCGCCATGCACGAGCCAAGAGCTGTTCCTACGAGGTCTGTGGGAGAAAATAGTTCTCCTTTGCCATGATTATCCACCGGGGCATCGGTGCTTAACTTTGATCCTGAAGGCTCATGCTGCGCCGTACAACGCAAAGCGCCATCGTAACGTATGGAAACTTTTACCATGCGCCCATGGTCATCGCTTTTGCCGTAGGAGAGCGAGGAAAAACATGCACCCAAGGGCACCCGTAACGACGCCCACGGGAAGTTCTGTACCAACAAGCAGAGTGCGAGCGACGAGATCGGAGCCTACGGTAAGCATCACGCCAAGGAGGAGACTTGCAGGTACAGACACCGCATGGGGCGCACCTGCAACGCGGCGTGCAAGATGCGGTGCCATAAGACCGACAAATCCAATCGTTCCACAAACGGCTACCGTCACTGCTGCCAAGGCGGCAGCAAGAGCAATGCCCATAATTTGCACGGCATGAGTGGGGACGCCGAGGTGATGGGCGCTCTCGCCTCCGATGGCCAACAAGTCCAAAGGGCGATGCAAAAACAGCGTAAAAATAAATCCTATCACAGCTGTAGGGAGCACGAGTGCAACAGCCGACCAACCTTGATTTGCAAAACTCCCCATGAGCCAAAAAAGAATCCCACGTAGAGCTTCCGGATTAAAACGTAGAATAGTCGCCGTGGTGAAAGCCTGTGCCAACGCGCCAAGTGCCACACCCGCCAACAACAACGAGGGAAGATCGGATGCCACTCGATGACGGCAGAGAAGAAGGACAAGCAATGCCACGGCAAGGCTTCCGCCCAAAGCAGGCCACGTTACGGAAGTCATTCCCGCCGCCAACGCTAATACTGCGGCTAATGCGCCACCGGACGAAAGGCCAAGCAGATATGGCTCTGCAAGCGGATTGCGAAAAATCGCCTGCAAAAGTAATCCGCCGAGCGCGAGATTCGCCCCCACTCCCGCCGCAAGAAACACGCGTGGCAAACGTAGTTCCCAAAGCACCAATGAGGCGCGTTGAAGTTCCGGCGTTGAGGCTCCTTCACGCAGCAAGTGCCATAGCGAGGAAAAATTCAATAAGGATGTCGGCCCCACGCAGACGGCAATAATGAGGAGCGCCAAAGTGAGTACTCCCAATAAAATTAAGCGTGCGAGGGTGCTCATGATGCAAAAACGGTTCCCGGTCGTCCGGTGTGCGGATTGATTGCTACACGCAATGCCGCGCAGCCAAAAAGTTCCTGCAAAATTTTTTCCTGCAAAACTTCCTCGGGCGTTCCAAGTGCTAAAACCGATCCGGCGCGAAGGAGCATCAGACGGTCGCAAAACTCCGCCGCAAGATTTAAATCATGAGAAATGCAAAGCACTGCACGATTTTCTTTATGGGCAAGTTGACGCAGGAGCAGATGGATCGCGTAACGATGCCCGGGATCGAGGTGCGCTGCTGGTTCGTCGAGAAAGAGCAAAGGCGTTTCTTGCGCTAAAGCCCGCGCAAGTAAGGCGCGTTGCCATTCCCCCGTGCTTAAGGCGCGGATGCTACGTTCTGACATCTCGCTCATCCCGGCGCGCCGTAGCGCACGTTCTGCAGCCTCGTGATCGGTGGGATGCGCGGCACCAAGGAGCGCACGATGAGGATGACGTCCCAGTAAAACAAAATCACGAACGCTGTAATCGAAAAGAGGCATTTCAATTTGTGGTTGCACGGCGCAAAGGCGCGCTCGCTCTTTGGCACTGAGAGAAGGAAGAGCGCGTCCTTGCATTTGCACTTTTCCCGAGCGCAAAGGAAGCAATCCGGTAAGAGCGCGAAGCAAGGTGCTCTTGCCGCTCCCATTGGGCCCCACAACCCCCAAAACTTCCCCGGTGTGAAGCTCAAAACTTACAGATCGCAGAACATCTTCTCGCTCGTAACCGGCGCATAGTTTGAATGCTTTTACGGCGATGTTTTTCATCGAGTGGAAATGGCTTTGTGCAAGGATTGTGCCGCTTCCAATGCCGCAGGGCCGGGTACCGAAAACACCGAGGCTGGAACCGTAATGACCCGCCCTTCGCGAACCGCTCGTAAATAACGTCGAATCGGATGCGTGCGCAATATGGTGAGAACTTTTTCGGTGGACGCATTTCCAAAATCTGCCACCAGAATCCAGTCAGGCTCCCGAGATAAAATAAACTCCTCATTAAGCATGGGCCACGGCGTACCAAGCTCTGCCGCGATATTGGAAATCCCTGCCTCACGTAAAATTTCATTCGCATGAGTTCCCCGCCCCGCGCTGTAACCCGTATCCGCGCCAAACAACAACACGCCGGTGCCAACCGAAGGATAAGCATGAGAACGTGGCAACGCGGGTTCAGCAACACCCAACCAATGCGCCAATTGCAGCATGGCCCGCCGAATATCTTCCAAGGATTGAATGTCCACAACTTCAACACGCAATCCCAAGTGGGCCATCTGCCATCGCGTTGCCATCGAAGTCAATGGCGTGACCAAAACCAAATCCGGTGCCAAAGCCAGCACTGTCTCCGCTTCTGCCTGAATGCCACCCGTTACACGAATAATATTTGCAGGTGCCTGACAAAATGGCGTCACTCCCACGAGACGATTTCCCGCACCAAGAGCTGTCACCATCCCCGTAAGATTAGGCGCAAGGCTCACGACGCGTTGCGGCACCTCTGCGGCAACGGCGACGCCTTTGCACAGTAAAGTGGTTACCATCACAACCCTGAATAAAAATGCCTTCCGCACAAACTCCCTTTTATCATTCGCATCTCATGCGACAAGAACGGGGCGAAGCTACCCACTATGCTACGGCCTCCGTGCTTGCGGCAGGAATGGAGCGTCTTCACACTCCCCTCATGAAGAAAAGCTATCGCCCCAATGTGGCTGCGATTTTGCAAAATCATGACGGACTGGTGCTCATTGGGCAGCGGTCGGATTATCGGGAAAACTGGCAATTTCCCCAAGGCGGCGTGGATCGTAGCGAGTGCTTGGAGGATGCCGTGAGGCGAGAGGTCTTGGAGGAAATTGCGCTGGCCTCTTCGTTTTATGAAATCATCGAACAACGTGGACCTTATCGTTACGATTTCCCCAAAGGAAAAGATGCACGTGGATTTTACGGGCAGGAGCAGACTTACTTTCTTTGTCGCCTTCGAGAGAAAGGTCTGCCTGTACTCGATTTACACCAAAGCTGTGGCGAGTTTGTGGCATTGCGCTGGGTTGCCGTGAAAGATTTTCCCGTATATCTTGCGCCACCTATGAAGCAGGGAGTTTATCGTGAGGTATTGAGAGATTTTTTTGGAATCTCGAAATCGGTTTGACTTTTCTACCCGCCAAAATACAATTTATCGCTTTATGTTGGGATTTGGATCACTAGCGGTTGTGGTGTCAGCGGTTCTGGGAACCATCTGGTGGATCTCTCGCAACGACAAAACTGATTCTTAATTTCTAGTTCGCGCTCATTACTCATGGCCTTTAAATCAAAGCCAACCAAACTCTGCCTTTTCCGCTGGAATCTTTCCGGGCTTCCCTCGGAAATCAGTGCTATTGCCAAGCCCTTCCTCATTCGCGCCGCCGATAAATCAGATCTCAACACGGCACTTCGCGTTATTCGCTCCAGCTACGAACTTGATCCGGATTGGAGCGGGTGCGCTCACCATATTGAAGAAGTTGTGTTGCCTCATGTGAAAAAGGTGTTTGGCGATGACACCTTTTGTCTTTTCGTTCAACACGGCAACCGCGTGATTGCGGCTTCAGCATACGTCGTGTGTCCCGAAGATAAGGGCGTGCATTTAGTGAGTGGCCCGTGCGTCCTCAGCGAATACCGCAATCGAGGCATTGGTGCAGCATTACTCGGTGCCACTCTCGAGACTCTCCGCCAACACGGCACCAAAGAAGCCTTGGGCTTTGCGCGTCCGAACACCGTGTCCTCCAAATTTCTTTACACAAAGTTTGGCGGAAAGTTGGAAGCGTCGCAGCCTCTACACGAAGCCACAGCGGCTGCCTAAGCAGTATCGCACCACTTCAATCCAGCGGAGGAACATGGCGTAGTTCCGCGCCCGTGGTATCAAGGCCGAGAACGCGACCGGCCACTTCGAGGAAGCGATCAGGAGGATCGGTAAATCCTAGCCGCAACTTTCCACTCTGCGAAGATGAAGCACGAAGGCCATTTCTATTTAGCGTTTCGGCTACCGCATGAGCGCAGTTTGCGGCAGAATCTACCAAGGTCAGCTTTTCTCCTACGCAGCGAGAAATTGCACGCGCCAACAAGGGATAATGGGTACATCCCAACACCAAAGTATCCGCTCCACTTTCCCGCAAAGGCGCAAGGTAACGTGACAGCACCATGTCGGTGACTTCATCCTCGAGGAGACCCTCCTCAATCAGCGGTACCAGCAACGGACAAGGGACGCTCGTCACCTGAATATCCGAGCGTGCTTCGCACAGGGCACGTTCATAAGCACCGCTGCCGATGGTGGCTTTCGTGCCCATAATGGCTATATGCCCTGAGCGCGTGGTTGCAAGCGCAGCACGAACCCCGGGTGCAATCACGCCTTCAACATCCACGGACAAAATCTCGCGAAGGTGCGGCAACGCCAAAGCCGAGGCGGTGTTGCATGCAACAACGATCATTTTCGCGCCTTCACCGACAAGCATTCGCGAAATTTCTTCGCTATAACGCTCAATCGTACGCTGCGTTTTTCCGCCATAGGGAACACGTGCTGTATCGCCGAGATAGAGAATATTTTCATCGGGAAGTTCACGACGAAGAGCATTAACCACCGTGAGCCCACCAACGCCGGAATCAAAAACGGCAACAGGTGCTTGGTTCATGAAAAATGGTGTGCGTCCCCAAAATTATGACGTCCTCAATACCCGCGCTGCTGCTGGTTTTGCTGAGCACCCAGCACATCGAACGCCAAGGGCAAATTAATTTGCGGCGCATCTTTAAGCGTCAACATGAGGAGGAAACCGACGCTCACATCACCACTGGTGGTTCCTCCAAAAGTCGCGCGATTGTCGGTGACAAGAAATCCGGCGGAAAGCAGCCAAGAACTCAAATCACGATGTAACATATAGCGCTGCGTTTGTGTCGTGCTGTAAGTGAAATCGTAAGTCGCGCCCGCACTCGCCGCCCAGTTGTCATTGATGCGCCAATACGCTGTGGCACCTGCTATGCTGTCATCCTGAAAATACGGATTGCTCTCGATATAGCGCTGAAAAACCATGAAGGAAAAATCGCGAGCTGGCTGCCATGTTACGTAGGTGTTGAAATCGGTGAAGCCTTGTTCGGTTAGAGGCACCTGCGTTGCTAAGCCCACACCCATCCACGGCACTGGAGAGAAAAGGATGTTGTTGTAAAGGTTGGATAATGACCCGGCATCTTGCTGGTAAGGATTATCGAAATTGATATCGCCAAATGTTTCCCACGCAAACCACTCAAATGTGTCATTATCGCGACGCGTAAGCAGACGATTACGAACGCCAAGCCGAAGAATGTTGGAGGTATCAAGGCTGTCAATCGCCGTAAATTGCGGGAAATTGAGCGACGGAAGAATCGTCGAAGGAACCAATTGATCAAACTGCAGGATTTCATTCGCCGCCGTGCCAGCATTATTCACGTAGGCGTAATTAAAAAATGGCTGGATGACATGTTTGATCCCATCCAATCCGAAAAATCTCGACTGAGGTTTTTCATACACGGCGGAAAGTTTAAATGATCCTTCGAGACCGATGTTAAAGACCGGACGAAACGTTCCACCTCCCGTGCTTTCACCGAGGGAAACAAGCGTGGAGTTTCCTGTGCGGTCATAGTACGTGCCGCGAAATCCGGCTTTCGGAATTAAGGAAAGCCATCCGAAATATGTGCGCGGATAAGAAAATTGATGGAAAGTATCAAAACGGAAGGCGTCATAGCCATTGAGGATTCCGGTGTTTAAATCCATGAGCCCCGGACGAAAAACTGCTTCTTGAAGTTGTGTGATGTACTGTGGTTGTTGGCCGGATGGATATTGTTTGCGGAGATAGCCGAGGCGCGTGGAGCCATCGTAAAAAATCGGCAACCCAAACAAGCGTGTCTGTTTTGCAGTCCATGAAAATTCCGGTAGTCGCGACGTGACTTCCTGCCAGTTGTTCATCTGCCATCGCGTGAGCAGGTTGAACTGAAAGCTTTCCGTAAGCCAATTGAGCGAGAGGTTGTTGTCTGGCTGCGGGTCGCGAAGAAACTCTCCAGGATAATAATCCTCAAGAAAGTATTGATCGCTGATGCTATTGATATCCGTCGTGGCATAAACATCCTCATTAGCCACGAGGCGATTTTGGAAATTGACCATGAAGCGATCGCTGCTCGGCACATCGGAGCGATCAAAGGCCGTGTCGTTTGTGCCGGGATTGGTGTCGTTGGCGTAGTAGGCACGAAAGTTTCCCGAGCTCAAATTTTTAGGTCCGTAATTTGCGGAAAGGTCAATCCCCACGCCCACGCCACGCTCGCTGCGATAGTCAAAGCGTGCCATCGCATCGGTCTTACTTGTCAGCGGAAACCGATAGCCCAAAAGCAAAAAGGCACCCCACGTGGAGTTGTAACCGGGTTGAATTTTCCATCCCGTTTTCCCCAACGGCGCATACAAATAAGGAAACCAAAACACCGGCGTCTCTCCCACGTAAAGCGTCGCATTCGAGAGAATCACCCGATCATCGGGATAAATACGCGCCGCTTTTGCTTTCACCCGGTAATCCGGTTCGGAGCTGTCACTCGTGGTAAGGGTCAAGGCCCGTGGACGAAACTCCTTGAGCGTGGGTGCTTGCAGGCTCAGGGTGCTGAATTTAATGATCTGATCCCCGCCTTCAAAGTCGAGTGCCCGTATTTTTTTGCTCTCCAAATTATACACCGCTCGTTGCCCCGTGAGGATGCGCCCTTCGTGATAAATACGGATATTCCCCAGCAACAGCACCTCGCGTGTCTCGGGATTATATTCGGCATAGTCGGTATAAATATCCGTGCCGGCGTAGTGAATTTGAACGTTGTCCTCCGCCACCGCCACCCCGCCCACAAAGCGCGTTTCACCATCCGCTTGAATTTCAATCGGTGTATCCGTGAAGCTCCCGAATTGAGCATGAGAAATAGCTGCAAGGCTCCAAAGAAGGAAGCAGGCTGACAGAAGTTTGCGCATGAACCCTCGAAGCCTAAAAAACCTGCCGTACGAAGCAAAACAAATCGGCTGTTTCTTTAATCTCCATATCCCTGCGGATGCTGCTGATGCCAATGCCAGGCACTCGTCACAATCGCTTCGATACTCTCAAATCGCGGTTCCCAACCCAGCACACGACGAATTTTTTCCGACCCTGCCACCAACCGCGGCGGATCGCCTGAGCGTCGAGATTTTTCCACCACGGCAATCTCTCTCCCCGTCACGCGGCGGCAGCAATCAATCACCTCGCGCACGGACGTTCCGCCTCCCGTACCGATATTAAAAAAGTCACTCTCCTCGCGATCCAAGGCCAGAATATGCGCATCGGCCAAATCTAAAATGTGAATATAATCACGAATGCAAGTTCCATCGGGTGTCGGATAATCGGTGCCATAGATTTCCACCGCTTCCTTTTGGCCGAGAGCCACCTTGAGAATGTTAGGAATCAAATGCGTCTCAATCCGGTGATCTTCACCAAATTTTTTAGAAGCACCGGCCGCATTAAAATAGCGCAACGCCGTAAAACGCAGTCCGTGTATTTCGTCATACCACCGCAACATACGCTCAAACATAAGCTTCGATTCGCCGTAAGGATTGATCGGATGCTGAGGCAAGGATTCATCAATCGGCATTTTTTCAGGAATCCCAAAGGTGGCGCACGTGGAGGAAAAAACGAACTTTTTGACGCCCCAGGTCACCATGGCATCGAGGAGATTGATGCCATTGGCCACGTTATTGCGGAAATATTTTGAAGGATTCGTCATGGACTCTCCCACAAGAGCACTGGCTGCAAAGTGCATGATCGCATCGGGAGCGGCCTCTCCCATAGCCCGCACCACGGCGTCACGATCCCCTAAATCCGCCTCATAAAACGTCGCCCGCAAATCCACCGCCGCACGATGTCCCTCCGTCAGATTATCAAACACCGCCACCTCATGCCCACGATCTAGCATTTGCTCCACGCAAATACTTCCAATATACCCCGCTCCCCCAGCGACAAATATCTTCATTCTTCCAGTATAACGAACCCTACCAAGGCATTCAATCCCGTGCGAATTTGAAAACTCAAAATTTTCTCTCGCGACATGCCACGAGTGCCCTAAGCGGTTTTACGAGCTGGCATGAAGCAAGGAATCTTGCGCTTCGCAAGGTGCCATGCTCTACGATTCTGCAAATTGTGGAAAAGGAGGTGTTATTGCGGGTGCTTTCAATGGGAGCGTATGCGTTTCTGATAATACAAAGGAAGGAATCTCTAGTGCCTCCAATTGACGCGGCTCTACTTTGATGGCACCTCCTCCATAAGATTTCCCAACAAACGCCAAATTAGCCAAGGTGGCAGGGTGATTTAAAGCACGCCAAAGTTTCTCTATTTCTTCAGGTCGCGAGTCGTGCGGATAAACGCAGAGGAAACCAGTCAGCGGAACAACGCCTACTTCATTTAAAATAAAGCGGCAATCCCTGCGCCCGAGATAAGCAAATAAAATAGGCGGTGGCTCCCGTCGCTCCATCTTATACCAAGGCCGACGGCTTTTAATGAGGGCCCGCTCATGAAATCCCTGCGATTCTCCCCATTCAAGATAAGCACGCATTGGGGGCGACAACGTTTCTTTAAGCGAATGATCGAGGGAAAGCAGCCATGACGGACGCCCTTTCATCTCAAGTTCATTCAAAATTTTATGGGTCATTTTTTCCGCCCGACAATCCCTTGTTCTTCCAATAGCTCTGACAAAACAACGGGAATCCAACTCTAATTCGTCAATCTGCCGCTCTGTTAAAAAGAAAAAATCATTGGCACCTGAAGCGATGCCACGAACAACGCGGGCCAAGCGCGTTAAAGAAATCCCATGTGAAGAAGATGTACGAACGGAACGTGACAAGCCGGTGCGAAGTGCTTCAGACAAGGGGCGTTCACGACAAATGTAAGCACTTGAACGAGCCTTTGCATTTTTTCCATCCTGCAACAATCGTCGGAGGGCGAGTTCATCACGCTCTAGAACACGAATCCATCGCATGATTTTCTTAGGCTCATTATTGGAAATCAAAAAGACAATGGCATTGGTATCCACTTGGGGAAATGGAGCTGCTGACTTATCAAATGTCAAAACGGCCTCTAGGTAAAATCGTTCACAAAGGCGATACCAAAGTGCTCTTGAAGAAACCCCTTCACAGACATCAGCAGGAAGAAGAAAAGCAAGCCGCCCACCCTCAGAAAGAAGTTCAAGGCATTTGAGCAAAAAATACACATGAAGGCCGACGCGCCCGTCTAACGTAAAGCCCAAAACTTCTTGGGCGATGGTGCCTAGTTGAGCCTTTCGATTTTCACTGAGGCGATGATGCCGAATATAAGGCGGGTTAGAAATAATCGCGGAGAAAGAAGGCTCTTGCTCTGTTTCTATAAAATCACCAAGAACCACTTGATAAAAATCGGACGGTTCCAAATTAAGATATTTGCCTTCAAGAACAGAGGCGTGATCCACTTCATAACCTGCAAAATCCCCTTGGTACCCTACATCTCGTGCGGCGGCAAAAAAGGTTCCGGGGCCGACAGCAGGATCAAAGAGCTGCGGAGGCTTTAATCCCGTAACCCATGCTGCCATAACTTTTGCTAACCACAAAGGCGTCCAAAACTGCCCCTTTTCTCTCAACGCCTCTCGTGCGGCACCGGCAGAGGGAAGGGTTTGTTGATTTTGTATAGGAACTGTCATACCCCGCGCTCCGCAGCAACTTGGCGCAAAAGCACAAGAGCCGATTCCGATAACTCCAATCTCCCACCGATAAAAGTAACATAAGGTAAAATGTGTCCGTTTTTATCCTCCACAAATTCCGGCTGCAATCGGGGTTCCTCAGAACTTCTCCCCAAAGAATAACCATAATGGTAATAGTGTTTAAAGATCGCCTTTTTCGTTGTCGCGCCCCCGGGAGCCTGAAAAACCTGTATTGTAGGCTCCGTTAACCCTTCAGCAATTAACTGTTCGGCACGATCGAATGCTAATCCGTAAGCATTATCAAAAAATACATGCCAAATATGGAGAGGAACCCGATGAGCTTCCTGCCATCGCCTCAAAGGTTCACGATCCTCTTCCTTAATGATAATCGTCGGCAAAACAGCAGTTTTTTTAAGCCCGAGTTTTCCATTCAATCGTCGTTGTGGTCGCAGCGGCGTTTTAAAATCTGGCATCCTTTGTGTGCGCCAAAGGCTGTTTTCACATTCAACAGCTATTAACGCATGACGTAAAAGTGTTTGTATCAGTGGATGCTCTTCCTTAACAAAGGGAAGCTCGGAACTCCCGCCGATTTCGGCTACGGTTTGCTCTATAATGTTCCGGCTGTTCTTTGAAAAAATGAGCAAATCAGGCCTTTTAATATGCCCCAACCCTGCCGCTTCCAAACGCTCAAAATATAGCTCAAATTCCCTGACATTTTTAGTCGGCGCGGTACCACTCGGGCCATAGGGAAGTGCTATAAAATCCTTCGTGGAATTGACAGCTTCTACCAAGCGATTTTCACTCCAAACTCCTTGAGACCATCGCATCAAAAAATCACTGCCGCGCAATCTTCTCGGATTCAGCCAAAAATCATCCCATCGTAATGCTGGAGGGTTTTGGAGAAACCCTTCAATTTGCTCCCGACAGATCGTTAACCACGCTTCAAAAGGATGCTCTGCTGAAATCATCTGATTGCTATCAATACAGCATATAACATAGAAAACCAAATCCGAACATCATGCAATCACCCTGCATCACAAGCACACTTAAGCATGACCAATATTCCCCGCGCTTGCATCGCTGGGTACTCCTGCGCATCTTGGCGGCTCCAACGAGGTAACCTTTAACGATGGCTAAGCTTATTTATGCGGGAAGCCCGGAATCGGCGGACATGCTTTATGCAACCGGATTTCATGCGCCGGATGCTTTTTTATTTTTGGAACACAAAGGGAAAAAAATGCTCCTCCTCAGCGATCTGGAAATTGATCGCGGGCGACGAGAAGCGCAGGTGGATGAGGTACTTTCGTGGAGCGAGCTGACGAAGGAAGCCCAAAAAAAGAAGATTGCGGGCGGTGCTATCGTGGCCTTATTGCGGAATCAAAAAATACGGCGCATCGAAGTTCCGGGAAATTTTCCGCTCGGATTGGCACGGAGTTTGGAGGCGTCAGGAATTAAGGTCATTCCAACGAAGGGACACTTTTGGCCGCAACGCACCATCAAAACACAAGGAGAATTGAAAAAAATTCGTCAGGCTGCCGAGTTGTCGCAAATTGGAATTTTACGAGCAGTCGAAATTCTTCGCGCGGCAAGGATCGGGGCAAAACGCCTTTTGACGTGGGGTGGGCAGACCCTGACTAGTGAACTTTTACGAGCGGAAATTGACATCGCGATCCTGCGAGCGGGGGGGCTTGCCGATGGCACCATTGTTGCGGGCGGACGTCAGGCATGCGACCCGCATGAACGCGGGAGCGGGCCATTGTGTGCGGAGGAATTGATAATTTTAGATGTATTTCCTAAAGACAGAAAGACGGGGTATTTTGGTGACTTGACACGAACGGTTGTCAAAGGCCGCGCCGACGACGCCCAACGCGCCCTGTGGCAGACGGTGTGTGACGCCCAGAAACTCGCTATCCGTGCGATTAAGCCTGGAGTGAAAGGAAAAAAGGTTCATGCAGAAGTGTTGGATTTTTTTAAGGCCAAGGGTTATGAGACGAAGCAGGAGGACGGACGTTGGACGGGGTTTTTCCATGGTACAGGGCATGGGCTGGGGTTGGATTTGCACGAGGAACCACGCTTTGCAGCAGCGGTATTTCAAGCCGGGCAGGTATTCACCGTAGAGCCCGGACTGTATTATCCCAAAATCGGTGGAGCGCGACACGAGGATATGGTTGTAGTGACAGAAAAGGGCCGCCGCCTTTTGTCAAATTTGGATGTTCCGCTAGAGTTGTGAACGCAAAAGGAGGCAGCCTCAATCAATGGGCTATAAAAAAGCTGGGGACTGCGTAGCACTAATCTTCAAAACTTCAAAGACCAATAACGTCAGGGTGCCAAAATCCCCACCAAGGCCCGCAGCCCAAAGCCACGAGGCATGTTGCGGGCGATCTCCCAATTCTGCAACGTGCGCACCGAAACACCCAATTTCGCCGCCGCCTCATTCTGAGTGAGCTGATGCCGTTCCCGATAGTCTTTGAGGAGACGGGCAAATTGTTCGGAGGTGATAGGTGGCACTTTGGGTATGGGCAGCATTACGTGAGAAGCGTAGGCAGAGAATCGAGGTAATGTCTAGAGACGCCGCACGTCAACAAATTCAGCGAAATAGGTCACTGTGTGTCCCTGTTCGTTCAAAGCAAACGTGGGTGTCCTTTTCGGTAAGGGTGTAGATTAGCACCCAATCCGGCTCAATATGGCAATCTCGACTTCCAAAAAAGTCGCCGCGCAGGGGATGATCTTTATATTCTGCTGGAAGAGGCTTGCCCTCAATCAACAAGTCAAGGATCACCCGAAGTTGAGCCATGTCCTTTCCACGCTTGCCAACACGTTTGACGTCTTTCTTAAATTGACGGGTTCGGCTGAAAGTCCTCACAAACCAAGATCGGCGTAGAGTTCTTCCTTGCGATCGAAGCGTTTCACATTCTCCCCTGATTGGCTGGCCTTCAAGGTGCGCACGGTCAGACTATGGGGAATCCGCCCCTCGAAGGGAAAGCCGCGCTGCAACTTGATTTGCCGGTAAAGGAGTTGTACTGCTTCCGAAGCCGTAAGCCCTAATTGAAAGAGAATGTCATCCACTTCGCTTTTGAGGTCTGGTTCAATGCGGGTGCGTATTGTGGCCGTTTTACTCATGCCTTGAATGTGGTCTCATTGTGGATACAATACAAGTACTTCCTCTGTGTTCTTGTCTTCATCGTCGTTAATTTTTTCTAAATTTCGCGTGGAGGTGTTGGTGTCCCCCAATTAGAAGGCACGGGGCAGCACGACAATTCCACCCATGCAAGGACAGAATCCAGGTTGCTCTATACCACAAACTTCTAGGTTGACAACGATACTGCACATCAGTATCATAGTTTATGAATGAACAACAAGCACCGCCAGACGCTTCGAAAGGTGTTCGAACAACCCGTGCGAGGCGATGTGGCGTGGCGCGATATCGAGAAGCTGTTTTGTGCTTTAGGCGCGGAAGTTTCCGAAGGTTCTGGTTCACGGGTTCGCGTGGCTTTGGAAGGGATAAGAGCTGTATTCCATCGTCCGCACCCAGCACCGAACACGGATAAAGGCGCACTCAAAAGCGTGAGGCGGTTTCTCACCGAAGCGGGAGTTGAACCATGATGACATACAAAGGATATACTGGAAATGTGGCTTACGATGATGACGCCGAAATCTTCCACGGTGAAGTGATCGGTTTGCGCGACGTTGTGACCTTCCAAGGCAAGACCGTTGATGAGCTAAAAAAAGCTTTAAGGGAAAGCGTGGAGGATTATCTGGCATTCTGTGCTAAGCGAGGGGAACAACCCGAGAAACCGTGCAGTGGGAAATTCGTCGTCCGCATTCCGCCAACACTGCATCGCCGACTCATTGCCGAAGCCGCAAGCGAAGGGATAAGCCTCAATCAATGGGCCGTAAAAAAGCTGGGGACTGCGTAGCACTCTTCAAAATTCCAAAGACCGATAACGTCAGCGTGCCAAAGCTTCGATCAAGGCCCGCAGCCCGAAGCCACGCGGCATGTTCCGAGCGATCTCCCAATTCTGCAGCGTGCGCACCGAAATGCCCAACTTCGTCGCCGTTTCATTCTGGGTGATCTGATGCCGTTCCTGATAGTCTTTGAGAATTCGAGAAAACGTAGGCTCCATTTTACGAAGGCAGGGGAATGTCTTTTACCAATTTAACTGCCGTGAGGCGCTCCATGAAATAGGCGTCCAGGCAGGCTCCTGGAATCAAGGGCGCAAGTGCAGCACGGTATTCTTCACCGCTTTTGACGGCAGCCTCATAATGTTTCTCAAAAGTCTGCTGGTAGAGCGCAGAGGGCCTTCTGCGCGGATCATGACGTAGAGCGGCCCAATGCGAAAGATGCGTGCGAACGTCATACCAGACATCCTCGTGCATCGCCGCGAAATGCTCCGCCGCCGCTCGCACTTTGGCATAGCGTTCCCCTTCTTCACGCTTCCAAAGTTTTCCGATCATTTCCGGGGCTTGTGCCATGATGTCCTCCGGGTAATGTCCATCGTGCATCAAGAGAGCTTGAGCGAGAAGGATATCCAGACACGCCTCGAACGCCTCGCATTGGCAGGTGTTATAGCAATAGCGGCTCCATCCGGTGGTGATGAGGCCCGCCAAATGGTGACGCTGCGAAATTTCCACCCACCCTGCGGCATTCTTCATGCGGCTGGCGAAAACCGGACGATCCACATTGGTTCCTTCCGCGCCCTTAAACGCCGTCGCTCCGAAAGTCGTCAGACCAAGCTCCGCAAACCTGGCGATCTGCTGCGAACTAAAATGATGCGGCGACTCATCCGGGTGGCCGTGATAACCCCAGATAACAATGCCCGCCTGCCGCCCCATATTCCGCAGTGCCTCGTCATCCCACGTGAGCATCATGTCATGCCAAAGCAATGGCCGGATTTTTCTAGCATTCAGGGTGTCAAGCAACGGTTGTACGTGATGAAAATAGAGGGCGGCCGCTCCGTTTTCCCGGAGG
>JAJTYZ010000056.1 GCA_021463515.1 Chthoniobacterales bacterium | reverse complement strand
TGTGGGTGTCAGCAGTGGAGAGCCGGGCCAGACTGCTAGAACGATCGCTTGGAATCCCGGTACGGGGGAAATGATTCAGGATGGGGAGTGGAGGTATGAGATCAAGGCAGACGAGAATCCAAGGTACAACGCAGCCATTGGGCGCAAGGATGCTAAGGGGCAGAGTGAGTTTTGGCATCGCGATGAAGGTATGGGAAGGGAGGAGATACAATATCGGGATGGGAGAAAAATTGTACGTGCTTGGTTTCGATCTGGCCTTTTGACGGGGAGAGTACGCTATATTAGGAAATATGGAAGCGATGGGCGGCTTATTATCAATAGCGTATACACTTACGGCGAATCAGCTAATTTGATTCGCCTAACAGAAGTGGCTGGAGATAAGGTGTTTTCAGTCGAAATAGAAAATTCTAGAAGAAAGCACATCAAGCACTTAGTTAATGTTCCTATTCAAGGTGTGTATAATGCTGATACAGGTCTATTTACCCGAAAATAACAACAACAATCAAAAGACAATGAAAATACAAATCGTAAACCGAATAACAATTACAACATTAGCCATAGCGGGTATTCTGATGCTCGTGCTAATAGGAAAGAGTACTGGTGAAAATTGTAAGAGGCCGAGGGCATTCCAAACATGCGATGTGGCACAGGAGCCTGATTGCCAAATGATTAGTTCTCCAGTTTGTGATGACAACTTTAATACGGAAGATTGTGCCAAAACTGATACCGTTGGGATAACTGTTCAAAATGATTACGAGTGCATCGATGACCCAAAGGGAAATACCTGCGAGACGTACTTCACCTTAGATTGTAGGGTCACAACACAATATGTATGTGAGGATGATCGGCCTGAAGGAGTATGCTACAAGGATGAACATGGAGAATGGCAATTTGCTCCCCAAGGGATTGGAATCGGGGGTGGGCAGAGTTCCGGTCTGTCAACTACTATCTATAAATGTCGAATGAAACAGACGGGCACGCCGACCGAAGAAGGAGCTCGGATAAATTGGAAAAACTGATAATGCGCAAGACAAAAATAATCGTTGGGCTTGTAACCCTCTTAAACGTGGTATCATTGTTAGGCGCAGAACGAAAAGATTTGATTGACGATATAAAATCCTCTTTAAGTCGATTTGCAAGCACGAATATCGTAAAAGTAAGAGGAACCTATAGCGAGGAGTATCTTTCTGGCGATCAGCCTAAACTTAAAACAGAGGTTCAATTTACATCAACTTTTCAGCTTTTTCCGTCTAGCAAACTACGGTTAGTATGCAGGCCTTACAAGATTACAAACCATAGTAGTCCAAGTGGGTATAGCGAACAAGATGTAGATTTTATTAATGATGGTGAAAGATGGGCTAGGATTGTGAGAACCGTCCAATCGGTAGCACTTGAATCGATTCCAAGTAATGAAGTGTATATAACCGACGAGCGTCCGGTATATATTCCGCCTGGAAATTTTCTTAATGGAAAAATATTCTTTCCGCAGTTTTTAGAAATTGATGACAATGAACTCCTGTTGTCGTATTTGCAGAATGCTCAAAGGAGTGATAATTTTTCGATATCAATAGATGACAACATAGTGGAATTGGTATATCAAGAGCCGCGTTATAGGGCGACATTCACCTTTGATAGCCTCAAGCAAATGTTGCCTATTGGTACAAAAATTGAGACAGGGCTAACAAAATCTTTGGAATTCCAACGAAGTATAGTGACAACCTTTAGCAATTTTAGAGAATTCAAGGGCCAACAGATTGCTACAAAAGTCGAAAGTATGATGTCAATGGGTGGGCATGATGTGTTGTCCATTCGGGTCACGCTTGACGATGTGGAGATTTTGGATGGCAATTTGGAGGATCCCTTTGCAATACTCCTTTCGAAGGGGCAGCACGTTGTGGATGGGCGGCTGCGCATTCGTTATACTGTTGGCGAAGGCGAGCCTGAAGAGCTTCAAAATGTATTTGATCTGAAAATCAAAGACAAAGAACAGTAATATTAGAATTGAACCGAGGTTAACCTTCATGAGAAAGGCTAAGTCGTGTGGAGAGATAGCAGTGAAAAGCGCAAGGTTTGCGTGAACGAGAGGTTTTTCGGCATGTGTACAAAAATGATTGTTGATGGAATGTGAAAAATTAGATTAAATGTCATCGATTTAAAATGAAGTATTTCCAATATCTACTGGAACTTTGTCGCAGCCCATGAGCAAGGCTGCTTCTAAGCGTCCATGCCCTCGAACAATAAGGCCACTGCGTTTGCTTATCGTGATTGGAGCTCGCCAGCCTTGTTCCTGCGAGCGGCGGTGCGAATGGCGGATGATTTGGACGGTTTGAAAAGCGGATGGGGAAAATAGGGGGGTGGATAAAGTGAGGAAGGAG
>JAJTYZ010000055.1 GCA_021463515.1 Chthoniobacterales bacterium | reverse complement strand
GGCGTACGTAATCTCATTGAAAATGGGGGTTACGCTTGTTGTCTGGAAGTGGGCGATGGCCGCTCAGCGGTGAAACGCGCAGAAGAACTACAGCCGGACGTCGCTATTCTCGATGTCACGATGCCGGAACTCAACGGCATCGAAGCCGCCAAGCAAATCCTTAAGCTCTGCCCCAAAACCAAAGTCCTTGTTTTTACCGTTCACGATGCCGAACAAGTCGTGGTGGAAATTTTCCGAAGCGGTGCGCATGGCTATGTGCTGAAATCCGATGCCGGACGTCAGTTGCTCAAAGCTATGGAATGTGTGCTCAGCGGAAAACATTACTTCAGCTCCCAAATTTCGGAGGTGATTTTTGAGAGCATGAAGAGCGGACATCTTCCCCACACCTCGAAGAAAAGCGAAGACAAACCCACCACCCGCGAACGCGAACTTATCCAATTACTAGCCGAAGGCCTCTCCAACAAAGAAGCCGCCGAAAAATTGGGCATCAGCGTCAAAACCATCGAAACTCATCGCGCCGCCGTCATGCGTAAACTCGGCCTTCATTCCATTGGGGAACTCGTTCGTTACGCCATCCGCAATCATATCATTGAAGCGTAAAGTGGCACAGGCAACCGGCCTGCGACAGATCGAAGACAGAACATTCTTGCATCGCGACAAAAGTAAATTATAGGTCAGCGGCATCCTTTATTTATGGCAACTTCCATCGTTTGTTTTGGCGACTCGATCACATCCGCTTTTGGTTTTCCTGAACTCGTTCGTTGGCCGAATCAATTGCAGGCTTTACTCCACGACGCTTTTCCCAATGAGTATGAAGTTTACAACCGTGGTGTGGGAGGCAACACCGCGCAGGAAGGCATTGCGCGATTCGAGGGACAGGTTGCACCGCATCTGCCGGGTATTGTCCTTATTGAGTTTGGATTCAATGACGCCAGCGTCGCGGAACCGCTTCTCATTGCCCGCAACATTCCGGCGGCTTTTGAGGCGCATTTGAAAGAAATCATCCGCTTGGTACGTGAGAAAAAAGGACAGCCCATTCTCATCGTCAATCACCCCATCCTCAAAAATGGCGACGTCGTACAATTTAATGGAAAACCGTATATCGAAAACTATGCCGGATATACGGACATCGTTCGCCACGTGGCGCAAGAAACGAACACGCCGAGCATTGATTTGGAGAGCACCATACTTGCAGCCAATATCTCGCTGGATGACATGCTCAGCGAAGACAAACTTCATCTTACCCGTGCTGGAAATGCGATTTATGCAGAGCATGTTTTTCGCGGACTCAAACCGATTTTGGCAGATATGAATCCGCCGGCAACGGATGCGCGGTGAGGGAGGAGCGCAGGCGGAATCCAATGCGCCTTCCTTAGTCAGCCCGCTTTTTCGATTTTGGATTTTATCGCCTCAAGATCGAAACCCTTTGGCATAATGAAGAGGCATTTTCCGTTGCTGCGGCTTTCCCAAACAGCACCGACAAGGCGCTTTTCCTCAGCATCTTTCCAGAGGTGCCCGCCTTTGAACTCGACGACAAGCACACGCCCGTCTGCAAGCTGGCAGACAAAGTCCGGATAGAACCAATCAGTCGCGGTTTGGAGGCGGAAGGAAGAGTGTTTTTTTGCGAGATTGCGAATCCAGAAGCGGACTTCGGGAAGCCCGTCGAGGAACTGGGCGCATTGGAACTCCTCGGTTAGCTTGCCATCAGCGCGACTCTCGCGCAGTTCTCCGGGTTTCGGCCCAAAGTAGTGTTTCTGAAACTGGAAAGTTCCCTCGTAGAGCCAGCCGGGCTCGTAGGGCATGGCCTTGAAGTTGAGCGAGCGGGAATCCGACACGGTGAGCGCGGAATCGGGCAGAAGCCATTCGCGGAAGGCACCGGCGCGTTCGACTTCGCGGTGGGCTTCGATCCGTGACTCGATTTCATCACGGAGGCGGAAGCGGTCGAGGGCGAGCAAGCCGATGTCGGTGATTCCGTGACGGGCCATCACACCGTTGATCGCCTTGCGAAGGAACTCCGCCGATTCGGAGGCCGGGATGTCTGCGTGCTCGATCTGGCGGTCCAGCCATGCGACGAGGGATTCGAGGGGCCAGTCCGAAACACCGCCCAACTGCATCACCTGTTGATGCAAGGCACCGACGTAATCGCCCGAAGTGGCATCGCCCTTGAGTTCCTGCACAACGGCGGTCGTCACTTCGCCCTTGGCTTCGATGTCCACCACACCCTGTTTCCCCTTGGGGCGTTCCAGCGGGTTGTAGGTTTCTCGGAGAGTCGCGTCCTTCGATCCCAGCCGCCAGGGGGGTTCGAGCAAGAACGTGCTTTCGAACTCGAAAAGCTGACCGGCCTCATCCACGCAAAGCAGCGGAACGACGAAGTCGAGTTGCTGTTCGTAGGGAGACGG
>JAJTYZ010000054.1 GCA_021463515.1 Chthoniobacterales bacterium | reverse complement strand
TCCTTCCTCACTTTATCCACCCCCCTATTTTCCCCATCCGCTTTTCAAACCGTCCAAATCATCCGCCATTCGCACCGCCGCTCGCATCAACGGCCAAGGGCTTTCGCAGAGCACTTTGCGCAGGTCTGTTGCCCGTTCAAAAAGTGCGCGGGCAGGGCGTTCTGGTTACGGTAGATGGAAGCTGAGGACCCCATTCTCCCTACTTCCCTCCTCGCGGCAGCGGCACCGCAAAAAAAGCCTTCTATGACATAGGAAATCTACAGCGACAAAAGCAAAGCTGTTGTGACTTTTGTTGTGACTTTGCCTTTTTTAGAGGCGCGGAAATTACCATAAATCGCTGTAAAAAGGGAGGTTGTGAAAAGGAGAGCGGGTGAAGGGAATCGAACCCTCGTATGCAGCTTGGGAAGCTGCCGTTCTACCATTGAACTACACCCGCGAGAAGCATCTCAAAGATTGCTGCGCTTGCGTTTTGTCACAAGGAAAAACTATCGGGAAAATGAGTTGAAAAAAACGTTCTGCGTTTGTTCTGCGCCTTTTGCCTTCACATTTACCCGGCCTTCACGCCGCATTTACCGTCCTTCCTTCCTCGCAAACTACTAGCGCATTTTTGAGGCAACGCGTATAAGTTTCGTTAAACATCAATTCCATGTCCGCTCCACAAAGTACCATCGCGATTATTTACGATTATGATCAGACATTGAGCCCGAATTACATGCAGGAAGAGGCTATTTTCCCGCATTTTGGAATTAACGGAAAGCAGTTCTGGGAGCGATGTGCCGAGCTGGTGCAGAAACATGGGTTTGAGCACGAGTTGGGATATATGAAAGCTCTTCTCGATTACCTCGAACCCGAACGTCCTTCCAATGCGCAACTACGTGAACTTGGCGCCAAGTTGAGTTTTTTCCCCGGCATCCCGGAAATGTTTGATGAGCTTAAACAAGAGCTTCTCACGGCGGAGCATCAAGCTCACGGCATTACCCTGGAGCATTATATTGTAAGTTCCGGCATTAAAGAGCTTATCCTCGGCAGCCGTATCGAGCCGCACGTACGCAAAGTTTTTGGCTGCGAATATGCGGAAGATGCTGAGAGGCGCATCGCGTTTCCTAAGCGTGTCATTAGTCACACGCAGAAGACGCAATTTCTTTTCCGCATCAATAAAGGGATGCTCGATCCTGCCGAAGACGTGAACGATCACATGCCGTCCGATCTGCGTCCCATTCCTTTTCACAATATGATTTATATCGGCGATGGGCCGACTGATGTGCCTTGTTTCACCGTAATGAAACACAATGGCGGGCGTGCCATTGCGGTGTACAATCCGGAGGATAGATCCCGCACAAGCTTCAAAAAATGCTACCAGCTCATCGCCCACGCCGATCGCGTGCGACACATTGCACCGGCGGATTACCGCCCGGGCAGCCATTTGCGGCTCCTTCTCGAAGAAATGGTCATCGAGATCGCGGACAAAATTGTAGAAGAACGTCGCAGTGATCTTGCGGCAGCCACAGTTCGCGCTCCGAAGCACTGATGCCCTGCTATGGTTAATGCCTTTCTCGTTGGCGTGGGTGGATTTTTTGGTGCGATCGCCCGCTATCAACTCAGCGGATGGATTCTGCATCACACCCTCGAAACGAAGTTTCCGTGGAGTACATTTGCCGTCAATGTCATGGGGTGTTTCGTCATCGGGGCACTCGCCGGCCTCACGGAAAAATTTGGAATTCTCGATGCTGCGGGGCGACTTTTTCTAGTAACCGGATTTCTCGGCGGCTTCACCACATTTTCCGCTTTTGGAATGGAGACATTTTATCTCCTACGCCGAGGAGAAATGGGCATCGCTATCGCCTACGCGGCAGGTAGCACCCTCTTGGGCCTCGCGGCACTTTGGAGCGCGTGGAAACTCATCGAACTTCTCTCGCGTTAGCGCCCACTCTTCGCCGCTATCGTGAGTGTTTCTTCGTAAGCATCAATGATGTTCGGCAAGTCAAACTTCCTCGCCATTTGCAAACTTGCCACTTGACGACGCCGTAACTCTTCGCGGTCTTGGAGAGCCGCCAGAAGCGCATGCTTCCACGCATAGGCATCCGACACCGGCAACGCCCAACCATTGACCCCATCTTGCAAAACGTCCGCTAAACCCGGAATCTGACTCCCTATAATCGCCAATCCGTACGAAACAGCCTCAATAGCGGCTACAGGAAGACCTTCGGAAAGCGAAGGCATCACGAGTACATCCGAAACATTCAACGCCGCACATACCGTTTTTGCGTCAGCCCATCCTCGCATTTCACACTGCGTCATCACACCGCCACGATGCAATTCCGCCTCCATCTTCTCACGCAATGGCCCATCACCTAAAAAAACAGCACGCCATGGTTGACCACGCAAAGTCGAAAGAACCCGGGCAAGAAATATGGGGTTTTTTTGCACGCTCATACGCCCGACAAAAACCAATCGAAGCACCTCTTGTGGATCATCTGCCGGAATCGTCTTCGAACGAAACTCCGTTCCATTAAAAATTATCCGTGGCTCGATGCCGTACGCCGCCTTCGCAAGCATCGCAACATGTGAGCTCACCGCCGTCACACCTGCGGCAGCATTCCAAATAGGCCGCGTGAGGGGCTTCACGACACGAAAGAGTTTTTCCGTTTGCTCCGGTGCCCCACCCGGTACATCCCCCAAATGCGCCGTCAACACGTAAGGTACGCCCGTAAGCCGATGAGCCAGCCATGCGACAGGCCCCGTGGGAACGGCAAAATGCACATGCATCACATCGGGTCGCCAATGCCGCGCCGCCTGCAAAACCGGCAGAGTATTTGCCACCACATAGCCCGCCATTTCCGGCACGCTGCATGTGTCCGCCTTGCGGCGAAAGGAAAAGACACGGCGAACATCAACTCCAGCAGGAGACATTTCACGTGGAGGCAAATCCCGAACATGCGACGTTTGCACACGCACTTCATGTCCCCGCCTCGCCATGGCGTCCGCCACCTGCGCAGCCACTCGCCCGCCCCCACCCCCGATCGGCGGATACTCGTAATTGATGACGAGAATTTTCATAGGATGTCGTTGGCCGCACGCCATTGCCCAAACACCAGCGCGTTCCACAGGAAAAGGCGATGATTGTAACGTCCGCTCACGTGCTCTCGTTGCAGGCGTTCCGCCACATTGGGGCACGGCATGAGGGATGGATTTATTTTCAAGGCACCTGACGCGAACCATTTTCCAACAGGCACGCCAAAACCTTTTTTGCGGCGGTAAATGATGCTATCGGGAAGAAGTTTTCGCGTCGCACGCTTGAGTAAAAACTTTGTCTGCCCACCACGCAATCGCCACGCGGCAGGAATTTGCCGTGCGAAGTCCACCACATGGGGATCAAGAAATGGTGCCCGCACTTCGAGGCCATTCATCATGCTGGCGCGGTCCACCTTGGCCAATACGCTCTCCTGCATATAAAGGCGGATAAAAAACCCCGTCGCCTTATCCACAGGGTCATCGCTGTGAATCCCATCCCACGCCTCGATTGCCTCGCTAAAAATTTCCTCGAAGTTTTCCTCACGTCCAAAACATTCGCGCCAGTCGGATAAATCCATGCCCGACATCCACGAGGGAATCCACAAGGATGCCGGCAACGCCGCACCGCGCACAAAGCGTTTGAAAGCGTAATCCGCACTTAAATACCGATGAGAAACAGGCAGCCTGTCGGCTAACGCAATGATAGCCGGATGTAAGGTTTTGGGAACAATCGCACGATAAAATGCTGCTGCTCGCAACGCACGGAAAGGCGCGTACCCCGCAAAAAGTTCATCCCCCCCATCGCCACCAAGAGCCACCGTCACCTCACGCCGCGTAAATTTGCTAAGAAGGTACGTCGGCAACAGCGAGCTATCCCCATTCGGCTCATCCAAGCGCTCAAAAATACCCCGCAACAATGTCCGAGTTCCTTCCATGCTGAGCGTCTCCGTGCGATGACGCGACCCAATCAGCTTCGCCACACGCTCCGCATAAGGCAGCTCATCATACGAAGGCTCATCAAAGCCGATGCTAAATGTCAGCAACTCCCCCGGCGGACGCTCTCGTGCGGCAAGCACCGCAATAACGGAAGAATCAATTCCACCACTCAGAAAAACTCCCAAGGGAACATCCGCCACCATGCGTCGCCGTACGGCGGCTGCAAGCAACGAGCGCAATTCCTCGCTCCAATCCTCCACCGAGCGAATTGCGCCCGGCTCCGGTTGATAGTCCCAATAACGCCACACCCGCAATTCCTGCGTCGCTAAATCCAATGTCAACGAATGCCCCCCGGGAAGTTTGTGCGCACCTTCCGTCATGGCCAAAGGTGCCGGCACGTAGCCGTAGGCAAAATATTTGCGTACAGCCATGGCCGAGACGCTTCGCGGAACGTCGGGATGTTCGATCAGGGATGTCAGCTCGGATGCAAAAGCAAACAATCCTTTTGCGGGTGCATGATAATAATAAAATGGCTTTTTCCCAAAGCGATCGCGGCTGGCGAAGAGGCGTTTTTTTACTCGGTCAAAAATCACGAAGGACCACATGCCATTAAGACATTGTACCATGTCCTCGCCCCATTCGGCATAGGCTGCCAGCAACACTTCGGTATCGGAATGATCCGTATGAAAAACATGCCCGCATTTTTCCAACGCCTCCCGCAGCTCCGCAAAATTATAAATCTCCCCATTAAACACGATGCCGTCGCGTTCATTCGCACTCCACATCGGCTGTCCGCCACCTTCCAAATCCAAAATACTCAGCCGCCGATGCCCGAGATTCACACCCTCCCCGCTCCACAACCCCTCCGCATCCGGCCCACGATGCACGAGACGCGTCGTCATCCTCCGAAGGATGTCGCCCTCATCTTTTCCCACAAATCCCGCAATACCACACATGGTTACCAAGTTAATAGCCTTCCGTATCGGCTCAACCACAGATTTTCAAATTGCGGTTGTCCTTGCCCGAAACCTGAATTTGTGAAAATTATACCCCTTTGCTCCGATAACGTGGCAACACGCCGCGCCGAGCACCAAAATCATGGCCAACACCATTCTCGTCGGCGCCCAATGGGGCGATGAAGGCAAAGGAAAAATCATAGACTACCTCACGGATGAAGCAGACATCGTCGTGCGTAGTCAGGGCGGCAATAACGCCGGACACACGATCGTACACGGAAAGGAAAAGTTCGTTCTCCATCTCATTCCCAGCGGCATTCTTCGCCGTGGTAAAACGTGCGTGATCAGCAACGGTGTCGTGGTGGACCCCATCGCCCTCGTAGCCGAGATCAAGGGCCTCCGTGATCGCGGCGTGAAAGTGGGCGGCAATTTGCTCCTTAGCGACTGCGCTCATCTCGTGATGCCTTGGCATCGCCTGTTGGATGAGCAGCGAGAAAAACACCAGGGAAAAAATAAAATTGGTACCACCAAACGCGGCATTGGACCGGCCTATGGTGATAAAGCAGCCCGCACAGGATTGCGCGTTGGTGATTTACTCGATGCGAAAACTTTTACCGCCAAGTTCAATCGTCGTTTACGCGAAAACAATGCCGTGCTGCGCTCGTTGGGTGCTAAGCCCGTTTCGGCGGCCTCCACCATGCGGGATTACCTCGCAGCAGCGGACGTGTTGCGTCCGTTCATCACCAACACCGTGGTGTATTTGCACGAAGCGATGAAGCAAGGGAAACACCTCCTTTTTGAAGGCGCCCAGGGAACCTTTCTCGATCTCGATCACGGCACCTATCCCTTTGTGACCAGCTCGAACACGACGGCAGGCGGTGCCTGCACCGGCTCGGGTGTTCCTCCGCACCGCATGGATACCGTGATGGGCGTGATGAAAGCGTACACCACACGCGTGGGCGAAGGGCCATTTGTGACGGAAGATAATACGGTCACCAGCCTGCTCCACTCGATGGGCCGCGAGTTCGGCGCCACGACGGGACGCGCCCGCCGCTGCGGATGGTTTGACGCGGTGGCAACGCGCTACGCTTCGATGGTCAATGGGATTGACGAAATTGCGATTACCAATCTCGACGGTCTCGATAATGTCCCCGCACTGCGCGTTTGCACCGCCTACCGCCTTAATGGAAAAAAGCTGGATTATCCGCCAACAGACGCCACAGACTGGGAACGCTGTGAGCCGATTTACACCGATTTCCCCGGGTGGATGAAAGACACTTCCGGCATACGTGAGTTTTCTAAACTCCCTCTCAACGCTCGCCGCTATGCGCGTGCTCTTACGGACCTCACCGGTGCAAAACTACGCATCGTCAGCGTCGGTGCGGGGCATGATGAGACTATCCGTCTGTGAGCAATCCGGCAGGAGTTCCCGCTGATAAAATTCCACGCCATGTGGCCGTCATCATGGATGGCAACGGACGTTGGGCTCGCGAACGCGGATTGCCACGTATCGAAGGGCATCGGCGGGGAGCGGAAGCGGTTCGCGCCTGCACGGCAGGATGTCTTGAAGCTGGGGTGAAACACCTCACACTTTATGCTTTTAGCAAGGAAAACTGGCAACGTCCGCCGGATGAAGTGAAGTCGCTCATGAGCCTACTCGACCGATTTCTCGCCGAAAGAATTGCGGAAATTATGGAGCGCAATATCCGACTACGCGCCATTGGGCATTTGCAGGACCTTCCGGAAAAAACACGGCGACGTTTAGATGAAGGCATCGCACGTTCGGCACACAACACCGCGCTCAATCTCACCTTGGCTCTCAGCTATGGTGCACGCACCGAGATTGTGGATGCGACGCGTGCCATCGCTCGTGCGGTGCAAGCTGGCACGCTGGCTCCCGATGCCATCAACGAAGAAACCGTCACCAATGCTCTTTACACTGCAGGCACCCCCGACCCCGATCTTCTCATTCGCACCTCCGGCGAAATGCGCATTTCCAATTTCTTACTGTGGCAATTGAGCTACACCGAAATTGTCGTTACACCGAAGCTCTGGCCCGAATTTTCCAAGGAAGATTTTTTTGCTGCTGTCCGCGAATACGCCCAGCGCAACCGCCGTTTTGGTGGAGTATGATTCGCATTTCGGCGCATGAATGTTCCGCAACAACGCACATGGCTCTTCGAGAACGAGAGATGGAAACCCAACGCCGCTCTGCCCGTCACCGATCGTGGAATTCGCTATGGAATGTCGGTCTTTGAGACCATCGGCGTGCGGGAGGGTCAGGCACTTTTTGCCAACGAACATGCCACACGCCTTTACGAAAGTGCGGCGGCATTGCTGGGTATTTTAAAAAATCACATCCCCCTCACATTGCCATCGCTCGAAAAAACCGACACGGGCGTCCTTCGCCTCTATATCACCGCAGGTGATGGTTCACCCTTAGAGCCAACAATCTCATCACGCATCTTTGCTATTTTTGAAACGCTCCATAATGCGGCTCTTCCCGACGAGCAAACTGCGTGGCTTTATCCGACACCCGTCGCCCCGTTCGGCGATGGGCACAAAACAGGCAACTATTGGCAGCACTGCGAAGCCCAACGTGCCGCTCGAAATGTGGGGTTTGATCATGCGTTGCTGATAGATCACGAGGATCACCTTCTCTCGGCGGCTTTTGCCAATGTGTTTTTCGTTCTCGGCGACACACTTTATACACCGCCCCTCTCGCTCCCCATACGCTCGGGCGTTCTACGCTCATGGGTTATGCAACAACATCCCGTGTGCGAGATGCTACTTCCTAGGGAGCGGTTGGACGAAGCTACCGAAGTGTTTATTACCAACAGTCGCCTAGGAGTGATGCCACTGCGGTTTCAAAAAATTTCTTCGGGTCCGCTCGGGCAGAAGTTGCGTCAGCTCTGCCAGCGAGAAAATTTGACGCCGTGAACAATGATCTTTTAGCGGCGGGCGATGCCAGTCCTTCGGCACTTCGTTGGCTGACGGCCGTACGTAAAAAAAGGCCCGCGATTGCTGGAGGAGTTGCTATCCCGGCGCAGCCTTTTCTCGTCGCATGGCTCACGCAAAAAACAAAGTGCTCCATCTGCGTGGTATGCGCGGACGTTAAACGCCAGGAAGAATACTTTCACGATCTTCAATTTTGGGAGCCACGCACATTATTCATTCCCAGCCTCGAACTCACGTCTCGAGGTCTCGGTGGGCCGGACCCCGAATTAGCGGCAGCCCGTCTGGCAGCACTGCGCGAGATGGACACCCATGCACCTCCGATTGCAGTTGTGACTGCTGAGGGGCTTCAACAAGCCGCTCCCTCGCGTCGCAGTCTCAACGAAGGAATGTGGCGCATCGCACGTGGTGACACGTTAGAAATGACAGCACTTATTACCGAATTGGATCAGGCGGGATTTACGCGTGTGGCCTCTGCCGCCGAGCGCGGGCAGTATGCCGTGCGCGGAGGAATCCTCGATGTCTTCCCTTGGCAAACAGCACTACCCGTGCGCTTGGAGTTTTTCGGCGATGAGGTGGAATCCTTGCGATCCTACGATCCTGATTCTCAACGCTCCATCGAAACTCTCGATGCCTGTGAACTCTTTCTCCAACAAAGCTACACGCAAAATCCTTCCACGACGCGGGAATATTTTAGCGATGATGTCATTTTTATCTCCCTCGAGGATGCGTGGCCGGAAGCAGACGTACAAATTCATTCCGACATTGTACTTACCGGCGAAGAATCGTTTGAAATTGCCGCTCACGAACATCCCGGGGGTGATTTTGCGGCGGGTGACATCGTGCTCCTAGAGCATCGGCGTCGGGAACTTTTTCGCGAAATTCAATCCTGGCAGGATGCCGATTGGGCCGTGCGCATTATCTGCACCAACGAAGGTGAGGCGACACGCCTGCGTGAGTTAACCGGGGACGGGCACGAGACGTTGAAGAAAGTGCCGTTCATCATCGGCACGCTTACTCGTGGATTTACGTTGCCCGAGGCGAAACTTGCGATCCTTACGGATGCGGAAATTTTTGGACGCGCTGCCAGCTTGGAGGCGCGGCGTGGCGGATGGCAACGCGCTCGCGCTCTTACAGCGCGTCAAAGTTTACGCTTCGATGATTTTTCTGCGGGTGATCTCGTTGTTCACCTCGATCATGGTATTGCACGTTATCAAGGATTACATGTGCTCGCTGGACAGGAAGAGGCCGGAGAAGTGCTCGTATTAGAATTTGCGCGCAGCTCCAAATTGTATGTTCCGCTGGAGCAAGGATGGAAAGTCTCGCGCTACGTAGGCATAGGGCGGCGCAATCCGCCTCTCAGTGATTTGGGCGGTGCCCATTGGCAACGCGTTCGCACGCGTGCAGAAAAATCCGTCCTTGCGTACGCAGCTAAACTCCTGCGTTTACAAGCCGAACGGGAGCTTCATTCCGGCACGGCATTTCCTCCGGACAACACATGGCAAAAAGAATTTGAGAACGCCTTTATTTTTAAGGAGACCCCAGACCAACTTCGGGCGATTGCGGACACCAAGCTGGACATGGAATCGTCGCGGCCCATGGATCGCCTTATCTGCGGCGATGTGGGTTTTGGAAAGACGGAGGTTGCCATTCGTGCGGCATTTAAAGCGGTGATGGGCGGGCATCAAGTAGCCCTTCTTGCTCCCACAACCGTTCTCGCCCAGCAACATTGGCAAACTCTGCGTGAACGCATGTCGGATTATCCGGTTTCTATCGCGCTACTAAGTCGTTTTCGCACACCCAAGCAACAGCGCGAAACACTCAACCAGCTTCGTACCGGTACCGTGGATATCGTGGTGGGGACGCACCGATTGTTGGGAAGTGATGTGAGCTTCAAAAATCTTGGGCTCGTCATTGTGGATGAAGAACAACGCTTCGGCGTGTTGCACAAAGAGCGGCTCAAAGACACCTTTCACAGCGTGGATGTTCTCACTCTCTCGGCCACGCCTATCCCCCGTACGCTCTATCTCTCACTGCTCGGCGCGCGCGACATGACGACCATCGAAACGCCGCCGCTCAATCGCATTCCCGTCGAAACAATCATTAGCGGCTATGATGAGCGCCTCATTCGTGACGCCATTCGCCGTGAATTGGCACGGGGAGGCCAAGTTTATTTTCTCCACAATCGCGTGAAATCCATCGGGATTCTCGAGAAACGCCTTCACGAACTTTTACCCGATGCACGCATTGTGGTGGGGCACGGGCAAATGCCGGAAGGGGAGCTGGAGGAAGTGATGACGACATTTGTACGGGGAGATGCCGACATTTTGCTTTGCACCACGATCATTGAAAGCGGACTCGATATTCCCAATGCCAACACCATCATTATTGATCGCGCCGATCGTTTTGGATTAGCCGATTTGTATCAATTGCGCGGGCGCGTGGGTCGCTCCAATCACAAAGCCTACGCCTATTTGCTTTTGCCACGAGAACTCATGGGTGTGGGTGATGCTCGCAAACGGCTTACAGCGATACGGCAGTATTCCAACCTTGGTGCCGGCTTTCGCGTTGCCATGCGAGACCTCGAAATTCGCGGTGCAGGCAATATTCTCGGTACGGAGCAAAGCGGTCATATTCTCGCCGTGGGGTTCGAGATGTACTGCCGACTTCTAAAAACAGCCGTCGCTGAAATAAAAACCGGTCAGACCCCTAAACATCCCGAAGTGAAAGTGCATCTGGATTTCATCATCAACGATCCTGCACACGCAACGGAGGGGTGCCTTTCTGCTTGGATACCACCCGACTACATCACCGATCCTCGTGAACGCATCGCCGCGCATCGGCAATTGGCCGAGGCCACGGAGCTCCCTGCATTAGATGAACTCAAAAATCTTTGGCGCGATCGCTATGGCCGATTGCCACCTCCGGCGCGTCATTTACTCAAACTGGCCGCCGTACGCCTTCGTGCGGCTGCCGTGGGAATTGATCTCGTAGAAACGGAAAAAAATATCCTTCGTCTGCGGCGCCATGGCGACTTTCTCATGATCGGGCACCGGCACCCGCGATTAGAATCCCGCGATCCCGTCTTGAAATTACGCCAGATTCTTACACTCTTGCAGCAATTGTGATTTCTCGTCTCTACATCTTCTTCGGAAATTGTGCGCTGTTTGCGTCTTTTTTGTGCGCCTCAACCTACGCCCAAACCTCGCCCTCGGAGCGCATGGTGGATGGTGTGGCCGCTGTGGTGAACACCAACGTCATCACCTACGGGCAAATTCGTGAAATGCTCATGTTTCGCCAACGTGCGCTGGGTGATAGCGTCGAAACCGATGCCGCACGCGCGAAAATGAAAGAGTCTCAAGATGCCGCTCTTAAAGACCTCATAGACCGTCAGCTCATCATTGATGAATTCAAAAGTCAGGGTTTTCAAATTCCCGAGTATGTCGTGGATGATCGCATTAATACGGTCATTCGTCAGGAATTTGGCGGCGACCGAACCGCCTTTGTTCGCACCCTGCGTGCCCAAGGTTTCAGCCTTTCCCGTTTCCGTGAAATCGAAAAAGAAAAAATCATCATTCAAGCCATGCGCCAACGTGCCGTGCGTTCGGACTTCGTCATTTCACCTGACAAAGTGGAAGCCTATTACCGTAAAAATGTCTCCAGCTATTCCACGCCGGAAGAAGTGCGTTTAAGCATGATTGTTCTACGTGCGGGCGATGAAGCTTCGGATAATCCCGTGGAGGCAAAACGCACCATGGCGGAGGAAATCCGCAAAAAACTCGCGGATGGCGCGGACTTTGCGGGCATGGCGCAAATGTATTCCGATGACAGCACAGGGGAACTGGGGGGAGATTGGGGATGGATTGATCGCAAGACGCTCAATGAACAGCTCAACAATGCCGCGTTTGCTCTCAAGCCCGGCGAGCTAAGTGACATCATTCAAATCGGCGACAGCTTTTACATCATGCGTGTCGAGGCTCGCAAAGCCGCCACCACAAAACCTCTCTCCGAATTACGCGAAGAAATCGGCAAAAAGCTTTTCGAAGAAGAACGCGTCCGCCTCCAAGAACATTGGCTCGACGGCCTTCGTAAGAAAGCTTTTGTAAAAATTTACTAAAGCATGTCTGCCCGCCCTGTTCTCGGCCTAACTCTCGGCGATCCAGCGGGCATTGGGCCGGAAATTACTCAGGCCTGCTTAGCGGATTCCAACCTCCCAAATACCTGCGATTATCGCATTCTCGGCGATACGATCGGGCATACACCCGGGAAACCTACCCCTGCCTCGGCACGCGCAGCATGGGAAGCGTTGGAAGAAGCGGCGGTATTACTGCGAAGCGGCGACATTGCCGGTGTCGTTACCGCCCCCGTGGCCAAAAAGTCTCTCAGCGAAATCGGCTTCCCCTTTCCCGGGCAAACGGAATTTTTTGCGACAGCCGCCGACGTAAAGAATTTCGCCATGTGTCTCACGGGAGGGCCGTTGACCGTTGGTCTTGTCACCATTCACGTTCCGCTTCGTGAGGTACCATCGCTGCTCTGCACCGGCGAAATTTTACGCGTCGGGCGCCTACTTGCAGCCTTTGTACAGCAGCGTACAAAACGCACGCCACGTATAGCGGTGGCAGGGCTGAATCCTCATGCCGGTGAGGGAGGGCAATTTGGAAATGAGGAAAAAACAATCATCAGCCCTGCCGTAAAAGATCTCGCTAACGTCGGTAATTTTACCGGGCCCCATGCACCGGATACCGTTTTTCATCGTGCGGCACAGGGTGAATTTGATGCCGTGCTTTGTATGTATCACGATCAGGGTCTCATCCCGCTCAAGCTTCTCGCTTTCGACAGCGGTGTAAATGTCACTCTCGGATTACCATTTGTTCGCACCAGTCCCGATCACGGAACGGCCTTTGACATCGCAGGTACGGGACGCGCAAGTCACACGAGCATGCTGGAAGCCATTCGACTCGCAGCGTTTTCCGTGGACGAAACACCTCAAAAAAGCCCATAAAACAGCCGTGTCTCGCCTGTGCCCGTCGTTTGCAACGCTTTTGTTTTTCATCCTGTTTTTTGTCGGTTGTAAAAAGAAGCCTGCGACACCCGTATCGTGGGAAAATCCCGGATTTGAAAGTCACGTTCCGCAAGATGCCGAAGGTTTCATTTCTCTGCGTCAACCCGTGCAGCAATGGCACCACCTCCAACCAACGTGGAGCAGTCTTCTCGCCGATCCCACGCTCCGCAACGCCTGGCATCAATCTCCGTGGGGGCAAATCGTAGATGCACTCACGTCGTCAAATTCGCTTGCCCCATTAACACGGGCTTTCCTCGAAGCGGACGGCGAGGATTATATTCTCGTTTTACAACGCGGAACTGCGGCGCAATTAGCGTCAGGCCTACAAGTGCAACGCCTTTTTGAAGCGGCACGTTGGCAAAACATTTTCACTCCACCCATAGCGGAAGATACGCCCTCCGAAATCACGGCAAAATCGGATTTCAACAATCCAGAATCTGCGGCTTTCACCGAAGTAAAGGTTCCCCTTTCTCC